>JAKOEO010000012.1 GCA_022321325.1 Candidatus Magnetominusculus sp. LBB02 | reverse complement strand
GTGTGTATCTGGCGGGAGGCAGCACGGATATGAGGAAATCGATAAATGGGCTATCTATGCTTGTAGAGGGGGCACTGGAGCTTGATCCATTTTCAGGGTATCTGTTTGTATTCAGCAATCGCAGGAGAAACATAGTGAAAGTACTTTATTGGGAGAGAAACGGTTTCTGTCTGTGGCAGAAGCGTCTTGAGAAGGATAGGTTCAAGTGGCCAGACACTAAAGAGAAGACTTTGGAGATAGGGAGCAGAGAACTAAACTGGCTGCTTGACGGACTTGAAATACATCAGAACAATGCACATGGAAGTTTGAGATATAGGACAGTGTTATGAATTAATATTGCGTAAAAACAAAGAGTTAACCCAGATTGTCCATTAGAGATGAGAAGCGAACTGAATCGGGAGGTCAAAAGACCTTGATTTGTTCCAAAGGCCAGTGAACCATTCGCGTCGTTTCATAGCAAGCGAGAGTTTCAAAATACGGGCACTTCCCTCTTTGGTCAGATATCCGGCGATAGAGAATAGTTTGTATCTCATTGTTTTTAATGTGGGCTGCACCTTGCCGCTAAGAACTATCTGTCTGAACAGGCTCATCAGATTGTAGGCCAGCATTACGAAGTTCATAGCTGCCTCCGTGGCACTGAACTGCCTTACGTTAAAGCTGCCGGCTCCAAAGTCATACTTCAACTCCTTGATCCGGTTTTCGGCGTCAGCCCTCATGCGGTAGATTTTCCATACTACCCCGGCAGGAAGCTCAAGACTTGTAACAAAACAACCATAGCGGTAGTCTCCATAGAGATCGTCATCGGGGAAAAGCCTCAAAGACTTTCCTGTTGCCTTGGGACGAACTGAAATCTTTTGCCGCACCATTATCATTCTGCGCGCTTTACCCCACCCAGGACTTTCATAATAGCTGTCGGCTACCTCCACTCCATCTCCAAGTTGTATCCACTGCCGGTGTCCAGACAGCATTCGCTGTATTGCCGGATACAGTCGCACCGCAATTATATACGGTATTGGTCTTTCGCCCCTTTCCAGATACTCTAATATCTCCCTGCTGTAAAAGCCGCTGTCTGCCCTCAACAGCCCTACTTTCTTGCCAGTCAATTTATCCAGGGTGTCTTCAAGAAAACCTTGAAAGTTGTTTGATGTATATGCATCTCCAGATCTTAACCAACAGTTGGCCACCATCCGGCAATCCGCAATAAACGCCAATAATGGATGATGTGAATTCCTGCCGGGCTTATGGGGATTGTACCCTCGTCTGGCTCCCTCCTGTTGCCCGTACCGGCTCATTACCGTGGAATCCATATCCACCGTGAAGTTGTCAAATCGTAATTGGTCAAAAAACCACATGTACATTGCCTGAAATACCCGCTGATTTGTCCCTTGGTCAAACTTGCTGAAGTACCTCATAAATGCTTTATGTCCCGCCATTCGCTTATACCCAAATATGCGCCTAAGTACATCGTCATGGCGCGTAACCTCCATGTGCTCAAACCGGTTTGCTCCACACCACACCCCAAGCATAAACTGCTCTATCAGCTGCTCCGGCGCATACCCTCGATTCGACCCTTGATCGGGTAAACTCATCCCAGAAATGCTCTCCCGAAAATCCATTTTGCTCAACATTCGTCTCATCAGCCCCATCCCTCCCCACGGGGTTATCTCCTTTTCTGTGAAACTCAACTGTATTTCTTTCATGTAAGCTCTCCTTACTTTCCTTTTTTGCCTCGATAATAACATATAGCAACCCTTATCTTACTGTTTTTCCTCTGTTTTTTGCTCTATTTTCCTAATGGCGGCCATTAGACTCTTTCCCCTAATGGACAATCTGGGATAAAATTGCATTTAGAGTTTAAGCTAATGGGACTGGTCTTTATGGTAAAGATACAAAGTCAGAAGACGACGAAAGGCAATACACCTTTACGAATAAAGATTTGAACATACATCGTTGCAGCAGCAGTCTTTACTAACGCTGTGGCCCGAACAATGATAGACAATCAGAGCGGGAGTTTAACATATGTCGTTGTATGTGAGATTAGCTGTCTTGTTGATTATTTCGTTGGCGGTATTCTCACCCAAGACTGTACATGCAGGTAAATGCAAGAACAAGTTTTATACTATCTCATTAAAAAACTCATACCTTAAGAAGAATTATAAAGTTAGGGCATTCTTTTTTGATACAGGCTATGCTATATATGGCATACCCAAAATACCCGATGGTTGGCGTTATGACTTTAATGAGAACACATTATATGTAATGGCAACATCTTATTCAGACAAAGATGCTGTAGATATAAAGTATTTTAAGGACTTTTTCACACTTATTATAACACCATATATAAGAGGTAACAAACGGTATGTTACTATGAAACTGATTTATATTAAACCCAATGGAATCTCTGAACTCAGAGTCCTTGGCACGAAAGACTTTGTTATTAAGAAAATTCATAAATGCCTGAAGGTCCATGATGATTAACCTGATGAGTAGACTTGCGGTTTTGCTGGCAGTATTGGCGCTGATGATATTTACCGCCGCCGATGTTTCGGTTGCGGCCAAATGTGAAGATACGTATTATTATGCCTTGTTTGGTGACAGCCACTATTTTGCAACACGAAGACTTAGGGCATTTGAAATCTCCGTTTCCTTCGCTTATATATATGATCTTCCCAATTTTCCATCTTCATGGGAATATATTTATGATAATAATGATGGGGATATTACTACGGTCACCGCCGCGGCAAAGTCGGATGACGATGCTATCAGCTATAAAGACCTGGAGAAATTTGCTATTCTTAGACAACCTAAAGATATGTCTGGATATAAAATAATGATACAATTTATCGCCATATATATTGACAAAGAAGGCATTAGCAGAACACATGCTTCCGTATTAGACTCATTATCAATACATACATCTCCTTTTGATGTAAAAAAGATAGACAAATGCTTCCCAAAAAAACCACGAAGACATTAATCATGTTGGCAATAGTCCTGTTCGCCTTCTCTTTTGTTGAGGGGGGTGATGGCCTCTACTGCGTTTCGTTGAAGAAGTTTACCAAACCCAACAAGGTATTTCGCCGGGTTCGCGGCTTCGAGTTTGACGTAACTAATGCCAAAATACACCGCATACCAGAAATGCCGTCAATGGGATTTGCTGTAGAGAATAATAAGAACTACCATGGAAACTACGACGCCTTTTGCCCGGGCGGCCCCTGCGGCTTTGACAAAAAATTTTTCTACGATGATTTCGTGGTAATAAAGACTCGTCCGGGTGTTAAATTAGACAATGTAACAATGAAATTTAGTTTAAAGATGGAACAGGACACTATTGACGATAAAGGAGAAGTCATAGACGACGGTAAAAATTTTGACCAGGATGAGGTTACATATAATTTCACCAATAAAGATTTAAACATTCGCAGGTGCGCTGACAGGCTCTTCTAAGGCTATGACAAAAGCGCGGTGACTGTTGTAATTTCTAAAGAATAAGCGTTATCATGCCGCATGGAACTTCATATGGCTGCCCGTAGATATGCCGCTGCCGTCTTTTTATGGCTTTTTGTAACAGTCTCCACTGTGGCGGCAGCCCCGCCATCGCCCGCCGTTGCCGACCTTCGCCAAAAGATTGATACACTGCTGAAAAGCACTGCCCTTTCGCAAAGCCATGCAGGAGTTAAAATCGTCTCCCTCAAGACCGGCGAGGTTCTATATGCCAAAGACGACAAGCTATTGACTCAACCGGCCTCAACGCTGAAACTATTCACTACCGCAGCAGCCCTTTCAGCCCTCGGCGAGGGTTTCAGATTTAATACCGCCATCTACGCCAACTCATCAGATATAAGAGACGGCGCATTAACCGGCAATCTCTACCTCAGGGGCAGCGCCGACCCAACGCTCACCACTGAGTCGCTGTCATGGTTTGCTGCGGAGTTAAAGGCCAAAGGCGTAGAGCGCATAAGCGGCAGCCTCATCTGCGACGAGACCTATCTTGACGACTGGCACTACGGCAAGGGCTGGATGTGGGATGACGCATCCTCATGCTTCTTCGCGCCCATAGGGGGGCTTACCGTAAACAACAACTGCGTTACCGTAAGGATAAGACCGGCGTTCAGAGCTGGTATGCCCGCCGTTGTCGTCACCGAACCTAAGACTGCATATATTACTATTGAAAACGCCGCCATAACCATCTCATCGCAAGAGGAGGGCGACGTAAAGGCCGAGAGAAAATGGCGGCAGCGCCAAAACGTCATTGCCGTAACCGGAGATATTGCCGTTGGCCGGCCACAGAGAAACTTCTCTATTGAGATAACTAATCCTGCAAGCTATACATGCCGCCTTTTTTCAGAGCTGCTTGCGGCCAATAATATCTCTGTCGCCGGTGAAGTAAAAGAGGGCGCCGTCCCAAATGACGCGCCGGAGCTGCTTAGACATTCGTCTTCGCCGCTTTCTGAGATAATCAAAGAGATAAACAAAAAGAGCATCAACCTCTATGCCGAGCTGCTGATGAAAGCCCTTGGGGCAGAGCTTCAGTCCCCTCCGGGTACGGCTGAAAAAGGGATTGCCGCGATTAAGGAGTTTCTGAAAGGAATGGGCATTGACACTGCCAGACTTGTAATTGCCGATGGCTCCGGGGTATCGAGTTATAATCTTGTAAGCCCTTCGCAGTTGGTCAGCCTGCTTACGGGCATCTATCAAAACGACAGGCTAAGGGAGACATTCGTCGAATCCCTCTCTATAGCAGGCGTTGACGGCACGTTGAAATCACGCATGAAAAGCACCCCGGCAGAGGGCAGAGTAAGGGCAAAGACCGGCCTGCACACAAGCGTCAGCACTATTGCCGGTTATACGGAAACACAGGACGGCGACCCTGTGGCCTTTGCCATAATGATGGAGGATTTTATAGGCGACCCGTCTTACATCAAGGACATACAGGACAGGATTGTTGTCCTTGTCTCATCGTTTAGCCGGAGTAAGTGAATTTCATGTCAGATCAGGCGGTCTTTATGCGCGATAGCGACTCAAGCAGCTTTAGTTTCATTTCGTCTTCAATGAGTTCGGTCTTAAGCTCGGCGCGGATTGATTCCGTGCAGAGCGCCCGGCAGCCATTATCTTGCAAGAGAGGAAGCGCTTCCTTGATTTTTCTCACAATATCGGTGCCGACCTCTATAAGCGCAGGGCGGATTTGCGCCTGAAGGTCAGCATTTGGCAGGCTCTTGCGGCCAACCCCCTCTGACTTCCACTTATTGTGCCATGCAGTCTGCACCTGTTTTGCTATCTGAATCTGCAAGAGGAAAAACTCTCTCATAGATTCAACGTCGAGGCCCATGTCCCTGGATGCGGAAAGGGAGTCGCGCAGCACGATGTCCTCGCGCGTAGCGTCGTCAATAGGAAGCCCCTCCGACCACTTATAGGCCGCTACGGCCTTCATGTACGAAAGCCGCCGGTCAATCAGGGAAAACAGCCCGCTAAGTGCATCCATCACTAAAAAATAACACAGAAGGGAAATTAAACTCAATCCCTTTTTCTACAGCAATTCTCAATGAACGGCGAAAGGGCAAATGTATGCTGTAATCTTTGCTGTGGAGGTGGGGATGAACGGAATTTTACACAAAATGAGACGAGTTTTTAGTTTATCATTAGTAATCTTCAATCCCACCCAATATAGAGGAAAACGCTTCCATTAAAACGCCAAAGGACAGATGTCTTTTTTTCTTCATAAATAAACGATATGCATAAAATATAGTGTCATTATCTTAACGCTTTATGGAAATTTTGACTGACACCTTCTCTTTCCATCGAGAGTCGCCGACGCAAGCGGCAATGAAAAAACCGCAGAGTGATTAAACACCCCGCGGCTTGATTAGCGCGGCGTACTAAGACGCAAGGCGCAACTTAGAAAACCTTGATACTTGAGAACCACTTCTCAAAGTCGGCCTCATATGCGTGGTACTCGGCGTCGTTTGAGCCAAGGAAGATTACGAAATCGCCCTTTGGCCCAACCCCTAACATCGCAATAACCCAATGGCTGTTTCCAGAGGCATGATAGCTTTCGAGCCATTTAAAGCCGCTAATATTTTTCCCGGTCATCTCCTTAATCGGCGTCCAGTTGTTGGCCGGAATATCAGACGCCTTAACAGCAAATTTCCTAAGCTCTTCCGGTGTTGCGTAAAAATCTCCCTGCTTAGCATAGACCCATATCTGGGTGTCCTTGCTGACGTCAAACTGCACACCCGTCCAGCCCTTGCCTTCTTTTAATGGTATCTGCCTGGCACCCTTAGGCACAAGCATCGAAAACCCATAGCTCCTGTCCTTAAACTGTTCCCATCCAAATGCGGCAAACGCACTTGCACTAAATGCCAACAAACAAATTGAACTTACCGCTGCTACAAACCATCTTCTCATCATTACCCCCTTTTAATTTTTCTGGCGATAGATAATGTGATATTTGGCACTGTTTTGTCAAATATGGAAGACCGGCGTGTTGCACCAAAGTAGAAATGTCCTGTTAAATATATCGTCTGAGGTAGTGTTTCTTGTAGAAATCGAAAAGACCCCTGTAAAAATTAATCTTCTTCCGAAATCCAAGGCGGTTTACAGATACTCCCTCATGGTGGCAGGCCCCTGCGGCATGGCATATGGCAATCTTAAAGTTCGTATATCTATACAGACGGTAGCACCAGTCAACATCGTTAAAAAAGATAGGGAATCTTTCGTCCAAGGGGCCTACCTCATCCCAGCACTCCCGCTTTATCAGAAGCGCCGAGGCCATAGGCTGAAGCGCCTCGCAATAGAGGCGATGTTCCTGTTCAGTCAGCTTCCATTTCCTGTAGCCGCCCAGTCGAAACACCCCAAACTGCTCCAGGGCCAATGCCGCAGGGGTTGGGAAACGCCGGCATGAGATCTGAAATCTGCCGTTCGGATAGTATAGCAACGGGGCAGCAGCGCCAATGCGAGGGCCTCTGTTCAGGCATTTAACAAGCTCCTCAAGACAGTCGGCAAAGAGCCTGACATCGTTATTCAATAAAAAAAGCATCTGTCCGCTTGACATAGACACACCCTGATTGGTCGCCTTTGCGTAACCTGCATTTTCGGCATTGCAATGGCAAATCACATCGGGATGGGTGTTTTTGACATATTCGGCGCTGCCGTCTGTGGAGGCATTGTCAACGACGACTATCTCCTTTTCAAAGCCGCCGGTCAATTGCTTTATTGACGAGATGCATTCGTCAAGGAGTTGTCTATGGTTCCAGTTCGGGATGATAAAAGAAACCCGCAAAGGGTCTTTCACCTGCTGCGGTGAAATCTTCTCTTCAGCCATTTTCAAATTCGCGGGAATTATTAAAACACATTTTAATGCCCCTTCCTCGCGGCAGACAGAGCCTTCTGCCTTCCAGCGGATTGATAACAATACATCTATTGCAGGCGAGTTGTCAAGCACCCCCGGCGGGTAAACTTTTTTCTATCCGTATTATGTTATAATCTGGCGGGCGGGGGACAACGGTGGATGATACACAAGAAAAATGCCCTGTATGCGGACTTGATGCGTCCTATAAATACGGGACAACAAAAAGCGGCAAACGACGCCGCTTGTGTCTGGTCTGCGGGAGGCAGTTTTCAATTGGCGGGAGACGGCAGGGCAGGCCAAATTGCCCCGTCTGCGGAAGGCCCATGCACCTGTACATGAAACAAGAGGACATCATTAGATTCCGCTGTTCCGACTATCCATCATGCAGGACCTTCCTGAAGAAACCCCGCAGCATCTCAAATCTGTGACTGCCCCCTGCTGACTATTCTGTATATCTGAGATACTGACTTATCAAGCAGGGCGGCAATCTCAAATATACTGACCCTGCTGTATATCATCCCGGCTATCGCGCGAAGCCTGACGTCTTTTATTCGTCTGATTTTTCCAATGTTGACTTTTTTGAGCTGCTCCCTGCCTTCTCTGAGTTCGTTCAGGACTTCCTTGTAGTCTGCCGTCAGCACATTGTCGTCTGCGGTTATCTCCGGCGAATACGTGTTTACCGGTAGCAGCATGTCAACATATACGCATGTCTCTTCACAGGTTATGTACTTTTTGCACCGCATACATGATGTTACCAGAGAAACCTCATTTCTTGCAAAATTATACTCTCTCATCTGTCCTCCTCCTTTTACGGCCTGAGGCCGCTTTCTTTCGAGCCGCATGAAGGCTCAATATTTTGCTCGTCTCACTAATTCTTACCGCTATAGCGCTGCCAATGCCTGGGCTGGCCGCATTATATCTGTCCTCAAGTTCCTTCAGATTCATAGCGCTTGTGATAATAAGCGGCAGATTGTCGGCATATCTTCTGTTGATTACCGAGTAGAGCGTCTTTGCAGACCATTCGGTTACTTTCTCCGCCCCTAAGTCGTCTAACACGACAAGCGGCGCGCTTGAATACTTTTTCAGGATGTCGTTTTCAGAAAACTCCTTTTGACGAAATGAATCCCTTACGGCCAAAAGCATATCGGCCACTGTGCTGAAGGCCGGATAGCCAACCTCCTGCGGCACGGTGCCATGTTCCTGCCTGAACACAGGCTCCATAGCCAATATAAAACCCCTTACGCAGAGTGCGGCAACATGCGTCTTTCCAACGCCGGGGCGGCCAAAAATAAATAATCCCTCATTGTTAAACACACACGCAGCCATCTGCAAAATGTCTGCGCTTATTGAGCGCTGCTCCGCATCGGAGAACTTTACCGGTACGCCGCACCTGCACATAATCTCTGTTATCTTTTTCCTTATGGTGTCCTTCCATTTTAACCGCGCCCGTTGGCGCTCAATCTCAACCGCCCCCGTGCGCGGGATCATGTGCAAGCAGCCGTTATCAGTCATGGTATGCCTCAGCGCGTCTGTTTACAGTCTTGATATAAAGGTGGGCATATGGGTCAGGCTTGCGCCTTTTGCCGCGGCCTCCGCCCTTAGTTTGTAGGGGAGCAGCCACGGCATTTTGATACTTGTCCCAGTTAGATATTTTAATCGTCGTGCCGTAATGGCCTGCGATAAGCTGAATCTGCTCATTTATTTGCAGCCATTTGAGAATTTTGCCAATTGTCTTTTTAGAGGGCTGCCGTACTATGCCCATGTCAAGATACGCCACACCCTCGGCAATAATCTGATAGCTGGTAATGAGCATACCTGGGTCAAGCCAGATGCCCAGGCCCCTGTCAGTGGGCACAAGGTCTGGTTTCCACTTAGCCTTCTGCCTGAGCCAATAAAACACCCTGTGATACATTGGAGGCATTGCCCAGACATTGCTGGTCAGCTCCCTGCGCCACGACCTTGTAAAACCACGCTTCATAAACTAATATAACACATAATATATTAGTTGTCAATAGTAATTATTATTTTTTTTGTAATAGCGGTAATGCAGCATATTGTAGTAGTGCGCAGTTAAAAAACATGCGGCATAATGTATCTTTTCCCTCCTGTTGCGTTATCATACAGATGATATGAATACGGCTATTGATGAACGCGTCAGAAATAAGATTATCAGGATACTCCAGCAGCGCGGTATCAAGCAGAAGGAGCTTGCCCAAATGATTGGCGTCATGCCGCAAAACCTTAACGCCTATATGACCGGCAAGCGCGGTTTCGGCAAGAAAAACATCAGCCGCATCGCTAAGGCCCTTGCTATCCCAGAGGAAGATTTCTACTCAGACGCCGGCATTAGCCATGCCAAGGTTAAAAAGGCCAAAAAAGTACCTGTCATCTCGTGGGTCAAGGCTGGCCTGTGGCATGAGGCGGTTGATATCTTCCAGCCCGGTTATGCAGACCATTGGCTTGCTTATGATACTAAGGATGAGCACGCCTTTGCTTTAAGGGTTGAGGGCAGCAGCATGGAACCGGAGTTTAAGGCAGGCGAGTTTGTTGTCGTCTCCCCGTCGTTGGCCTCGGAAAGCGGAGATTATGTCGTTGCCAAGTTTTATGACGACGTAACGCTTAAAAAACTCAAAGTGCTTGACGACAGCGTACTTCTGAAGCCTCTGAATCCTGAGTATGACGATATTATCATCAGCGGAAGAGACAGGAAAAACCTGAGAATCGTCGGCAAGGTTATCGCCAAATACGTCGAATACTAGTCCGCTAAAATGGACATGAACTCTTCGTAGGCGATGATTTTAACGCCCAGGGCCTGTGCTTTGCTAAGTTTTGAGCCGGGCGACTGTCCTGCTATGATGTAGGCGGTGTGCTTTGATACTGCCGATGATACTGCCCCTCCTGCGTTGCGGATTAGCCCTTCAACTTCTCTGCGGGAAGAGGGCAGGGTACCTGTGATGACAAAAGTAAGCCCCGTAAATTTCCCTCTGCCGTGGCTGTCTGCGAAAGCGCGGTAGTCAGGGTTTGATATTGTTAAGCCCAGAGTTTTCAGCGTCTCTATAGAGCTGATATTACTCTTGTCCGAGAAGAACCCTGATGCAGCCGCGGCGGTTATCTGGCCAAGTTGTTTTATCGCATTGAGGGTCTCTTCTTTTACTCCGTAGAGGGATTCAATGGTTTCAAAGTTTTCGGCGATGAGTTTTGAGACAAACTCGCCGCAGTGTCTGACTCCCAGCGCATATATAAAGCGTGACAGCGTTACCGCCTTACATCTGTTTATGGAGTTGATGAGATTGTCTGCCGATTTTTCCGCAAATCCCGGAAGTTTTTCAAGGTCTCCCTTTGTGAGCCTGAAGATGTCTGTGAAATCTTTTACAAGGCCGTTTTCAAACAACTGGACGGCTATTTTCTCCCCGAAGCCATCTATATTCATGGCAGCCCTTGAGACAAAGTGGATAATGCGCCCCTGACGCTGCGGCGGGCAGTGTATACCACCGCTACACCTGAGCACTGCCCCGCCGTCTTCTCTGACGGCCTTTGCGCCGCACTCAGGGCATACCTCAGGCTCAATCACCTGTGCATCTGAGGCCGCGTCATGGCTTAGTACGCCAGCAATCTTGGGTATGACATCCCCTGCCCTCTCGACAATGACTTTATCGCCCTGCCTGATTTCCAAACGCTTGATCTCATCCCAATTGTGAAGCGTAGCCCTCGATACGGTTACGCCGCCAACGGCAACAGGCTCAAGTATGGCAACCGGCGTGATGACGCCTGTCCTGCCTATGCTTGGGACGATATCAAGAATGCGGGTGTGTTCCTGTTGGGCGCGATATTTATATGCAATTGCCCAGCGCGGGCAACGGGTCTTCTCACCCAGAAGCTCTCTGTGGGCGAACGAATCTACTTTAACCACAACTCCGTCAATATTAAATGGGAGTTCTGCTCTTTCAGCGTCCATTTTTTCAATATAGCTAATGACCTCGTTGATACCGCTTGCCGATTTAAAAAGATAGGGGGTGGGAAAGAGGCGTTTATTCAGCCAGCTTATAAGTTCAGTCTGAGATGATAGAGTGACACCTTTAATAATTCCCGCGCCGTAGCAGGTGATGCTTAGTTTTCTCTCTGCCGTTACGGCGGGGTCAAGCTGTCTGATAGAACCGGCGGCGGCATTGCGCGGATTGGCAAACAAAGATTGGGAGTTTAACTCGCGCCTTGTATTAAGCTCTTCAAAGTCTGCCTTGGTCATATATATTTCTCCACGTATCTCTATTAACTCCGGGATGTCATCGCCTGCAATAGACAATGGGACACTCTTAATGGTCTTGATGTTTTGAGTAACGTCTTCGCCGGTTGTGCCGTCACCGCGCGTTGCCGCCCTTGTTAAAAGGCCGTGTTCATAGGTAAGCTCAACGGCAAGCCCGTCGTATTTTGGTTCGACTGTATAGGCAGCGCCTGAAATCTCTGAAGTCTCTCTGACACGATAGTCAAAGTCTATCACCTCGTTCACACTAAAAACATCGTCAAGCGACAGCATTGGGATAGAGTGAACTGCCTTGTCAAACTTATCGAGGGGCGGCGCGCCGACCCTTAATGTTGGAGAGTTAGGGGGGGTATAGCCCGATGCACGTTCCAAATGTACCAGGGTATGAAACAAGTCATCATAATCTTTGTCTGGTATGGAGGGGGCGTCAAGGACGTGATATTCATAGTTATATCGGTTGAGCCGCTCGACGAGAAAGTCAATTTCTTCCTTAATGCTGCGATTATTTAATAAATCATCGAGTTGAGATTTTCGATCGTCTGATTCACTTGCCATATCGGGGCATTCAAACGCCGGCTGGTTCTTTAGCCGGGGCGTCGGACTTTGTGGCAGACGGCTCTGTCGCCGTTGTTTCAGCTTTTGTCTCTGAGGACTTGTCAGCGCTTGTCTCATGGCTCTCAGCGTGAGACTCGGACGACGTAGGGGCTTGTCTTTCTTTTGACGGGTAATCGGTTACGTACCAGCCGCTGCCCTTTAGCACAAAGGATGTCGAGGATATCAGCTTTTTAAGCGGCCCTCCACATTTCGGACATTTTGTCAGCGGCTCCTCAGTGATTCTCTGCTGTATTTCCATTACAGCGTCACACTGGCCGCACTTATACTCATATATAGGCATACACACAATCCTCCTTGTATTTCTGCAAGTTACTATAACTAAACTGTCTCTCTCAGGTCAAGCGGCCTAATTGCCTCATGTTGCACCAATTGTCAGACGCCCATTATAGTCTTTAACTCTCTGACGGCACTGTCAATGGCCCCGGAGTTTTTTCTATAAAGAGCCTGCGCCTGTCTGCCCATCTCAGCCCTTTTTGCCTCGTTTGAGAGAAGCTCTGAAAGTATGTCGTACAGGTCATCAGAGCCTGCGCTAACGGCTGCGTGGGCAGCCAGAAACTCCCCTGTCATAGGAAAATTCTCCATATGCGGGCCGCACACGATGGGCTTTCCCCAGTAGGCCGGCTCAAGCAGATTATGCCCGCCCTTTGGCACAAAGCTCCCGCCCATTACGCATACATCCGCCGCCCCATAAACTGACGCAAGTTCGCCTATTGTATCAAGCAGGACGACCATGCCATGGTCGGCGGCCTTTGGCATATGCGCAATTTCGCTCCTCCTTATAAATGGCATATCGAAAGAGTTTAATATCGAGGCGGCCTCATCAAAACGTGCTGGATGGCGCGGGGCCAACACAACGCAGAGCGTTTCAAACTCTGCCATAAGCCTCTTTATCACGCTTAGGATAATGGCCTCTTCCTTTTCGTGAGTGCTGCCTATGACTATTACAGGATGTGTCAGTACAAGCGCCCACTGCGGCGCTGTGGCAGGCGGTACGGCGTCAAATTTGAAATTCCCCAGTGTCTTCACGGTATTCTTGTCAGCGCCCATCTCTATGATTCTCTCTGAATATACCGCGTCCTGCATTCCAAAGAGCGTTACGTTTCGCAAGACATTTTTCATAAAAAACCTGATTTTCCTGTAACCTTTGAAGGATTTTTCAGATATGCGGCCATTGAGTATCACAACAGGAATGTTGCGCCTGTGCATCTGATCAATTATGCACGGCCACAGCTCCGTCTCCATGACGATAAATACGCGCGGGTTGACCGCCTTGATAGCCCGACTTACCGCCGCGGATGTGTCAAACGGCACATAGACTATCCTGATGTCATCAGGGAGTTTCTCCCGTGCTGTCTGCTGCCCTGTGTCGGTAACGGTTGACAGGACAATGTGCGGGGTAATCTCGGCTGCGATACGGCGTATCAGGGGTATGGCGCTTATGGCCTCGCCCACTGATACTGCGTGAATCCAGACGGTTGGAGAAGTACCGGTCTCATCCGGTAAGACACCAGACCTTTCTAAAAACCAGCGTCTTCTTAATTCCTTAGGCCTCTTAAAATACTCGGCGGGCACTATGGCCATAAGGGCAAGTAGATATAATATGCGGTAGATTAACGCCACAGCTCAGGCGGTTAACTGCGCAACCATTTCAGCTACGCGGTTTGTCGGGTTTTTCTGGTCGAATATCTCCCTCAGGCGTCTGAACTTCTCAAGCGTTTCATTTCGCAAATCTTCGTCTTCGTATAGCTTAATCAGTTCCCCCGCCACAGCCTCCGGCACTGCCATATCCTGAATCAGTTCCTTGACCACCGGGGCATCGTAGATAAGATTGACAAGGTTTATATATTTCACCTCTATAATCCTCTTAATTATATTATAATCCAGCGCCGCCATTTTATATATAACCACTACCGGCACTCCAATAAGTGCCGCCTGAAACGCCGCCGTCCCCGATTTCACTACGGCGAGATTACAAACCGACAACACCTCAACCGCCCGCCCGTCTGTAAATTTTACACCCAGAGACTCCAACTCAACAAGCATCGCCCCAAACGTATCAACAGCCAGATTTGGGGCAATCGGCATCAGGTACTGAAATTCGGGATGGCGCACCTTCAATATCTTTACGGCGTCTATCAGCACAGGAAGGTGTCTGCGAAGTTCGCTGCCCCTGCTTCCGGGAAGTATCCCCACAACGGGGCGGCTGCCATCAATAGAAAACTCTCTTCTGACAGCGGCCTTGTCAACTGGATGGTTTTTCAGTTCCTCTGCGATAGGGTGGCCTACGAATTCGCAATATACGTTTTCCTTTGCGTAAATCTCTGGCTCAAAGGGAAGTATGGCGGCAATTATATCGCTTCGCCGCGCTACTTTTTTTATCCTGCCCATTCGCCATGCCCATACCTGAGGGCTTACGTAGTAGAGGACCTTGATGCCGCATTTTTTTGCGGCCTTTGCCACCTTGAGGTTAAAATCAGGGAAGTCTATCAACACTACAACATCAACGCGGACAGTCCTGAAGACATCCTTAACTTTCCTGTAAGAGGCTATCAGATGTCTGACAGACGACAACGCTCCCACGCCGCCAAAGGCGCTGTTTATGCCGCTTAGAAGCTCCACGCCGACGGCCTCCATTTTCTCCCCGCCTATGCCAAGCAACAAGAGGCCGGGCCACATCTCTTTCAGTCTAACTGCAAGCATCGCCCCATACAGCTCGCCGGAGGCCTCCCCAGCGATAATCATAACCCTTACAGGCATCTCTTTATAATCTCTGCAATCCTTTCAATCTCTTCTTTTGGAAGGCCGGGATAGACGGGAAGCGATAAGACCTCTTTAGAGGCCGCCTCGGCAACAGGGAAGTTCCCTCTTTTAAATCCAAACTGCTCAAGCGGCTTTTGCAGGTGAATAGGCAGCGGGTAATAGACCACCGATGAGATATCAGAGGCTGCGAGGGCGTCCTTTATCTTATCTCTGTGGGCAGAGCGTATCGTGTACTGGTGGTAGTTGGACGTATATCCATCCGGGATATGGGGACACACCACTGCGCCGCTAAGAAGGGACGTATAGATGGCGGCATTTTCTCTTCTAATGGCATTGTAATGCTCAACCTTCTTTAGTTTTATCAGCAGAATGGCAGCCTGAATCTCATCAAGCCTGCTGTTAAAGCCAACTACGTCGTGAATGTAATTGCCACGCGAGCCGTGATTTCTCAGCGCCAGAATATTTTCATACATTTGCCGGTCATCTGTAACAACCGCACCGCCGTCGCCGTAGCAGCCCAGATTCTTACTGGGATAAAAACTAAAGCACCCGGCGCTTCCAAACGTGCCGGTGAGTTTTCCGTCAATTGACGAACCGAACGACTGGGCGCAGTCCTCAACAACATGCAGATTGTATTTTTTTGCCAGCGCCATTATGCGTTTCATATCGCATGGCAGGCCAAAAAGATGTACGGGCAGTATTGCCTTGGTCTTTTCTGTAATCTTCTCTTCGATTAAATCTATATCCATATTGAGCGTGACAGGGTCAATATCAACAAATACGGGCTTTGCGCCTACGTAGAGAATGCTCTCTGCGGTGGCAAAAAACGTAAATGGCGTTGTAATTACCTCATCCCCGGCTGATATTGGCAGCGAGGCAAGGCTCAAAAACAGCGCCCCCGTGCCAGAGCCAACGCCTGCCCCGAACCCAAGCCCGTGATATTTGGCCAACTGCGCCTCAAATGCCTCAACATGAGGCCCTAAGATATACCTTGTACTCTTTAGCACCTCAATTACTGAGGCTGCGACCTCGTCCTCGATATCGAGGAACTCCTTTCTTAAATCCAACATCGGAATCATATCATCACACCGCTTGCACCCTCTTTTATTATTGTTCCTATAGTAAGGGCAAGGCTCAAGGCCCTCCTGCCGCACTCTCCGGTTACCAAAGGCATTTTCCCAGTTTGAACGCTTTCGATAAAGCCACGCAGCTCCTCTTTCAGAGGCTCAGCCGCAGGCGGTTTATCCAGCGCTATTGCCTTCATTGCAGAGCCGTTTCGTACATATTTCGTTATTGCGCCGCTTTGATAGTCAAGCGATAACTGTTCGTTTTTTTGCGACACCGTTATTGTCCGGCTTTTGTCGTCGGAAAGCCTACCTGCCGTTAAGAACGCCTTCAGGCCGCTTTCAAACTCAATCCACGCCTTTGCCGTGTCTATGCAGCCGGTCAAAACGCGCGCCCCCGCGGCGCTTATCGTCTTTACAGGAGATTTGGAAATTGAAAGCACGATGTCAATATCATGAATCATCAGATCAAGGGTAACGTCAATTCCTGCCGCACGCTCGATAAGCGGCGACACCCGCCGCGTCTCGATATATATCGGTTGGTCAAGCAACGTAAAAAGAGCCTGGAGGCCGGGGTTAAATCTTTCCACATGGCCGACCTGAAGGATAAGGCCGCGCTTATTGGCCTCGTCTATCAATTGCTGCGCCTCATCAACATCGCCGGTGATGGGTTTTTCAACAAACACATGCTTACCAGCTCTCAGGCACTTAAGCGCTGCGGCGCTGTGCGTCTGCGTAGGGGTGGCAATGATAAAGGCATCGGCAAACGGAAGCATCTCCTCTATTTGGGTAAATGCCTTACAGTTATATTTCTTTGCCGCATCCTCTGCCTTTGAGAAGTCCGTATCGCATACCGCCGCAAGGACGGCCTCATCCAGTTCCGAGACAATGCGCCCGTGGTGCTTGCCGAAATAGCCAAGCCCGGCTAGGCCAACTCTTAGAGCTTGCACGGCATGAACCGGCAACTGTTTCTGGTTTTTATCATGACAAGGGGTATTATATACGAAACGCCCTTAAAAACAAAATATTAATGCACAAGGGATGACAAATAAAAAGGGACTCCCAACTTAGCAGGAATCCCTTTTGGCAAAAAACTCTAAAAGCGAAACTTAGTCCTTCCGTCTCCTTATCCACAGTATCACAACCGCTATGATTAAAATAGCTAATGTGGACAGGACTATGACTGATCTTAGCTTGTACTTCGCCTCATCGGCTGCTATTCTGCGAAGCCTTTGGTCTTCAGACCTGATTGACCCAAGCGAATGAAGCATCGGAGCCTGGCCCCACCACCACGAGTAGTCCTGCTGGGCATGGGCAGTGCCCTTATATCCCTGATTCTTGTAGAAGAACCACATCTTTGCGTATGTGTTTTCTATCTCTGACGGGTTATTTATACCCTGATAAAATAACCCATAGACGCCTAGTATAGGCCCGACTACAGGTATCTTGCCGCCGGTTAGTTTGAATGCATTATAGACTCCTTCGCCAAGAAGTTCCTTCCCGAACACGTCCGCCGCATGGTCACCCATTGGATAGATATCTCTGTCGGGCACAGAGGGATATATCATATTGTCCCTGAACAGGTTGTCAATTATTAACTGCGCCTCGTCTGTCATCTTAAATGCCTGAATCATATAGTCATCCAGGGTCTCAAGATAGATTTCGGCAAATCGGGGGCCGTGGCATTTCGAGCACAACTCTATCCACTTCGCTCTCTTTTCGATATTATCGGGCGATTTCAGGTCTATCTTTGGCGGTATTATCTTAATCCCGTAAGGATAGTCCTTCAGCGAGGATTGAAAGTCTATCTGTTTCGGCGGGACGGTTCCCATACGCCATATGCCCTTTGCGACAAAGTTATGCGAAAACCTGCCGCTTCCCTGATACATGTGGCATAGCTGGCACGTCGGGGTGCGGTAGTCCTTGCCGATTTGTACCTGGCTAAGCGGTTTGGTGAAATCGAAATGCTCTTTTTCCATCTCATAGATCATGCCGTGTTTCGATTCTCTGTAAGTCTCTGCATCGGGATGATCAGGCCCCATGTGGCAGGACATACAAGCCTCTGGCTTTCTTGCCTCTGTGGCGCTGAATGTGTGGCGCGTGTGGCAGCCGTCGCATTTTTCTGTAGCGGCGTGGCACATATCGCAGCCGACCATGCCGATTATCTGCCCTCTCCTTCCGGCCTCGCCGTACCACGGCGGCACAACGTTTGACTCCCAGCCTTGAATATGATTGGGACGACCATGGTCTCTTTCCTGCATAAGTTCTTGCACTTGCTGCCCGTGGCACTGCCCGCAAACATTGGCCGACGGCATCCTGATGATCTTTTTCTCCGCATTGACGTGGCAGTCGAAGCAGGTTACCTGTTCAATCTTCCTGCCGAGGTCTGCCTCAATCTGCTTGGTCCTCATCGCGGTAAATTGTGTCTTGTTAGGATTGAAGTGGGCGGAGTTCTGCCAGTCGCGCACCGTCCCGACATTTATCCCCTCGTGGCACTTTACGCACAACTCAGTCCTGTTCTTCTCGATAAAGATCGTATGGTCTATCTTATTAGAAGGCTCGTAGTGCTTCTCAGGCGACCAGTACATGTGGAGCTTCGGCACTGGAAAATAAGTGCCCCACGGGCCGGCGCCGACGCTTAATCCTGTGTGTTTTTCATACATATCCCTGTATTTATCCGGCAGCCCCTCGTAGATGTTCGTGAATTTGGGCGTATCTTCAATATTGCCGGAGTCCTTTGCAAAGACAGGCAACGCAAGGCACATCGTAATCGCCAGAACGATTAAGCATGCCGCCACTTTTTTACATCCAAGATTTCTCATATCTCAAATCTCCTTTTCGGCGATAATAGTTATCATATAATAACTACTTTTGTGCTGGTCTCATCAGCGTTCTGACGTAGTGGACAAGCGCCCATCTCTTAGCCGCATCTATCGTATCCTCATACGACGGCATAGGGGTGCCGGTCATACCGGTGGTAAACCTAAGAAATATATCCACATCCGTATTGCCGCCCTTGAGGTTATCGCCTTTTGTAAAGTCATACGGCGTTATCGGTTTACCTGAATCGTCCTTCAACCTGTCAGAGCTTGGCCCGTCGCCTCTTCCCTCTTGCCCGTGGCACTTCCAGCATCCGTTATCCATATAGACCTTCTTCCCTAGCGCTATGGTCTCCGGCGATGATGATGTCTTGTCAGCTATCTTTACAGGATGGTCAGGCTTTTCATCCTTGAAAAAAGGTGCGAAACCCTTTACTGTCTCAACCAGCGACTTAAGAACATCGTCGCCTAAGATGTCCCACGGAATCATACTCGTCCCCGGCATCCCATTTTTTAACGTGTGCAGGATGTCCTCGTCCGTAGGAAGAGACCCGCTTGGTGTGGAGCGAATCTTATATGATCCAGAGGTTAAATCCCTCGGTTTTGGAAATACCGCCTTTGCCACCGGCCCGTCCCCTTTGCCTTCAAAACCGTGGCATGGCGCGCAGTGCTTCTTGTAAGTCTCCTTACCGTCCATGGCAGCTTCCTCCGCATGACCCGTCAGAGCAAGGCCCAAAATTGAGGATATTAAAAACAATAAGACTACAAACTTCCTTTCCTCAATGAAGGTTTTAGTCTTCCAATTATAGCCCATATCCCTCTCCTCTCTATAAAATATAGCCCACCAACGGCAGGCCCCCTCGTGTAATTTGTCACAGACAACAAATATGGAATTATCAAAGCATTAATACCACAAACAAAGCAGTGACCACAGTCACCCTGTTTAATTTTTTTGAAGTAATATGAAATAAGCTTGGCAGTAAGCGTTAATTCTTATCTGCCGGCAAGGTCTGTCCTACATTGACTGAACCGGCAAACGTGCGCAGACAGGCGATTACTTTCTTCGCAAAGAAAAAGAACAACAGGGAAATAAAAAAGGCAAGCCCGCTTATGACCTCAAGCAGGAACGCATAGTCAAACCTGTACGAACCTGTAACAGGGTCATATTGATAACACCACAGCAGCACCCCCTCCATAACGCTCAACGTGGAAGTGCCCCTTTTTGCGTCAAGCAGACTCAATTTCAGATTATTGTCGTCGTAATTAACGCCGTAGACATATCTTGAAATCCTGCCGTCAGGGGTAAGAATGACAAGGAGATTGGGATGAATGAACTCACCTGTCTCCTTGTCAAGTTTATACGAAAATCCTATCGCACTAAGCAACTTTTTAAGGTCGGCGTCCTCGCCTGAGGCCACCACCCAGCCGGGGCCGTCAAGCCCCCACTGCGTCCTGAACTTTGCAAGCCTCTCTGGCGTGTCCGAAGGGTCAAACGACAGCGTGAGGACATTATAGTCTTTCCCCGCATCCCCCATCTTTTTGACAACCTCCGTCAGGCCGTCTGTGATAATGATACAGGCCGTTTCGCACCTTGTGTAGATGATACTCATAATGAGGGGTTTACCCCCTATTATGTCAGACATGGTGCGGTCCTTGCCGTATGAATCAAACAGTTTGACGTTGGGTACGGCCTTGCCCAAGGTCTCTTTCTCGTTGGGCGACGTTAGTTTATCATCGCCTGCGCATGTGCCGCAGACAAATACTACAAACGCCGCCGCCGAACAGAGAAAGAGCAGATATTGCTTCAACGGCCTATTTGACCTCCCACATCATGCTGAGCCAGCCCCAGCTTATAGTTGCAAAGATCAAAAACGCCAACATCCAGATAATAGTAAGCGCAAAAGTGCCGGGGGCGACGAACTTTGAATCGTGCTCTTTGCTCTCCGGAGGAAGCGGCGATGCCAGAGGAAGCTGAAAATCTGCCGGCCCTGTCATAGGCTTTCCAAAGAATACGGAGATCACCACGACCAAAATCCATATAAGAGCGCCGATAAACGCTATCGTTCCACCCAGAACGGCAACAACCCACAGAAGGTCTGCAATAGGAGGATACGTGTAGGTAAACGGCCCTCCGGCATACGTAATATCCCAGTGTCTTCTCGGTACGCCAAGATAACCCAGCGTGGAAAGACCGGCTGAAAGCAGCACTATGCCGATTGCAAACAGCCACGGGGCAGCCTTAGCCGCGCCGAAGAAGGATATCTTCTTCCTGAATATAAGCGGTATCAGGTAGTACGTGGCGCCCATAAACGTAAGTGTCGTTCCACTGACGACCGTGCCCTTGAAGTGTCCGGGAAGGGCCAGCGTATTGTGTACGATCATATTGGTCTGTTCCATGCCGTTGATAACGCCGGTAATGCCGCCGATAAATCCAAAGGTGACAACGGCCAAAAACACCGAGACAAACGCAGGATTTCCCCACGGGCAGTTCTTGAGCCAGTCAAAAAGCCCCTTCGTATAGCCGCGCCTTCTCTGGGCTACCTCAATCGCCGATGGAACGGCAAAGGCGTGAATCATAGAGGCCAACACGGCCAGGTACATAAAATAACTGGTGTTTACTATCTTCCACGCTGGAGACGGAATCGGGTCAACAAGCAGATGGTGGGCAGAGGCAAGGTTAATGCCGATCATGTAGAACAAAAACGCCATTCTGCTGATTCTCTCGTTTATTGACGTGCCGCCGACAGTTAAGAACGCGCCGAGATACCATATTGATATCATCGCGGCCACGTTAACCTGCTGGGCTGAATGACCAAAACCCCAGAACACCAGTCTGTAAACAATGCTGTCAACAGACTGTATTAATCCCAATGACCACAGAAATACAGGGACATAAATAGCCGCGCCGGAAAGAAGGGTGCCGATAGCCAATATTGTCGCCGTAAGCAGACCAAAGGTGAAAAGAGGAAGCGGCCCGCCGCCGTAAGTCTTCTCTTTCTTTGCCACTATGATATTGGCCAAAAACAACCCGCAAACGATAAGGGCGCCAACGGCAAAGAGGATTATCCCAAGATAATGTATAGGATTGGCCTTAAGCGGCACATAAGAGGTGAAAAGAACATCCGCCCTGCCTGTCAAAACGGCAAAGGCAACCAGCGCAGTTCCCACGACCATGAGCAAGAAGGCAATCCAGCCAAGCCCCGGCGCAATTTGTCGGGCGTTTAACACCACAGTTGAACCGAAATAAAGCCCGGCCATCTCCCAAAACACTATCCACACAACAAGCGCCACCAACCCATGCAGCGTAAGTATCCTGTAATACCAGTCAACCGGGAGCAGATGGACGACCTGCCACCTTGTAAAAAGCACCAGTATGGCGGTAAGTATGGCCAAAAGAAGGGAAACCACAGAGACCACCGCGTTTGCTTTTATCAAGGGCAACACTCGCTTATCTACGTTAAACCCAGTGATATCGCACTTTAAAAAAGACATCTTAATCCTCCTTCGTCTTAGTCTTCAACTTTTATTTTTCCAATCATCGTATGATGCCCAGGGCCGCAGTACTCGTTGCACATAAGCCTGAAATCACCGGCGGATGTCGGTTTAAATGTTAGAACATAGTCATACCCCGGATGGATTGCGAAGTTCATGTTCACAGGCTGTATGGAAAAGCCATGAAGCAGGTCCATAGACGATACATGAAATTTGTAATTCGCACCCTTTTTGAGAACTAAGACAGGTTCCCATTTCCACGTAGAGGCAAGAACAAACACATCGGCGTCCGGGGGCGGCTGTACAACAGGGATGCCGGCCTCTTCGCCAACCTTGTATTTCGCCCAATTTGCCTGGGCAAGTTTATAAAACTCGTCGGGTGACGTTGAATAGACGATATATGATGGGTTTTGTTTTCCCAGCAAATGCCACCCAACCATTAGCACAAAGAGGGCCAGAGCGACGACTGCCGCAAACATAATCCACGTCTTTTCGTCGCTGGCTACCTTCTTTTGCCACCATCCTTTTTCTGGTGCAAGAATCGCCATTTTATTTACCTCCTAAGATAATTGCTTTAAGCGCATCAGGGATTGGGGCTATAGTTTCTATCTCAAATAATCCCCACAGAAAATAAACCACCAGCAACACCCCATTTGAAAGCACCAACAGCCCTATGGGATTATCCATTAATTTCTCTATAAATCCTGCCTGTTCTTCCGACATAAGTTTCACCTCCCGTCCTTATTTTATCTTTCCCATCAGTTTTTTCGTGAACGATACCAGATGCCAGCGCTGCTCCTCGTTAAGCGAATCCTCATACGAAGGCATTCCCGTGCCATCAAGGCCGGTCGTGTACGTCATATAGATATCTTCGTCTTCCGTGCCTCTTTTCAGAGCGCCAATTGTGAAGTCAAACGGCAGAATTGGCCTTTTCTGGTCGTCTTTAATATCGTTGGACTTAGGGCCGTCGCCCCTTCCCTTTTCACCGTGGCATTCCCAGCACTTCATTTCCTTCCACACCTGAGCGCCCTTTTCAACCGATTCAGGAGTGCCAACCCATGCAGGTTTGTCCCCCGGGTGAATCGCAATTCCGGGCTGTTCGTCTTTCCACCTCTTTGAGAGCGTCTTGATATACGCAATAACCGCCCTTCTCTCCTCGTCCGACAGGTCTTTCGTAGTCGGCATGCTTGAGCGTGGAATACCTCTGACCAATATGCGCGTCAGGTCTTCGTCAGTAGGAAGGCTTCCGGTAGGAGTTGACCTGAACCTGAAAACGCCCTGTGTAAAATCACGCGGATACAGCTTCCAGATCTTGCCCTTGTCTTTCTTATAGACAAACTCCGCCATCCCATTGCCGTCGCCGTTAAGCCCATGGCAAAATGCGCATCTCCTCTCAAATACCTTTTGCCCTACGTCGGCCTCGGATGCGGCAAAACTCTCGCCCATTGCAAAGACCGCTAACACAATGAATACTGCTACAAACGCTACGACTTTCCCTTTCATTAAATGTCCTCCTTAAACGTGGGAATAAATTTTGACAGCACCATACAACCATATTGCCATAACCTCAACATCCAACCCTCCCTCCGCTGCTGCTGTAAATAAAATCACAACAATTATATACGGCAGCCACTTGTAAAATCAACTACTTACACATAAAACACTACACCTCACAAACACGCTACCAACCCTGACATCATGCGGATTTCCACGTTATGCAGTAACTAATATCACTAATTCACTCTAAAAAAAATAAAAAATATTTCACACCCATGACTCCCGATATCGGCGAAGCTCAGGCGCACGTAATTGTATAGGGCATGATTATGAAATTACAATGATATATGTCATGCTTTTGAGGCATGCGGCTCAGGCGGTCATAGCGCAGTCTCCGAGTCACTGAACCATGAGAATACGCTTTGCGGCTGGATTTTTCAGTGTCTTTAGCGATTTGATATATTCCATAAAGACCTCTGAGTCTACAAAGCCGGTATCCACAGCCGAACTTGCCGCCGCAAGCGGCGATGTCCCCTGCGATACAATAAAATTATCGCCGCCTTTTGCGATGTATTCGCTGACGGCTATTTTGTAAAATGAGTTCATTTTAACGGCCTGTGCCTGAGTTTCCATGTCTTTAACGCGCTGACCCTTTGGCTTTGTCAGGTCAAGCGTAAATTTAAGACCGGAGACATATATAAACGGTGGCTTTTTCATTTTATTTATCTGAAACTCCACGGTTGACTCTATGGCGTCTTTTATCTGACATCCTTTGAGGCTCAGGACATATATCGTATTGTTAAAGGGCATAAGGGAGCTGGCGTCGGCAATTGTAACATCGCCTTTTAGAAGGTCAATGCGTACGCCGCCGGAGTTCATAATGGCAATTTCGGCGCCCATGCCGACGGTTTTTTGAAGCATACTGTCTGTAATTATAGGCCCAGGCCCCTGATTATTGCCGCGTATGAGCGGCACTTGCGCATAGGCAATTTTCTCACTCATAAACTCCTTGATTGGGGCGGTATAGTTATCGAGTTTCAGCGCAGCTCTGGGCTCAGCCCTGACTATCTGAAAATCTGGGTTTCCCAGAGTAAACTTCCCGCCTGCAACTGCCTGATAAAACTCCTCCGCATCAGGCGGATGCACCTGCTCCTGCGGCAGTATTACGGTCTGTTTCGCACGGTAGGCGACAACCCTGCCATCATCATCGAAGTCAATATCAATAAGGCCGAGAATCTTTCCAAACTCCCATGCCGAGACCACCAGCACTGTGGAGTTATCCACGCCGCGCACCTCTGTGGGATAGGGGCCAACCGGCTGATGGCCGGGTAGGTTATCGCCGAGCAGCGTATGCGAGTGCCCGCCTACGATAACGGCCACACCGGCAACTTTGCGGGCAAGTTCAAGGTCATTTTCATAGCCTATGTGTGACAGGACAATTATAATGTTGACGCCCTGGCGGTTGAGGGCGTTGGCGGCGTCTCTTGCCGCCTCTATAACATCGTTAAATCTTACTGTATCGCCGGGCTTGGAGATGTCCGGAGTTTCAGTTGTCGTAAGGCCCACAATGCCTATTCTGAGCCCATTTTTCTCTATTATTGTGTATGGTTTGATCAGGCCGTAAAGTGGAGAGTCTGCGGCCACTTCGATATTTGCCGATACAACAGGGAAGGCCGCCTTTTTGATAAATTCGGCAAAGACAGAAGGCCCCTTGTCAAATTCATGATTGCCGGGGGTCATTGCGTCAAGCCCCATCGAATTTAAGAAATCCACATCGGCAAGCCCGCGGTATTTTGAGAAATACACTGTCCCGGTAAAGACATCCCCCGCGTGAAGAAACAATAAGTCAGGATTAGACTGCCTCAGTGCGTAAACAGAAGCTGTAATCCAGGGAAACCCGCCTGCGCGCACGGCAAACGAACGCCCGTTATACGCGATGGGCACGTTGGACGGCTCCAGATGTCCATGCGTGTCATTGATGTGAACTATGGAAAGCGTTGCGGCGCGGCATAAGCCAAACAGACAGAATATGACGGCGGCTGCGATAATTATGCGTACCCTTAGCGATGATGCCTTCATTGTGATTGCCTCCTTAGGGGGCAGCCCCCTCTTATGATTTATATCATTGCATTATGGCATATATCATACGTATTATAAAGGCATGGATAAATTAAATAAACAACCTCATCAGCAGCCGGCAATGCTTCAGGGACTATTCCACAGACTTTCCTCCACCTTCAGCAGGGCGTTTTCGTATGAGCTTAATCCGCTTTACTGGCTTGGCGCTATTGCAATATTTCTGCTTGTCCTCGATGTAATCTCAGGGATTTATCTCTATATATTTTACAAGATAGACCCGCGTTATTGCTACTCCTCTGTAGCGGCGATTTCCTCGTCTTTCTTAGGAAACCTCATGCGCGGGCTGCACAGATATACCTCTGCCGGCATCATTTTTATAGCCATTGCCCACATGGTCCATGTGCTTGTTACCGACAGGTTTCGCAGCTACAGGTGGGTGGCATGGATTACCGGGCTGTTAGGGCTTGGCATGTTTCTTGCCATAGGGATATCGGGCTATATACTTGTCTGGGACGCTAAGGCGCAGCTTATAGGGATACTTTCGGGCAAGTTTCTTTCGTACCTGCCCGTGTTTGGACATTCTATAATGAGCACATTTTTTGGCGCCGACATTAAGCTGCTTGGCGGGATGTTCAGAATGATTCTCTATTTTCATGTTGCAATTACCCTTGCTATCGTATTTGTATTGTGGATACATGTCCTGAGAAACGCAAGGCCGCGGATTATACCGCCTAAGTATCTGTGGGCAAGCCTTACAGTGTATTTTGTGCTTTTAAGCATATTTCTCTCTGCAAAAAGCAACCCTGAGGCAAGCCTTTCTAAGCTGCCGTTTAATATCTCTTTAGACTGGGCGTATTTCTTTGTCTATCCGCTTATGAAGCTCATGCCGCTATCAACGATGTGGCTTCTGGTAAGCGTCGGTACGCTTGTAATATGTCTTTTCCCGTGGATAATCAGGGGATTGAGGGCGGCTGTGGTGACAATAGACAAGGACAAGTGCGTCGGCTGCGAACGCTGCTACATGGACTGCCCATATGAGGCGGTAATCATGCAAAGGACGTTTGAGGGAAAGAAGAAGGCCGTGCTTAATGAAAACAAATGCGCAAGCTGCGCCATATGTATAGGGTCATGCAGCTTTAAAGCGATTACTATGCCGGGTTTTCAGTGGCAGGCGATGTTAGATGAGATAAAGGAGAGGTCTCCGGAATTTGTGCTGTTAAGGTGCACGAGCACGGCCACGCCGCCAGAAAGAAACGATGTTTTTACATACACCGTCCCGTGCATTGGCTCAGTTCATCCAAATTTCCCCAGAGACATACTTGCCACAGGGGTAAAGGGCGTCATGCTTGTTGGTTGTGAACAGGATGACTGTCATTACAGAGAAGGCGGCAAGTGGGCTGTCGCCAGATATAATAGGCAGAGAAAGCCCTATCTTAACCAAAACGTTGACCCATCGAAGATCAGGATATTGATGGTAACATCCAATACAGACATAACCCAGCAGCTCAACGCATTTATAAAAGACGTAACAGGCGGCGGCAAGTCGGAAACTGTCGCAGTAAGAGGGCTTAAAAAACTCAACTATGCCGTCTCTGCAATTGTGCTTCTTATACCGGTTGTCCTGCTTTTTCCTCTGACTGACTTTAAGATGGCATTTTACCCGACAGACAAAAGCGCCATCGTCCTGTCATTCAAGTACAGGTCAACCCCATCGGTGGCCAGTGCGCGTTCGCCAATAAAGGTAGACATAACCGTCAACCAGAAACAGGTGTACTCAAAGGTGTTCAATCCACGCGGCATCAGAAGGGACTCGGCCATTTTCGTATATGACGAGGTGATGATTAACCCTGAAGAGTCCGACATAAAATTTAAGATAGAAGAGACCCTGTTTCCGGAAAAACGAAGCGAGATAGAGGTGAAAAAGCAGCTCAATGCAAAAGACAGTATTGTCATCACATATGACGAGAGCGCTAAGAACTTCCTATATCTGAAATAGCCGCCAGAGGCCGTTAACCTCCGGCGTTTCTTACCATATCCGCCACCAATCCGGTGAAAAGAAGCGAGATATACACGAGGGAATAGACAAACAGCATTCGGCCTGTCCCTTTTTCAGACAGATACGCCTTCAGCGCAAGGACAAGATAGATTAGACCAAGCACTGTGGCAAGGGCGAGATAGTACACGCCGGACATCTTTAAAAAATACGGCATAATGCTGACAGGAAAAAGCGCCGCCGTGTAAATCAGCGTCCTCAACTTCGTCCCCTTTATACCCTTTGACAGCGGCAGTACGGGAATGCCGGCCCGAGAATAATCGTCCTTATACTTTAGAGAGTATGCCCAGAAGTGCGGGTGCTGCCAGATAAACATTATCGCAAATAACACCATCGCCTCTAGCCCCACTGTCCCTCTGACTGCGGCGTAGCCGATTACAGGAGGCAACGCCCCTGTAATGCTTCCCACATGGGTAACAAGATGAGTCCTCCTCTTCATCAAAAGCGTATATGGAACAATGTAGACAAACGCGCTTACGGCTGTAAGGAAAGCCGTAATTGCATTGACAAACAAAAGGACGAATAATGAAACTAATATAAGGGAAACTCCAAATATAAGCGCGTTCATAGGGTAGATACGCCCCTGTGGGAGCGGCCTTCTCAGCGTCCGGCCCATGAGAACGTCTATGTCTCTGTCAAAGAAATTATTAAGCACGGCAGACCCTGCCGTAGCAAGGCCCACAGGCAGCAGCGTAAGCAAGATGAGCATCTGCCCGGGCAGCTCCCTTTGCCCCATGTACATCCCGCCCAGCGTGGTAATCAACACAAGGAGCACAATCCCCGGCTTAGTCAGCACCACATGGTCTCTTACTATTTCCTTGTAAGAGACTATTTTTGCAGTCATTATATCTTCTTTCACATCCATGGTCCTTATGCTACGATTATAGCAGATACAAGAAATATTTGTCACAAAGGTATCATAATTAAAATACGATGTTAAGCGTACCGCCAATATGATAAAATAGGCAGGGTGGCAAAGATAAAGGAAAAAGGATTTACTCTTATCGAAGTAATGGCGGCCATAGCTATCCTTGCTATCGGGATTACCGCGCTGATTGAGCTATTCGGCGGATCCTTACGCTCCATTGGATACGCAGAGAGCCACACAAAGGCCGCAGTTGCCGCTGAGTCCGAGATGAGAAATGTCATCAGCGAGCAGACCCTCAAGGAGGATTCCTACACCAAACACTCTGAAAACGGCTACACCTACGACATTGCTATCGAACGCATTAACAAGGAAAAGACGGACTATCTCCAATACGAGTTATTTTCAGTAACGCTTACTATGAACTATAACGCAGGCCGCAAGTCAAAAACATATACATTGAAAACCCTTGCCGCAAGGAAGAAATCCACTGTGGCCACAACATCCAAATGAACAAATCAGGCTTTACATTGATGGAGACATTGATTGCCATTACAATCTTCGCCATTATAGCCGTCATCATGGCCGCAACGGTGAAACTTTGCCTTAGAAGCGTTGACAAGGGAGACGCAAAGGCGCAGTCCACAGAGAGGCTGCGTGCCGCGGTGAATCTCTTGCAGTCACAGATTCAGTCAGCCGTGCCGATGATGTATAGCGATAACGGCTCGACAAAGAAATATTATTATTTTAAGGGCAGCGATGACAGTCTTGTATTTGTGTCCAACGTTTCGGCATGGGGCAGAGACAGAGGTATTGTTGCCGTGAAATATGAAATAGATGGCAGCGGCAGTCTCATGGTAACCGAGTGGGATATGTTTAAAAATAACAAGCGAAGCGCCGTTTTATTGGCAAACATGAAGGGCGCATCGTTTAAAAGCACTGTCCACCGGACTGAGAACGTTGAGGCCCAGACAGAGGCAGATGTGGATAAAACCGACACCATGCCTGAGTATGTAGAAATAGACAGCCCCATATTTGGAAAAGCAATACACATCCCTATTGCGGCCCGGGATATCCTGCAAACCTCAGCCACGGCGGCTTCAAAGGCCGCTATGTTTGACCCGGCGATATTTCAGTGATATGATAGATAACCGGCGCGGCTTTGCCCTCATAATGGTGTTATGGATAATGGCCATTCTTATTGCCTTGTCACTGTCTTTTTCGTACATGGCGAAAGTTGCCTTTCGCAGCTCGACCACATCGAGGGAGCTGACAAAGGCGGCGTTCATTGCGGAGGCGGGGATAAACAGGGCGATTGTTGAACTACAATACAAGAAAGCTAAGCCTGACGATGTGGACGCATGGCAGGCTGACGGTCTGTTTAAGTCAGAGGCATTTGGCGGCGGCTCATACATTGTGCGCATAATGCCGGCAACGGCAAAGATAGACCTTAATGCGGCAGACGAAAAGCTCATCAGAGGGCTTCTGAAAACGCTTAACGTTGAGCCCGATACTCAGGATATAATTGTGGATTCAATCATGGACTGGAAGGACGAGGACGACCTTACGCGGCTTCACGGGGCTGAAAGCGACTACTACATGTCGCTTGACGAGCCGTATAAGGCAAAAAACGGCAGCTTCGACTCAGTTGAGGAACTATTGTTTGTAAGAGGCGTGACTCAGGACATATTCTACGGCACTGACACGCAAAAAGGGCTTAGAGAGCTCATCACCGTCTACAGCAAATCCACAAAGATAAACATCAATGCCGCCCCGTTGGAAGTCCTGATGTCCATCCCTGACCTGGGCGAACAATACGCCAAGGCCATTATCGAATACAGGAGCCAGAACTTATTTAAAACCAATGATGAGATAAAGGCGGTAATACCGGGGGCCTACCAGACGGCGATAAATTATATTGATTTAAACGAAGGCGACGTATATACTATCGAATCAGTGGGCATTTTAAATAACGCGGCGTCAGGGATAAGGGCTGTAGCCGCAGTTACAAGCGCCGACTATAAATGCTATTACTATAAGACCCCTGAGACCTATGATTTTCAGGCGGTAAAAAAAGAAGGCAGTCAACCAAAGAAAGACGTTATAAAGAAGATAAAATAACGATAAATTTTATGCTTTACTAAATTCAACTATATGTTTTATCATATAAGCAGGTAAGTCGAAGAATTCTCATGGCGGGTTGCGCGGCTCTTCAATTCCAAGCGTTAAATAGGAAATAATTCTTGACAACAAGCTCCAGATTCATGTAGGGTTTAGCAGTTAAAATAAATAGCGGAAGGTAGATTTGGGAGAAGAATCTAAAAAGTCAGCGAAAAAGCGAAAAACTCAGGGAAAAAATACGAATATGTACGATTTTTTAATTAACCTTACAGATAAGACCTACGATCTTATTAACAGTGGCAACATTATAGGTATTGCTGTTGTAATACTTCTTTTTATATTATACAAGCTCTCATCAGATAGCATAAATGAGCATGTGCGAGCCATGATTGCTCTTTTAGCTTCCGAAAAGTTCTATATGATCCCTTTATTTATGTTGCTCCTTTTTAGTGTTTCTATCAATATATATCAAAGAAAAATCTATAAATTGGAGATAAAGAGATTGACTGATCTTAGAAGTACTATAATACATGGCAGAGAAACAGGAGAACTTACTACTCTTCAAGAACATACTTCTATTGATTTTAATATAGAAGAAACGTAATAGGAGGTAAGATATGCTTGGATTCAATATTATATTAATCATCGCCTGCATCTGGATAGCAATGTATTTAAATTATAATTTTTTAAGAGTTGCTCGCTTAAACAAGCTTCGGTTCAGATTATTTTCTTTGCGTGATGATTTGGCTTTATTAGCAATGCAGGGCGTGGTGAAGGAAAATGAAATCGAATATAAGACTTTTATGAGAATGTTGAACGATTCTATAAAAATCATGGATCAGTTCAGCATTATTGATTTTCTAAGATTTGTTGTCAAAATTCATCAAGACAACCAATTACAGGATGATATTAATTCTATTCTTAGAAGGATAGATCATCGTGATGCAAGACTTAAAGAGATAGCTCACAACTATTATTACATAATTGACTATATATTTAATAAGCAGTTACGCATTTTCAAAATTATACAGCGAATATTTCAATTTCTTCTTTCACCATTCCGCTTGTTTCGAGTGATAGCGATTGTTGATGAGAAGGCCAGGATCATGAGAGAGATTGAATCGGAATATAAAGATAAATTAGAACTAACGGGACACTATCGTGTTGCGTGAGACTTAGGATTGTTATACATTTTCGAGTGTATGCTTCCGAAATAACATGGCCAATCTTACTTCATATGCAGGGCGCGCGGCAAAGGCCGTCTCCCTAAGCGGCAGCGCCGCCGCGAATTTCGTATCGTCGGCAAAGAGGGCGCTCTTTTATTCCCCCTTTGACAAGCTGCTTTATAATCAGAAATATCTTTCCATCGTAGTTGATAAAGACTCCGCCTCGGTCTGCATGATAAAGATGTCATCGTCCGGGCATAAGGTCATCAGTAAAAACGCCTTCGCAGATACGCTGCCGACCCCTGATGAGTTGGTCTCGCTGTTGACTGTAATGGCGGCGGGAGGGTCTGCCTCTTCGCTTAAAACAATTCTGAGCGTCCCTAAAGAATGGTGCGTTATCAGAATGGCGGAGTTTCCGGAGATCGCCATAGATAATATCTCCTCGGCGATTGCCTTTCAGATACCGGATTTGACACCTTTTGCCGCCGCCGACGTGTACTATGATTTTCAGATAGCAAAACGTGAAGGCGGCAAGCTCCATACAGTAATTTACGCAGTCAAAAGACAGGCGGTAGAGCCATATATAAAGGCGCTTGAGCATGGCGGCTTCACAGTTGAGTCCATGACTCTTTCTCCAGCCTCTTTAATAAGTCTGCTAGGGCAGGTACCCGCGCTTTCAGATATAATTGTCCTCGTTAACGTCAAAGATTCGCACACAGAGTTGGCGCTGGCGCAGCGTGGCGTCGTCACAGAGGTATACAAGGTAAAAAGCATCGTTGACAATATAGTTAAGGCAATATCATCAATAGATATCGCTGAAATCTCGGTCATAATCAACTGCCAAAATGAAGATCTAACCAGAGAGTTAAAGGCCGTCCTCACATGCCATGAGCTGAAAGAAGTCCTGCCCGCCCTAAACGACGACGCCGATTATACTCTGGCTGCCGCAGCGGCCATTGCCATCTCAAGGACAAAGACAAAGTGTATCAACATGCTTTCCATGGGACAGACACAAAGAAAGTCCCTGCCTATGGCCCTTACAATTATTCTTTCAATAGCCGTGATAGCCATGTTCAGCATTTCGCTTTACATCCCTATATGGAATGGGCAGCGGGAAGGCGCCGCCATGGACAAACAGATCAAGGCGCTGAAACCGGAGTATGAGCGGCTCTCAGCTTTGCAGAAGGATACAAAGAAAATAGATGACGACCTGACTGTGCTCAACTCAATGCTATCAAAAAGGGTTTTAATGCTGGAGCTTCTTAGAGAACTCACAGTAACCCTTCCTCAGGACACATGGCTTGCCAGAATTGTATCCACAGAGAAAGACATCAACATCGAAGGCTACGCCGTCAACGCCTCCGCCCTGATAGGTATGCTTGAGAACTCTAAGTTTTTTAAGGATGTCGGCACCGCCTCTACAACATTTAAGGACGCGCGAATGGGCAAGGAACGTTTCCAGATTAAGGCGGCGATGAAACAATGAAAAACAAGAAACTAAAGACCATGGTTTGGGTAGCCGGGGTGCTTCTGCTTCTGGTCTGTTATGATTCCTTTTATAAAAGCCTTCAGGAAAAAAAAGAGGAGCAGCAGCAAGGCATGGAATTGCGCATCAAAACCCTCAAAAAATATAAAACCGTAATTGCTCAAAAGGATGAGATAGAAAAAGCCGTCATCGCCAATAAAGACAGGGAATATCAAATCAAGGCCGTCACGGTAGAGGCAAAGACTTCGTCGTTAGCCGCAGCCGATATACAAAAAATAATCCAGCCTATTATCACATCGGCAGGCGGCAGCATTATGAGAATGAACGTAAAGCCGTCCGAGAATAAACCCCCGTTTCAGGTGATAAACATAGAACTTGATACGAATCTGCCGTCTATTGCCGTACTAAACGATGTTATTTACGATATAGAGACAAAAAAACCCATCTTTTTTATAAAGAAAATGGACGCCAGGGCAATAAACTTCTTAAACCCGGTTGAGATAATGGTCAGCATGGAAATATATGCCATAATGAAACAGATGTAGGCGTTTTACTTCATTAACTTCAGGTGATTGGCTAAAATCCCTACGGCAATCACCGTCAGGCTGACAAGCATTATAACCCAATGGGCAACGGTGAGTTTGCGAAATATCTTCTTTGTATCATGCTGGGCCGAACCGCTAAAAAGAAAATTGAACACCTCCGCTTCAAAAAGCAGCATAAACACAAACATCGTCCACAGAAGCAGCATTAACGTTGGCCCGATGCCGTCCAATGAAAACAGGGAACTCCAGCGGTGCTCAAGCTGTAGCAGCAGCGCGCCCGTTATTCCCGCTATCACAACGCATATCTTTGCAATCTTAGCAAAGCGGCGCTCTGTGCCCTGAAAAAAGATGACCTTTTCCATAGAATCCTCCATGCGCATTATCATGGGGAACACCACGGTAGTAACAAATACAACGCCTCCAATCCACACTACGACGGCTACGACATGCACTGCAGTAAGTGCCGCTATCATTATACGCCCTCCCTTTGTTATGCCCTCCCTTGCCACTGTGCCCGGCAGTGTTATAGCATATCGGATTGCGCTGTCTTTTGTCAATCGCCCTGCCGACGGTAACTATCGCTTACAGAGAGAATCAAGCCATGACTGAAGGTTTGCCGGTACTGTCACATCTTTTGGAATTTCCTCAGGCGGCACGCACTGTGGCAGGACTATTTTCAGAAAATTCTGAACAGAAAACATTACCACCTCTGCTGCGGTTAAATCCGCCGGTATATTTTCTATCAATAAAGACTCTGAGTTCCAAAGGTCATCATGGCTGCGGGGCTGTTCCCCGTCGCAGCTGCCACCTCTGATAGTCTTAGGCTGCCCTCCGCGCGATAATATAAACGAGCGCAGTTCTATGTTTGACGACTGAAGCCCCTTCATCACGATATTTTGTCCAAGGCGGTGTTTGCCCGCAGTTAACGGCGTAAAACGCGATATGTTCACTCCAGAACAATACATCATCGCCGCATCCTCAAACGGCCTCACGATAAAATACATGAAGTCGTTCATATAATCGCTCATCCTCTTATCCATAATCAGGGTCTCCTTCAGATTTCTCTGTGAATAACCTCTATTGATATATCATATTTCTTTGAGAACTCGGCAGCCCTTTCTACTATTGCAGGCGAACGGTGCCGCCCTCCGGTACATCCTATGCCAAGGGTAAAGGACGACTTCCCTTCTTTTTTGTATAGCGGGATAAGGAAGTCCATGAGGTCTTCAATCTTAGTGACAAACTCCGCCGTAACAGGGCTGTTAAATATATAATTCCTGACAGGCTCGAATAGCCCGGTAAATGGCCGCAGCTCATCTACAAAGTGAGGGTTTGGCAGAAAGCGCACATCTAACAGCATGTCAAGGTGCTGTGGAATGCCAAACTTAAAACCAAACGATATGATGGTGAACTTAAAATAATCTGCGCTCAGGCCGCCAAAGGCCGCCGTAATATGCTGCCTCAGTCGGTGCGGGCTGAAGTATGACGTGTCTATGATTGAGTCGGCCTCGTCCCTGAGAAACTTGAGCATTTTATGCTCCATATCAATGGCCTTTTCAAAATTGCCCTTGGCCGCGGCAGACAGTGGATGCGGCCTTCTGGTCTCCTTATATCTCATGATGACGACATCTGTCTCGGCCTCAAGATATACCAAGTTGAGGCTAAAGTTGTCTCTGAGCTTGCGTATTACCTTCTCTATGCCTTTTAGAAAACTCTTTTCCCTGATGTCTATCCCTACGGCAATTTTCTCCGAACGCAGGGCGCTTAGCTTTACAAAACTATAGATAAGCGAAGACGGCAGATTGTCAACGCAGAAATACCCCGCGTCCTCAAGCGCCCTAAGCATAACGGTCTTGCCCGCGCCGGAAAGTCCCGTAACAATGACCAGCGACGGCTTCATTATGCCTGCTCTATAAGACCTAAATCCCCGTCCGCTATCTTATAGATTACATTTATTTTGCCGTTTTGCTCATTTGTAAACACGTAGAAATCCTTACCAATCAGATCCATGTTCATGGCGGCGTCCTCGGCGGACATGGGCTTCATGTCAAATGTCTTTTTCTTAATGACGCTTACGCGCTCCGCCGTGGATGGAGTGGTTTCCAAAGACGCGCCCTTGGGGCTGCCCTTGCGTTTAGAGGTTGTCTTTTCTTTATGTTTTTTTATTTGCCTGTCGAGTTTTTCTATAACCTCGTCTATGGAGGCATATATCTCGCCGGTGACTGCCTCCGCCTGAATTTGTATCCCGTTTGATTTAATCACTACCTCGACTTTGTGCCTGTATTTCTCCACTGATAGGATAACCGCCGCGTCAGAGTCGTCGCTTAAAAATTTACCGAATTTCTTTAACTTCCCCTCGGCATATTTCTTTATTGGGTCGGTAATGTCAAAATTCCTGCCCGTTAGCGTAATAGTCATAAATAACCCTCCTGTGTGTTGTAGTTGCTTTATAGGTGCTGTCTCTTCCTCTTTGTATGAGGTGGAATCTTCAGTTCTTCACGGTATTTGGCAAGCGTCCTCCTTGCTATGTTGATGTTCTTGCTCTTACAGATTTCCACTATCTTTTGATCGGTCAAGGGGTTTGAGCTGTCCTCCTCGTCAACTATCGTCTTAATCAGGTCTTTGACGCTTGTTGAGGACACGCTGCCCTCATCTGATGAGAGCGAGCTGCTGAAGAAGTATTTCAGAGGGAACATCCCATGAGAGCAGGATATGAACTTGTTTGAGGTTACGCGGCTGATGTTGCTTTCGTGAATGCCTATCTCCTCGGAGATTATCCTTAGATTCAGCGGCCTCAGAAATTCTACCCCCTTTTCAAAAAAGTCCATCTGGTATTTCATAATGCTCTCGGTTACCCTGTATATGGTCTTGTTTCTTTCGTCGAGGCTTCTTAAAAGCCACATGGCCGATTTATATTTGTCTATCAGGTATTGCTTGTCAGTCTTGTCGAATGTGTTTTTCTGCGTGAGAAGTTCCTTGTACATGCTGCTTATGCGCAGACGCGGGATGCTCTCGTCGTTTAAGAAAATACGGTACTCGTCGTCAATTTTCTCGATATATACGTCCGGCACGACATAGGAGACCTGCACGTTTGAGAATTTTCTGCCGGGTTTTGGCTCAAGTCCCCCGATTATGGCAATGGCGGCATGAACTTCCTCAATCGTCGCGTTGTACTGTTTGGCAATGGCCGGCAGTCTGTTCTTTTCGAGGTCTTCGAGATTGTTTTGGATTATCTTTTCAACCAGCGTATCTTTAAGTCCCAGAGCCTTTACCTGAATAAGCAGACATTCTTTAATGTCGCGCGCGCATACGCCCATAGGATCAAACCTCTGCACAAGAGAAATGGCCCTCAGCACAGTTTCCTCCGGCATCCCCAGAATATTAACAAGTTCCTCTGGTGTGGCCTGCAGATAACCGTTTTCGTCTATGTTACCGATTATCATCTCTGCCGCCTCTTTTATCTCTTCCGAGGCGTTAGTCATATCAAGCTGCCATTGCAGATGCTCCGGCAGCCCTGTTGTTGTGGTCAGGAAGGTCTCAGCGCCGGGTTTTTCGACAAAGCCGGAGTTAAAATACCCTAAATCCCTGCCATCGCTTCCCCGTTCATCAAAATAATCGTCCACCGCATATGTGCTTATGGTGTCTGACATCTGAACATCGCCCTCGACATCGCCATTGCTTGCCGGGGCCTCGCCGTCGTTATTGGCCTCTTCCATTGATACATCCTGTGTCTCTTCAGAAAGCTCTTCAAGAAACGGGTTTTCCACCAGCTCCTGGTTGATGGCCTGCGAAAGCTCAAGCTGCGGCATTTGCAGGAGTTTTATGGCCTGCTGAAGCTGGGGCGTCAGTATGAGCTTTTGCGATAGCTTAACCTCTAACCGTGTCTCAAGCGCCATTACAGTGTGAAATCCTCCCCCAGATATGCCTTCTTTACGGCATAGTTAGATATAATCTTCTCCGGCGTGCCCGCATCAAGCAGCCGTCCATGATTTATTATATATGCCCTGTCGGTGATTGACAGCGTATCGCGCACATTGTGGTCAGTTATCAGAATGCCTATTCCCTTGTTCTTCAGATATGTAAGCATCTTTTTCAGATCAATAATGGCTATCGGGTCTATACCGGTAAAAGGCTCGTCAAACAGGATGAACACAGGGGCCATTGCAATTGCCCTTGCTATCTCTGTCCTTCTCCTTTCGCCGCCGGACAGGGTATAGCCTACGCTTGAGGCGATATGCTCTATATTGAATTCCTTAAGCACCCTGTCAACCGTTGCCGCAATCTCTGTCTTAGAGCGCCGCGTGCCGTCTGCAAGTTCGAGCACTGCCGCAATGTTCTGCCACACTGTCAGCTTTCTGAATATGGAGGCCTCCTGAGGCAGATAGGCAATACCCTTTCTTGCCCGCATATACATCGGAATGCCGCCTATGTCTTGCCCGTTAAGGGTTATAGTGCCGCTTCCATGCCTTACAATGCCTGTGACCATATAGAAAGACGTGGTCTTACCCGCGCCGTTTGGCCCTAAAAGCCCCACAATCTCACCAGTATTTATAGTCAGGCTGAGGTTGTCAACTACGAGCTTTTTCCCATATCGTTTTGATATCCCTGCGGCGGTTAAGGTGCTCATCTGAATATCGCTCATCGGGGCTACTTATCCTCAAGATGGACGCGGCTATTTTCCACGTAGGATACGTCTGTATCGAAGAAGTACTCTATCTTTGTACCGGTTACGATATTCTTTCCCTCTTTGGCCACCGGCCTTCCCGTAAATATGACGCGCTCGTTAGCGCCGTAGTAAACGGCCTGTTCGGATGTAATTGTCTTATTGTCCTGGATGAGCCTGATATTGCCCTTAGCGTTTATGTGGTCTATCTGCTGGCTTTTGTTCTCTGTGTAAAAGACAACCATGTTGTCCGCATAGAACGTAACATTGCCTTTTACCGCCTTTACGGCGCCGTTAAACTCTGCCGTGCGTTTTTTATTGTCGGCAAGCAGGGTGCTGCTGGTAATGATGAGGGGCGTGTTATTGTCGCCTTTGAGGGATTTCTTAAATGATGGACCGCCTGTTGACTGAGGCTCTGCGGCAGCCGTCTTAGGCGCAGACGCGTTTGACTGGCCGAAGACCGGGACGCGCGCCGCTATTACGACCGCTAAAACGCAAGTAATCACCGCCATGCAATGTGGCTTCACTATAAACTACCCCCTTTAATTGTAAATGACTTTAACATTGCCCGACAATTTTAGCTTTTCTTTGCCGAAAGTTTCAATTGAGTCAGCCCGCACTCTGACATCCTTGCCTGTGAGGACAACCTCATTGGCCGACTTCAGGGTCTCGGACTTGAAATCCCATTTGATATCCTTAGATTTTATTTCATAGTCCTTGTTGAAGGCCGTAACCTCGCCGGCCATGGCTATGGCGTTGTTTTTGATGTCATAGGCGCCCTGTGCCGACTTCAGGGTTATTTCCTTTTCCGGGACGAAGAATTGTATGTTGGAAAGCTCCGCGGTCTCGCCGATTTTTACTATGGCGATTTTATCAATCACCGCCTTCCACTTCACCGTAGATTCGATTGAGTGTGTTATTTTCACGTCTTGCAGATATGAACTGCCGGGGACAACAGAGAGCTTTTTCAGACTATATATATCCTGGCTTGTATAGTATACAAACAAAAACGTCGCCGCAATTATCAAAACAACAGGGATGAATTTCCTCATCAACCATTGTATCACGAAACGCCGTATCTTTTCAAATGGCGTTAATGTGGGGCCGCGGCAGCGTCAAAGTAATTTGAAGGGTGGGGCATTAGGTGGGGGGTAGCCGGTGACGGGACAAGTGGCTATGAGCTGGGAAGATACAGCGGGGGGTGCGTCATTGTTGCAGATTTGTCCCTGTCGTTTACCCAATTCCTGCTCATTTAAGGAAGCAGAAAGTAAAAACTTTTCTCATTTTGTGCAAAATTCCGTTCATAGCCAGCTCCCAAAGCAAAGATTACAGCATGCACCTGCCTTTTGCCCGTTCATTGAGAATTGCTGCGGCTTACGTATAAATACTTTACTTTTTTTTTTTGTTAGTGTATAATGTACATGTGTGATGGGTAGATTGTTTCTGATAGTTGACGACTCTGCCAGTATGAGGGGTCTTGTAGGTCTGACGCTTAGAAATGCCGGTCATGAGGTAGTGGAGGCGGTTGACGGCCTTGATGCGCTTGAAAAGTTAAATGACACAAGGCCTGAGATGATGTTTGTTGACGTTAACATGCCTCGAATGGACGGCCTTGAGTTTGTCAAACAGGCACGGCAGCTGCCTGTCTGCCGTTATACGCCGATTGTTATGCTTACTACCGAGTCGCATACCTCAAAGAGGCAGGAGGGTCGGATAGCAGGGGCTACAGGCTGGATAATAAAGCCTTTTAAGCCGGACCAACTGTTACAAATTGTTACTAAGTTATTGGGTTGACCTATCATCCATAAACATGGGCTTTCCTTTAGGCCGTCTGTCTTTACACCTCACTAATTATCTCTGCGTCAGTTGACACTTTTAGATGACATCTGTTAGATTAGACGGCAAAGCGGCATAAGGAGGGTTTTGTTGTGGTAACTATCTGTCTGGCAAACCATAAGGGCGGCACCGGCAAGACCTCAATTTGCATTAATATGGGGACATATTTTGCAAAGAAAAAGGTTAAGACGCTGATTGTTGACATGGACCCGCAAGGGCATGTGGCCCCTGGGCTTGGCATAGATGTGGGCTATAATGACCGTTCTATAGCGGATGTCCTGGCAAATCAGGAAGAGATTGCCACAATTATTACAAATTCGCCTATAAAGGGACTTGACGTTGCCCCGTCCAATATCAGGCTCAGCCTTGTAAACGAGACATTGTATAATTCGTTTAAGCGGGAACGCCGTCTTATGAAATCTATGGAGAAGATATACAGGGACAAGGCCTATGGCTTGGTTATCATTGACTGTCCGCCGTCGTTAGGCCCTCTGGTAGAAAACACGCTGATGGTTGCAGATTATTGTTTTATACCATGCGAGCCGTCAAGCCGCTCGATAGACGGGCTTGCGGATTTTATCATTAAATTGAAGGACGTCAGAGAGGGCGCACTCGATGACCGCTGGAATATAGTGCTGTCAAGGGTCAAAAAATCTGCCCGACTGACAAACGAGGCAATTGACGATAAACTGGACGAGTATCGCAGCAGAATTTTTAAGACTAAGATATATGAAAGAGAATCCATTAATCAGGCGCAAATAGCCGGGATTTCGGTATTCGACTTTCCCAGAGGGCAGCTGGCCTCTGAGAATTTCTCCAAGTTCGGCAAGGAGGTTGCAACGCGTTGTCAAATAAAATAAAAAATCTGATGGCAGGGGGGCGTTCGCGCCTCGAAAAGCGCCAATCTAAAAAAAATAAAGGACAGGCAGCCGCAGCCCCTGTAGCGCCGCAAATAGAAAAAAATGAAATAGAGCAGCCGCAGCCCCAGGAAAATACCTCATGGGCTGCGCTCTCCGATAAATTTGATAAGAAAGAGACGCCAATAGAACCATCAGTTGACAGCCTGACTCCACAGATGCGGGAGAGCCTCAGTATCCTGCTTAAAAATAACATCAGCCTTGACTGCCTGCGGGCAATTGAATCACTGTCTGAAAAGAACAAAGACTTTATGGATGCGTTTCTGAAGATGGGGCCGCAGTCAATGGCGGTCTTTTGCAGTATTGCAAAGGACGAAGAGTATGTCATAGCAACAAAGATAAAACTTATCTCGCTGTTAAACAGGATAAGCCGCAACGAGATAGTCCACAAACTCTTCAGGCGCGTTGGGGCTGCCATTGAGGCCCTGCGCCGTCTTAAAGAACTCCTGTTGCTTCAGTAAGCGCTTATGGCCGTTGAGTTTCTTGTAACTGAACCAGATAAGGGGCAGAGGCTTGATGTATATCTGGCGTCAACGACAAGGCTCACTCGCTCACAGGTCAATAAACTCATCAAAGACGGGCATGTTTTGCTAAATGGTCAAGTTGTGGGCCAGGGCTATAAAATACGTGTCGGCGACATGGCCATTGTGGAAACTCAGCAGCCGGAGGGCTGCGAACTGACGCCTGAGGAAATCACAATTAATGTCCCCTATGAGGACGCCCACCTGATAGTTGTGGACAAGCCGGCTGGTTTGCCCATGTACCCGGGGGCAGGACACAACGGCGGTACGCTGATGAATGCGGTCAGATACCGGGCTGCTTCGCTGGCCGCTATAGGCGGGCCGCTTCGCCCCGGCGTTGTCCATAGAATAGATAAGGACACCTCCGGCCTTGTCGTAGTTGCCCTTGACGACGCTTCATACTACGATTTGGTTGAGCAGTTTAAACGCCGTACGATTAAAAGAAGGTATCTTGCGCTGATTTACGGCTCAATGAAGACACCAGAGGGGCAGATAACCCTGCCCATAGGACGCTCAAAAACAGACAGGAAAAAGATGTCCACCGTTTCAGACCGCACCAAGCCCGCCGTTACGGCATGGCAGACGCTGAGGCAATTCAAAGGCGCCTCGCTTGTTGAGGCGGTTCTGTCAACCGGCAGGACACACCAGATACGGGTGCATTTCTCAGCCTTAGGCCATCCAGTACTGGGCGACAGGACCTACGGCCTGAAGACACACGCCACACGCGATAAGATTGCTGTGGCCAGGCAGATGCTCCACGCCGCATCGCTTGGATTTATACATCCGGTTACGGGGCAATATCTCGAATTTGAAAGTAAGCTGCCCGCCGATATGGAATATATCTGTTCCTTGCTCGAAGCGGAGTGTTATAATAGCGGATGAGCACATCAAAAAAAGACACAAGCGATAACCCTAAAAGACAGACCAGGCGGCCGCTAAAAGAGGAAAAGGCTGTTTGTATCAACAGGGACTGTAAACTAAGAAAGGGCGGCTGCAAGGGATTTGAAGGCTGCCCCGGCTACAAGACCATCTAAGGAGACCCCCACAGCCGCCATGCTGCTTGATATTAAAAGGGAAGAGATTGAAGAGCTGTACACGCTGACACAGCGCGTAGTTGAGACCGCCGCTAAGAACAATCTGCTTATCGCAACGGCGGAGTCATGCACGGGCGGCATGATATCTGGCTTTATCACCTCTGTTGATGGGAGCTCCGCAGTGTTTTGGGGCGGGGCGGTTACATATAGCAATGCGATAAAGGAAAAATTCTTAGGAGTATCTCCTGTAACGCTTCACAAGTATGGGGCGGTAAGCGAGCAGACAGCCCTTGAAATGGCACGCGGGATAAGGCAGGCAACCGGCGCCGACATTGGCGTTGCCGTAACGGGTATCGCCGGCCCCAAAGGAGGTACGCCCGGAAAACCAGTTGGACTTGTTTATATAGCGCTCAAAGGCCCCGCAGAGGTCGAACATGTTAAACAATGCAATTTCACCGGCAGCCGCCACAGAGTGAGATTCGAAACCACAAGGACAGCCATCGCCATGCTCTACGACATAGTTCACAGAAGAGCCTGATATTTGCCAATAGAACCGGGCAGCCAGCTCAAGTCATAGTGGAAAAATGGCTTGACGGCACATTGCCAATATCTTAAAGGCAAAACGCACAGCGATCGAAGGTGAAAATGATTCATAAACCAGCGCACGACCACCCATGGAGAAATGGCATACAGAAATGTGTAATGCAAGGTAAAGCTTACATGACCAGACATAAAACAATGGAAAAGGATGACGGCCTAAAAAATGCCTTGTCATCTCACCCAGATATGGGCTATGATTATTAACAGAATAGGACATTTCTATTTTGGTGCAACAAAAAGATCATGGCCATTTGACATTTATCGGCGACTTATATTATAATTAGTCTTCAGTAATTGGCTTCATCAGGGGTTGGCTTGGAACAAGAACAGGAAAAGACCATAAATCTTCTTATAATTGAGGCTGACGCAAAAGAGGCAGCCCGCATAGAGGCGCTTCTTGCCGAGAAGGCAAGCGTTAATATCAAAGTTGACCACGCGGACAGTTTCTCGCAGGCTTCTCTTAAATTATCGCAATGCAGCGTAGATATAGTGCTCCTTGATTTGATGCTGCCTGACAGCGAACTTCTCAATACATACTCTATTGTCCAATTCCTGATACCCGAAAAACCTATTGTCATACTTTCAAAAGCCGAAGACGATGATTTCGTTGCACAAACGGCAGTATCTATGGGCGCTCAGGATTGTCTTGCCAAGGGGACTTTTGATGGGCATTCATTGCTGCGGTCTCTGCTCTATGCCATAGAACGAAACAGATTGCGCATGGATATGCTTAAAATCCAATATGAACACGGCCACAGCTTGGAGTTAAAGTCTTTAGAGCGTCTTTCTGGAAGTTCAAGGTCGGCGATTACATCTCAAATGTTGGGCAAGTCGTCTCTGCGCGAAAGCAGTGTGGAGACATTCAACAATTTCGTAACTAAGTATTGTGAGATTCTTGACGCCGCCGTAGAACAAAGAATATATAAGACTGAAAATCAGATACAGGACGACCTGCTTTCCTTGTCAGAACAGCTTGGCTTTCTCAAGTCCGGCCCAAGGGATGTGGTTGAGATTCATTCCGAGTCGCTCAAGTTGAAACTCAACGAGGTCAATATGGCGAAGGCGCAGCTATACCTGGAAGAGGGACGCTTTATAGTGTTGGAGCTGATGGGGAATCTTGTCACATACTATCTAAATTATTTCATCGTATTCAGAAAAAATTGATATAAGTAAATAGGGAGGTCCTTAATGAACAATTATTTGTTAAAACTCTACATAACCGGTAAGACGCCCAAGTCGGAACGGGCTATTGCCAACCTGCAAAATATATGCACACATGAACTTCAAAGTCAATATGAGATGGTTGTAATAGACATCCTTGAAAGACCGCAGCTAGCGGAGGACGAAAAGATCCTCGCCACGCCGACATTGATAAAGGTGCTGCCGCTTCCTATCAGGCGCGTAATAGGCGACCTCTCTGATACAGACAAAGTCCTTGTGGGTCTTGATTTACAACCGTGTATGAGAAAGAAAGATGAAGGAGGGGATGCCTAATGGATGTGAATAATAACAATAAAGGTCTGGAAAAGCTGCCGACGCATGTGCCGGGTTTTGACTGGATAGCAAAGGGCGGGTTTCCTAAGCACCGCTCAACGCTTCTTTCCGGTACGGCGGGAAGTTCGAAGACCGTTTTTGCCACGCAGTTTTTGGTTGAAGGCATAAGGAATAATAAAGAAACGGGTCTATTTGTCACATTTGAGGAATCCCCCGATGAGATAAGAAAAAATATGATCAGCTTCGGCTGGGATATTAAGCAGTTTGAGGCCGACGGCATGTGGGTATTTATAGACGCCTCTCCTCAGCCTGAGACAGAAGTGGTGGAGGCCGGCGCATATGATATGGGCGGCCTTTTGGCGCGCATAGAACACGCGGTTAAAAAAGTCGGGGCTACAAGGGTATCGTTTGATTCGCTTGGCGCGTTTTTCAGCCAGTTTTCAGACAGGGCCACAGTCAGGCGCGAGATATTCCGCATAACCCATGCCCTTAGAAAAATGAACGTTACCAGCATTATAACGGCAGAGCGCATTGACGAAAAGGGCAGCATTGCCAGATTTGACGTTGAGGAGTTTGTCGCCGACAATGTAGTTATATTGAGAAACTCCCTTGAGGACGAAAGAAGACGCCGCACTATCGAGATATTGAAGTTTCGCGGCACTGACCATTATAAGGGCGAATTTCCCTTTACTATTATACCGGGGGAGGGGATAATTATCATCCCGCTCTCTGCCATAGAGCTTAAACAGAAGTCCTCGGTTGTGAGAATCACCTCAGGCTGCACTGAGCTTGACAACATGTGTGCGGGAGGTTTTTATAGGGATTCCATAATCCTTGTCTCCGGCGCAACTGGAAACGGCAAGACCCTTATGGTTACACACTTCATCGCCGGCGGCGCTGCCGATAACGAGAGATGCCTGATATTTGCCTTTGAGGAAAGCCGTGAACAGCTTTTCAGAAACGCCATAGGCTGGGGGGTTGACTACGAAAAGATGGAAAACGAAGGACGGTTAATGGTAGTATGCGAATACCCTGAGACCGCCTCGCTTGAAGACCATCTTATTAAGATGAAAAAGACGATAGACGCATATAAACCTAACAGAATCGCTGTTGACAGCCTCTCGGCGCTGGAGAGGGTATCAACAATAAGGAGTTTCAGGGAGTTTGTGATAAGCATTACATCGTTTATTAAACATAAGGAAATTGCGGGATTTTTCACCTCGACAACGCCGACTCTCTTAGGCGGTACGTCCATCACCGAGACTCATATCTCCACAATTACAGATACGATTATACTGTTGCGTTATGTCGAAATCTTCGGCGAGACCAGGCGCGGCATCACGGTTTTAAAGATGCGCGGCTCCACGCACGACAAGGAGATTCGCGAGTTCCAGATTGACGGCACAGGGATGCACATAGGCAAACCATTTAGAAACGTGGTGGGAATACTCTCCGGCAATCCTGTACAGATTTCCTCTGCCGAGGTATATCGTACAGATGAGTTGTTTAAAGACAGGTGATGACTCTATATGGCTGAAAGGATGATAAGATGTCTGTTTGTAGGGGATAGCAGCGAGGATGTCCAATATATCAGCGGTATCCTCGCTGAGGTCCCACATGTGGATTTTGCCATAGACAGCATAGAAGATGTCTCAATGCTGCCTGGTTATCTTTCTAATCCGCCTCATCCAATTGATGTGCTTTTGATAAGCATTGAGCTGTCAGAGCCTTATGGCTGCGATATCCTGACAAGCTTTAAGAAGATGGCGGGGGACATTCCGGTGCTGGGCATATCTGACGAGGAAGATTCGGATTCAACAATGATGGCGGCAAGGTGCGGGGCGCAGGACTATATCGCCAAGAGCGAGATTACCGGCACGGCGCTATGCCGCTCTATTCAATATGCCATCGAGCGCAACCGTTTGATTTTGGCGCTGAAGCAGTCAAGCGAGTCGCGTTTCTACCATATGATAGAGAAAAACGCCGACGGTATATTGATACTTGATATTGAGGGGTGGATTCGTTTTGCAAATCCCGCCGCCGAGCTCCTATTTGGCAAGCAATCAGGCCATTTAGTAGGCGAGTATCTTGGCATGCCCGTTATAAACGCCGACAAAACCGAGATAGAAATCATAGGGGCGGACGGTGTGGCAGTTTCGGTTGAACTGCGAGTTGTGGATATAGAATGGGAAGGGGAGGCGCATATTCTGGCCTCTCTGAGAGATGTAACGGAGAGGAAAAAGTTAATCGCCAAAATTACCGACCTGAATATAAATCTGGAGCGAAGGGTAATGGAAGAGGTTCACAAGTGCCAGCTTCAGGAGGACATGTTGATTCAAAAGTCCAAGATGGCAGCCCTTGGCGAGATGATAGGCTCTATCGCCCACCAGTGGAGGCAGCCCCTTAACAGCCTCGGCCTGATTATCCAAGACTTGCAGGACGCACATCAGTTCAATCAAATAGACACGCAATATATTGACGAGGCGGTCAACTCCGGAATGAATCTCATTAACTATATGTCTGATACCATCACCGATTTCAGCGACTTCTTTAAGCCGACCAAAAGAAAGATACGAATTGACGTAAATATGATAATCAACTCTGTGCTGTCTATCCTGTGCGCTGAGATGAAAAACATGCAAATTCACATTAAGCACGCCTGCAAGTGCGCTACGCATGAAATTGACTTAGAGGACTGCAAGAGTCTCAAGGGCTGCGAATTTGGATTCCTATATATCGTCGGTTACCCCAACGAAATTAAGCAGGTGCTGTTAAATATCATAGTAAACGCCAAGGACGCAATCCTTACAGCAAAGTCAAAGGGCGCTCTTCGTGGCAAATTTGGCTTGATAGAGATTTATACGATAAAGAACGATGACAATATTGCTGTTGTGATTAAAGATAACGCCGGAGGCATTCCCGCCGACATACTCAATACGCTATTCGACCCATACGTTACTACCAAAGGAAGCAAGGGCACCGGCATTGGCCTCTACATGTCGAAAACTATAATAGAGACCAGCATGGGCGGCAGGCTATATGCCAATAACACAGGCAAGGGAGCAGAGTTTACCATCATACTGCCAAAGGTTGACGAACAGGAATCGCTGATTGTTGAGGACTGAGGTCATGTCAGATAAGCCGTGGAGGTATCGGGATGAGCAAGAAAATTATCAACAATAAATTGCAGAAGTGTTTAACAGGGATTCATGGGCTTGACGAGATTACCGGCGGGCTGCCAAAGGGGCGTCCAACTTTAGTATGCGGAAATGCAGGGTGTGGCAAGACCCTTCTGGCAATGGAGTTCCTTGTTCATGGCGCTAATGAATATGATGAGCCGGGTGTGTTTATCTCTTTTGACGAGTCGGAAAAAGACCTGATTATGAACGTTGAATCTCTTGGTTTTGATATTTCCGGCATGATAAAAATGAAAAAGATTTTGCTAGATCATATCTATATAGACCGCGACGATTTTACAGTAACGGGAGACTATGACCTTGAAGGTCTGTTTGTCAGGCTTGAGCACGCAATGAAGTCGATCGGTGCAAAGAGACTAGTCCTCGATACCATCGAGACGTTATTTGCCGGCATGCAAGACCACCACATTCTAAGGGCGGAGTTAAGAAGGCTGTTCAGATGGATAAAGGAAAATGAAATAACAGCCGTCATCACCGCAGAAAGAGGCGACGGCGCACTGACCCGCCACGGGATAGAAGAGTATGTCGCCGATTGCGTAGTTCTGCTTGACCACAGGGTAGAAGGGCAGCGTACCACCCGCCGCCTGCGTGTTGTCAAGTATCGCGGCTCTGCCCACGGCGCAAATGAGTATCCCTTTCTTATAGATACAACCGGCATATCTGTACTGCCAATAACATCATTGGGCCTTGAGCATAAGGCCTTGACCGAGCATATTTCAACCGGCATCGCCCATCTCGACGCAATGATGGACGGCAAGGGCTATTACGTGGGCAGTTCGATATTGGTATCCGGCACGGCAGGCACAGGAAAGACAAGCTTAGCCGTACACCTTGCTAAAGCGACATGCGAACGAGGGCAGCGCTGTCTCTATATAGCGTCAGAGGAATCACAGCATCAGATAATCAGAAACGGCAGGTCTATAGGCATTGATCTGGCGCCTTTTATTGAACAGGGTCTTCTCAGGTTCAACGCGGCCAGGCCGACTTCCTTCGGCATAGAGACCCATCTTGTTACAATCCACAAACTGATTAACGAATTCAATCCCTCTGTGTGCATATTGGACCCGATTACGAATTATAGTGATATTGGAGGTTCAGATGAGGTAAAGACACTGATGATGCGGCTTGTTGACCTGATGAAATCCCGCGATATCACATCGCTTTTTACCACTCTTACCACATCAAGTGAATACATTGACAATACGGACGTAGGAATCTCATCGCTGATGGACACATGGATAGTGCTGAAGACGATAGAATATAACGGAGAGCGTACAAGAGGGCTGTATGTTATAAAGTCAAGGGGAATGTCTCATTCAAACCAGATAAGCGAGTTCATTATTGCCAGTAATGGAGTGCAGCTCCTTGAGGCATACACCGGTGCAGGCATGGTTCTTACAGGGACTGCCCGCATCGTGCAGGAGGCAAAAGACAGGGCAGAGGACTTTGCTATGAAACAAGAGGTTGAGCGCAGGCTGCGTGAATTAGAATCAAAACGAAAAGAGGCCGAGGTTCGCATAGAGGCATTGCAGGCTGCCATTGCCAATGACCAGGCTGAGATTGATTTAATATTGTCACAGGAAAGACTAAGGACAGACATCAACGCCAGGATTAGCTTCGATATTTCAAAGAAGAGAGTTCCTTAATACCCTGTTTAGCAGGGTAGATATCAATTCCGGTTATGCTATCAGCGGCCGTTCTAAAACAGTGTGACCATGGAGCGAGGAAAAGACAGGATGAGCGGTAATTCTATTGATAAGTCTGATAAAAGCGCCATTATCCTGAAGCTCTATGTGACAGGCCAGACGCTTCTGTCAATGCGTGCGATAGAGAATATAAAGAAGATTTGCGAGCGGTATATCGAAGGACATTATGACCTTGAGATAATAGATATATATAACAGGCCGTCACTTGCGCGGCGGCAAGGTGTTTTAGCAACGCCGATGCTGGTAAAACAAAACCCCCTGCCAGTTGTGCATTTCATAGGCGATATGTCTAAAACTGAAAAAATCCTCGATGGTCTGGCCATAATTAAATAAAGAGACAAATGGTTGGCGGCAGGCGCTCCCAAGATTGACGCCCCCAGTAAATAAAATAAATAAGAGCAGGCCGTAAGCCGAGTTCTGTGTTGCGCGGCCATTCATCTGAGACGACAATTGCTTGCCGCCTTATGCGGTTAGTACCCGTCCCGCCTCCCAGCGCTCTACGCGCAAGGTATCGGGCGGGCAGCCCGAAAAGCGGGACATATTCAACCTTTCTCCGGACGGGGTTTACCTGCCTTCCACGTTGCCGCAGGAGGCGGTGAGCTCTTACCTCACCATTTCACCCTTACCACGCGCTGTGCGGCGCGCGGCGGTATAATTTCTGTTGCACTTTCCCTGGGGTCGCCCCCGGCTGCCGTTAGCAGCCGTCCTGCCCATGCGGAGCTCGGACTTTCCTCCCCTATAGGCGGCGTGTATACCGTCAACAGGGGCGGCCGCATGGCCTGCTCCTACGCTTATAACATTCTCTATCTTTGTTTGAGAGCCGATGGTATCATATCCTTCAAACTCTCAACGAACTGTCCATAGGTGTGTATCATTGTGTCAAATGTTATTGTCAATGTCCTCCTGTAGCTGTCAATCATCATCGAGTTAATACTGAGGAGATTATTTTGAAACTCTTCGCTTATCTTCATAAGGGCTGTGATGTTATCAACAAACAGCGTAAATGTGCATACCCCTGAAGGGCCGCTGAAAATGGGCTGATTAATCTCGGCAACTGCCATAGTCTGCCCGGCGCTGTCTACAAACAATGTAAAATCGCCGGTCTCTATCCTGCCGCCAGAATCAGGCGGGGCAGGCGGCGAGGGCTTAGCCTGTTTTGCCTCTACAACTGCCGCTCTGTGTGTTTTGGCTTTTTGAGGTGGTTCAGGCGTTTGAGACCCTGCCGGGGCAGCGGCCTCATGGGTGCGCGTCTTTGTCGGTGTGGCAAGATTCAGGGCGCTCAACTTGTCCATTATCTGCTTTTTATTAGCCATTGATTATCTCCTCAGTCAGGGCATTGTAGTCCTCTGCGGCGGCAGCCCTGCGATTATAACTGTAAATGTCCTTTTGGGCGATTTGAGCGCGCACAATGTCTATGCTCAGGCGAATATGGGTTTTAAATAATTTATCTGGAAAACTCTGCCTGAGCGCCTCATAAATCTGCGCTGACAGCGATGTGCGTCTGTCATATTTGCAGGCAAGGACGCCGCGTATCGTCAGCCGCGGGTTTAACTCCTTTTTGAAATGCTCTATCTCCTCAAGCAGCTGCTTAATGCCCAGAAGCGAGAAATACCCAACATCTACAGGGACAATTATCTCATTTGCCGCCCTCAGCGCATTTTTCGTAAACACGTTTATGCTTGGCGGACAGTCTATGATGATATAGTCGTAGTCGTTTGCAAGCGGCGCTATGGAATGTTTAAGCGTATCGAATTTCTTGTCGCTAAGCAGCGTGTCTTCTATGTCTTTCAGTGAATTATTAGACGGGATTAGCTCTATCGTATCGGCCTTAGCAATAAAATCACGCGGGCCTTTTTGGTGCAGAAGCAGGTCTTTAACTGTCCTTGTGGCATCTTCGATGATTAACCCCAGAGAGGCCGAGGCGTTTCCCTGAGAATCAAGGTCAATAAGCAGGGTCTTATAGCCATTTTTGATTAGCCCCGCGGTAAGGTTAACCGCCGTGGTAGTCTTGCCAACTCCGCCTTTTTGATTGGTTATTGCAATGATTTTTGCCGTTTTCATAACGCACCCTCCGGCTGATAATACAATTTTGTGCAAATCAAAATCAATAAATTATTTTAAAGCCGGAAGTGGCCGCCTATGCCCTCAGCGCACCGCCGGTCTTACCTATTACATGATTAACTATTTCAGCATGGAGCGCGTCAACTTCGCTCTCAAGCAGCGTCCGCTCTTTTGACCTATACACGATATGATAGGCAAGGCTCTTCTTGCCATCAGGGATGTTTTTGCCTTTGTAGAGATCGAATATTTCTACGAACTCCACAAGGCGCCCAGGGTCAAGCCGTTTGTCTTTTATAAGATTGATTATGTCGCAGGACTGGCAGGAGTCGTCAACGACAATTGCTATATCGCGCTCAATCGGCGGGTATTTAGTAATAATGCTTGTTTTAAACATGGGTTTAGTCTCTTCATGCTCAATAAACATCTCCAAAACAGCGATTTCAGGTCTATCAACAATCATATCGAGCCTTGCGGCAATCTCAGCAGATACCTGCCCTAAAAACCCCACCTTCTCATTGCCGCCGCCAATACAAATGTCAGCCGATTGGCCGTCATCTAAAAACGCCTCGTTCGATTGTCTCAGCTCATAATTCACAGAGGAAATGGTCTCAAGCAGCCCTTTCATACTATAAAATTGCGAGGCAGGCTCATTGTAGAGCCTTTTGCCTTTGCCTGAATATGACAACACGGCAAGTTTGAGCCGCTCTTTCGGAAACTCATCCCCTGTGTCGAAAAACACTGTGCCTATCTCATAGATGTTGACCTCTTTTGCGCCAACGGCAATGTTATGCTTCAGATTTTTCAAAAGGGATGGCAGTAGAAACGTCCTGAGAATATTATAATCTTTTTGCAGGGGATTTTTTACGGTAACGGCGGCTCTCCTCTGGTCGCCTTCAGGTATGTTAAGCAGAGTAAGGTCATCCTTCGATGTAAAACTATAATTAATCGTCTCGGTAAACCCGGCGTATCGTAGAGAATGCCTTAGCTCGGCAAGTTTCTTGTGCTTGTCGCTGACATTATTTATAGCAAGGGACAACTGCGGCATTACCGCGGGGATGTTGTTATAGCCATAGATACGCGCTATCTCCTCGATGAGGTCTGCCTCCAGCTCTATATCACGCCTGAAAGACGGCGGCGTGATAAGCAAGTTCTGCGGCAGTCTTTCTACTGTAAAACCAAGGCGGCTAAGAATATCCACTATCTGGCCTTCTGGAATTTTAACGCCCAATAATTTTTGAACATTTTCGCAGCTCATGGCAATTGGCCGTGCAGCGTAGCGATTTGGATAATTGTCAATGACCTCTGAAATAAGCCCTCCAGAGTGAGCAGCCATCAATGAGGCAGCCCTCAATGCGGCATTTTTTACGCCATCAATGTCTGTCGTCCGTTCAAATCTGAATGAGGACTCAGACCTTAGCCCTGTCAGCTTTGAAGTTACACGTATCGAGGCAGGGGAAAACCACGCGCTCTCTAAAAGGATGTCTGTAGTGGTTTCAGTAACGGCGGAGTCTTTCCCGCCCATTACGCCTGCAAGGGCAACTGGCCCGTCAGCGTCACAAATCAGAAGCGTACCGGCGGCGACAGTGCGTTCAATGCCGTCAAGCGTGGCGATCATCTGTGGCCTATCAGCGGCCTTGACGATAATCTTATTACCTTTCAGCCTTGACAAATCGAAGGCATGAAGCGGCTGGCCAAACTCCAACAGCACATAGTTCGTTATGTCAACGATATTGTTAATCGGCCTGATACCGGAGTGCTCAAGCCTGTCCCTCATCCATTCTGGCGACGGGGTAACCTTCACGCCACTGATTACAATGCCGCAGTAGCGATGGCAGAGAGCCGCGTCAATGATTTCAACCTTGAACCCTGTATCTGTGGCGTTTCCAAAATCCCCCGTTTCCGGAAGTTTTAACGTCTTCTTAAGTATTGCCGCCACATCGCGGGCAACCCCTATAACGCTCAAACAGTCCGCCCTGTTAGGGGTTACATTTAATTCCATGATGACATCGCCGTTGTCCTGGCGATTAAACGACTCAACCTCAAGGCCGGACATCGTCAATATTTCGGCAATCTCCCCGGCGGAGTTATCGAAGTCTATATAGTCTTTTAGCCAATTATATGATATAAGCATTTTAGAATTGCCTTAGAAATCTCAGGTCGCCCTCATAGTAGAGCCTGATGTCGTCAATGCCATATTTTAAAGAGGCGATGCGCTCTATGCCCATCCCAAAGGCAAACCCGCTGTATTGATTAGTGTCATAGCCGACATTGTTGAATACTCTGGGGTCAACCATTCCCGCCCCCATTATCTCTATCCATCCCGTACCTTTACAGACCCGGCAGCCGCTGCCCTTACAGAAATAACAGCCCATGTCAACCTCTGCCGACGGCTCGGTAAACGGGAAAAAACTTGGCCTCAGACGAACCGGCACATCCGGGCCGAAGACCTTCCTTAAAAACCCTTCAAGCAGCCCCTTCAGATTGGCAAACGATATGTCTTTATCCACCACAAGGCCCTCAATCTGGTGAAACATCGGGCTGTGGGATATGTCCGAGTCGCAGCGATAGACCTTCCCCGGGGCGATAAACCTAAGCGGCGGGGAGCTGTTCTTCATAACCCTTATCTGCACTGGCGAGGTATGCGTCCTGAGAACGAAGGCGTCATCGCCGGATCTATTGCTGCCGACATTGCTGTCAATATAAAACGTATCCTGCATATCGCGGGCGGGATGATTTTGCGGGATGTTTAATGCCTCGAAATTATAATAATCGCTCTCCACCTCAGGGCCTTCCTCTATGCTGAAGCCCATTGAGACGAATATGTCGGTTATCTCGGCAAGAATGATAGTAACGGGATGTCTGCCGCCTGGTTTTTTGTAATAGCCGGGAAGCGTAATATCTATTTTTTCTTTTGAGAGTTTTGCCTTGATTTCTTTCGATGTGAGCTGCTTTTCGTGTTCTTTAAGGCGTTCTTCGATGTATTTCTTGGTTTCGTTTATCGATGCTCCAAAGACTGCCCTATGATGGGGATCAAGACTGGGAAGCGTTTTCAGTTGCTCTGTGAGAACACCCTTTTTCCCTAAATATTTCGATCGAAGCTCGCGCAAGGCGGCCGTTGTGGCAACCGCCTCAAGCTCTGATAAAAAAGATTCAAGCGTCGTCACGCAGTCTGTTGTTTTACGCTTTCTGCCAATTGGTTGAACTGAGCGACATTGCTTACGGCCAACTCGGCAAGCGCCCTTCTGTCAAGAACAATACCCGCGGTTTTCAGGCCCTGCATAAAGCGGCTGTAGGTGAGGCCGACCGCCCGTGCCGCAGCATTGATTCTGATTATCCAGAGGCGTCTGAAGTCGCGTTTTTTGTTCTTCCTGTCATCATATGCGTGTAAGAGGGCATGGTCAACCGCCTCAGAGGCCACCCTGAAGAGTTTACTCCTGCCGCCATAGTAGCCACGCGCCTTTCTTAGTATCTTCTTCCTTCTTCTTCTTGTCTTAAATCCACCTTTTGCTCTGGGCATTGCTCAATCCTCCAAAAACCGGCTCACCCGGCATAATTTTTATTATTACAGATACGGAATAAGCCGCGATATGTTTCTCTGCTGAGTGGCGTCAACCGTTGTTGATGTCCTCAGCCTACGCGTCCTTTTTGACGGTTTGCCGGTCATCATGTGGCTCTTATATGCCCGGTTTCTCTTTATTTTGCCGGTACCGGTCTTCTTAAACCGTTTCGCTGCCCCTCTGTGCGTCTTTAATTTTGGCATATCTTCTAAACCTCCTATTTCTTAAAAACCGCAGTCAAGCAGTAATTATAAATCAATATTTCATAAATAGGCAAGCGCTAATTTGCAAAATGTTGCACCAAAGTAGAAATGTCCTATTCCGTTAATAATCATAGCCCATATCAGGGTGAGATAACACGGCATTTTTAGGCCGTCATCATTTGCTATTGACAATTTAGAGCGTAAAAGTGTTAAATCAAGGGTGGGATAACGCTGCATGAAGGCGCGTAGCTCAGTGGTTAGAGCGCTACCTTGACACGGTAGAGGTCGGGGGTTCGATACCCCCCGTGCCTATCAGTAAATAGGCGGGCTTGCAGAGGTTGTACAAGTTAGTCATTTACCAGATTGTGTGGTTTTTGTATAGTTTGCATTCCCGCTGATAGCGTTATCAAGCATATCAACCGCCTTAATTCTTACAGGCACATCTATTTCGAGGTCATCTTCCACACGCCATCCCATTCGGCGGGCGGGGCGGCCTTTAAGTGTTCGCAACGCTCTATATACATCTGCGAGAGCTTGTCGCCTGAGTGCAGCTTCAGCGATTCTTTAAATGCCTTTGCCGCGCGCTCCCAGTCCCCTGACTGATAAAACTTGCGCCCCTCTTTGAAATAGCCCGCTACCTCCATCAGACAGGGGAATGTCTCCTCTGTATAGTAATCAAGGACTTCGTATATCCTCACGGCCTTCGTCTTTCCCTTTACTATGACATCGTCAATGTCTCTGACCTGATATATGCCGCGCAGTTTGTGGTATGTGTTTTCAGAGATGAGAATCCTGGCGCCATACTGCTTACACGCCGACTCAAGCCTTGAGGCCAGGTTGACGCCGTCGCCTATCATCGTAAAATCCATGCGCTTTGGCGAGCCGATATTACCTGAGACCACGGTGTCTGTGTTTAGGCCGATGCCTATGTCTACTGGTTTTTTCTTGTCAGCAGCGCGTTTGACATTCCACTGTGACAGGGACTTGAGCATCGCTATAGCGGAGCGCACCGCCCTGTCCTCATTATCTTCATACGGGATAGGCACCCCAAAGCCCGCCATTATGGCATCTCCAATGAACTTATCCAACATACCGCCCTCGGCCTGAATACACTCCATCATCAGCGTGAAATACTCATTTAGCAGGCTCACTGTGCCGTGCGCCCCAAGTTCCTCGGTAAATGTGGTGAAGCCTCGAATGTCTGAAAACAGCACCGTAGCAACAGTGCTCTTGCCGCCAAGTATGTCATCTCCACCGGCCAGGAGCTGGTCTGCCAGGGCCGGGTCCATGTAGCGCGACATCGTGGATTTCATACGCTTTTCGCCGGAGATGTCCTCAAGTATTATCATGTTTCCAAGTTTCTTGCCCTCGCCGCTTACCAAAGGCAGCACCGTTACGTTGGCCGAGACGCTCTCCCTGTTAAATATCAGCACGGCATCCATTGTTATCTCAGCGCTTCGGCTTAGTTCTACCTGCCTTATCTTATCAAGAATCCACGCATTCTGCCCCGAGAAGAAACTGCCCGTCTCTTTGCCTATTATCTCCTGAATGTTGGTCTTTAATATGCGCTGCCCAGAGGCGTTACATGTGATTATCTTTCCTTCCTCATCGAGCGTTATGACGCCGTTACTCATACTTTGGAGCATGCTTTCGTTATAGTTTTTCATATTCTGAATGTCATTAAATAGTTTGGCATTTTCAAGGGCAATGGAAATCTGGGCGGTGAATGCCTTCAGCCGCGACTCATCCTCATCGGTAAACGGGCCGCCGCGCTTATTCAGCACCTGCGTTACGCCTATTATCTTGCCCTGCTTGTTTACTACGGGGGTACAGAGTATGGAGCGCGTGAAAAATCCTGTCTTATAATCAAACGCCGGATTAAAACGCAAATCCGCATATGCGTATGGGATGTTTACAGACTTGCCGCTTGTAAATACCGCCCCAGCTATGCCCAAATGATTGGGGAAGCGTATCTGGGTGGCGTCAATGCCCTCGCCTACCATTGACCACAGCTCGTTGGTCTTCTCGTCATTAATAAAAAGCGTAGAGCGCTCGGCATGGAGCATCTTCGTGGCCTCGCTCATCACCTTCTGCAAAAGCGTGCTAAGCTCAATCTCCGATGTGATGTCTGCTACGATGTCAAGAAACTCCAGCTCCTGGGCGCGCGAGATTTGCATCTGCTCGACAAACTGAGCGGTTTGAAGCACTATTGCCGCCTGCGTTGTCATTGCCTGAAGCAGGTTCATGTCGTCGGGGGAGAACTTCCCCTGTTTCTTATTGAGAATCTGCACGACGCCAAGCACCTCGGCCTTGCCCGTCACTATGGGAACGCACACCATCGTTCTGGTCTTATAGCCGGTCTGCTGATCAATTTCGCGATTAAAGCGCTTGTCCTTGTAGACATCGTTGACGATGACGCCTTTGGCCATTTTAAAGACGTCGCCCGCGATGCCGCTTGTGTTGAGAAATCTAAGCTGGCGCTTAAACCCGCCCTGGGCCACGATGGAATATAACTCGCCCGTACTTGCGTCATTGAGGAAAATAGAGCCGCGCTCTGCTGTAAGCTCTGAGATGGCCATGTTGACAAACACCTCTAAAATCTCATCGAGCGAGTCTATAGCGGCAAGTTTATGCGATATGCTAAGCAGCATCTCGGCCTGCCGGACACTGCTTTCAAGCTCATGGAGCTTACTCTGAACAGAGTCCTGGGCATTGGATGAGTTGTCTGACTTCTTTGTCACTTATGTACCGCCTTATCCTCTAAACTCTGTCTAAGCGCCTGTATGGTTTTCTGTAACTGCCCAATTTCGCTGCGATGTGAGGCGCGCTCATCATCGAGGCGTTTATCGAAGGCAAACCGCATGGTCTCCATCTCGCGGCGAAGGGCGGCGGCCACTGCCTTAATCTGCTTTACCTCGTCAGCCATCGAGGCGGCGGTCTTCTGAACAGCCTCGTCCTTTTCAAGGCCGCAGCGCTGGAGTTCTTTTCTTAGCTCTACGATAGTGGCCTGAAGCTGCGAGAGTTCGGCGTTGGCTGCCACGGCTGCCTTTCTGACAGCGTCCTCTTTGTCAAATTGCATGAACTCAAGCTGCTTGCGCATTGCGTCAATAGTCTCTTTCAGAAAGCGGTTTTCGGTAATAGCGCCCTGAAGCTCATCTTCTTTGCCATTTACTCTTTCCATAGCACTGGCACAATATTATCATAGAAACGGCATTGTCCGCAATAAAATTCTATAATTTCAGCAAATACCGGCAGCGCCTAATGTAATAATAAACTCCGCTCCGCCGTCAACATTGCGCGCCTCAAGGCTGCCGCCCATGTTGGTCTGTCTCCACCACGCCAGAAAACCCATGTTCTTTATAATGGAGTTATTGTACCAGCTTATCCGATTAAGTTGTAACTATTGCAGCTCATCCTTCACAGCTCTATCCTCACTACGCACCAACCAGCAGTATTTCCGATTGATATGGCGCCGCCCATAATCTTCTCAATTATTACCTTTGCCATATACAGCCCCATACCGGTTCCACGTGATTTGTCCTTGGTAGTGAAATATGGATCAAACACCTTATTTATTATCTCATCCGGGATAGCGCCGCCGTTATCAGCTATGGTGATAATTTTCCTGCCAGTGGTATCGTCATTATATGATCTTATCTTAATCATACCACCTGTGATATTTTTTTGTTCAAATTTGTCCTTGGCATTGGTTAGCACGCTTAGAATAACATGGGCAAACTCGTGAGGATATCCCCGAACCGTTAAAGAGTTGTCCATATCTTTGTCAATGACTATGGCTTTATCTTTGACATACTCTGAGATAAGGGTATCTGCCCTGTTTATCTCGGATGAGATATAGAACTCCTGCTGCTCTTTATCCTGGACATAGAAATTGCTAAAAGCATCAATAGTGTCCGATAACATCTTTAATTCTGACATGGCGAGTGCTATATTTTTATTTAGGTATGGCTCATCTAATTCATTATACCGATAGGCATCCTTGATGTCCTGAATGTAAACTGCTATCCCACAAAGTGGCTGCCTCCAATGGTGTGATATATTAACCAGTAACTCGCCCATTGATATGTTCCGGGAATGCTCGTACATCAGTTGATCCTTTGCGCGGTTCTTTGCAACCTCATCCTCTACCCTTTCTTTTAAATTAAGATTGATTGTCTTTATTTCTTCTTCCAAGCGCCTGCGTTCAGTTATATCGTGAACTATTGAACAAACAAGCATTTTCCCTTGTATCTTAATTGGACTTGCATATATTTCTACATCTTTGATTTCCCCTGAAGACAGACGATGCCGGGTTACTATATTACTTCTTCTATTATGTTTTACATCTTCAATGGTGATACGTAGCTGTTCTTTTGAGAGAGTGTGTATATCCGATATCTTCTTTTGAGAGAACTCATCCTTCGTATAGCCATAAAAAGAACATGCCCGATCATTTGCCTCTGCTACTTGCAGTGTTTCAGGGTCGAATATCAAAATCGCTGTTTGTGTATAGTTGAAAATACCCCTGTACCTCTCTTCGCTTTCCTGAAGAGCCACAACTGCCTTTGAGAGTTCGTCAGTACGGACCTGGACTAAAACTTCCAAATTGTCTTTTGCCTTGCGTATCTGCTCCTCAGCATTCTTACGTCCAGTTATATCTCTTATAATACCTGTGTAGTAGTAGTCTTTTTTCACCTTCCACATAGCAAGAGATATTTCCACAGGAAACTCATCACCATTTTTCCTTAGTCCTGACATCTCAAATGTCTTGCCAACCAAATTCGACTGCCCTGTTTCGATTACTCTTTTTACTCCTTCTTTGTGCTTCTGCTTATATCTTTCGGGGATTATTACCGATATGTCTTTGTTAAGTGCCTCTGATGCAGAGTAACCAAATATAGTTTCTGATGCTTTGTTCCAATATATTATACGGTGATTGGTATCTATCGTTATTATGGCGTCGGCAGCAGTATTCACTATAGATTGTAGTTTCTTCTCATTGATTTCAAGTAACTCCCTGGCTCTGCTGTTCAGCAGTGCTATTGCAGCGTATTCACCAAAAGCCATTGCCAAGTCGGCATCTCTATCGGTAAAATCTCCTGCTTTATTTGCTAACCCTATTAAACCAACCGCCTTTTTGTCCAAAATCAGGGGTGAAAACATGACATTGATAAGTCGAACATGACCATCAGGCATGAAATCCATCCATGCACTGTTATGAAAATCGTTATCATATACAGCCTTGCCTGTTCTATAAGAGACCTCACGCAATCCTCTTATCGGCATTGGCAAATTCGGATCCACAGTACATGGCAGTCCCCCCGCCTCCAAAAAAAGCACTTCGTTTTCACTGCCATCAGGGGTCAGTAACGCTACATATCCGGCAGTTGCCCCTATAATATCCTTACACGCATCAAATATTTTTCTTGCTGATTGTGCAAAGTCGTTAAACTCTAAAACCGCCCTCGTACCTTTTAACAGTGCCGCAGTCTCAGCCTCTGCCCGCTGACGATCTGATTTCTCTCTTTTCAGTTCCTCGTTTGTTTTGTCACACTGCTCATTTGCTTTACGCAAATCATCCAGGAGTTTGTTTATTTTATCATCTGCTTTCATTGTCACCAGCTCTTATACCCAAAGCTATCACAAACTCAGCGCCGCCGTCAACATTGCGCGCCTTGAGGCTGCCGCCCATGTTGG
>JAKOEO010000129.1 GCA_022321325.1 Candidatus Magnetominusculus sp. LBB02 | reverse complement strand
AACAGTTGGCCACCATCCGGCAATCCGCAATAAACGCCAATAATGGATGATGTGATTTAGTTTAGGCTTCCTTAAATGCGCAGGAATTGGGTAAACGACAGGGACAAATCTGTAAAAAAAGACGCAGCCATCGCTGCGTGCTTTGCAGGGATTTAGGGCTTTAATATACTGTCGGCATAAATTTCAGGAGGTTTTAGAACGTAATTCAGGAATGTCTCCCAATCTGGAAAGATTATCATGGCAATCACAGACCTTAGATTTTCCCATAAATGACGTTTACTCCCAAAACTCTTTCTGCACTGCTGGTACAACACATCGCTAAGTTCAAATATTTGATGGAAAAAGAAGGCTAACAGATTTATTAGAAAAAAGTTCATGGAAAGATGTTTCTTTCCATGCCCAAAATTATGGTCTATGTGATACTCATGATTTTTTAATTGTACTGAACAACACTTAATCGTACTGTCCGTATAAAACTCCTGCCTGAGCTGTAAGACAGGTCAGGCTGTCTTGTCATCTGCTTCAGTATCATAGCCTATCATCGTGCAAGGTGTTTATTTTTAGTAAAGCACTCTATCGGAGTTAAGCCGTTACGGTGCTTGCCTTGATGGGTTCTCACATAGTTATAGTCATCGAGCCAGGCATCAAGGTCTTTCTGCAATTCTTCAATGGAGCGGTATATCTTTTTACGAAAGGCCACGTTGTAGAATTCTTCAAGCACGGTCTTATGGAAGCGCTCACAGATGCCATTACTCTGGGGTGATTTAACCTTGGTTGCTCAATATCCTCGACAGTTAAATATAACTCATACTCGTGGTGTTCTCTTACCCCCTTATATTCAGAACCCCTGTCTGTGAGCATTCTAAGCAGTTTAACTTCCTGCTCCTCATAAAACGGCAGAACCTTGTCGTTGACAATATCTGCCGCCACCAAGGTATTTTTGCGGTCATAGAGCTTGCCGAAAGCTACTTTAGAGAAGGTATCTCGTCTGCTGATACACTCTGCCAACACCTTTAAGCGTCACCACGATGCCCCTCGTATCCTGTGGTAGCCGGGGAACAGCGTTTCGATCTCGCCGTAGGCCACTTTCTCCTCTTTTGCCTTCTCCAATGCCTTCAGCCTTACTTTCATGTTCTGAAGGTTATGTCTGAGCCATACATTTCTTACCCCGCAAGGGGATATGAATATCCCTTTCTTCTTCAGCTCGTTGCCCGCCCTTAACTGCCCATACGCCGGATACTCTATCGCCTACCGCTTCTTCTATCTCCACTGCTACCCTGTTCTTCAACAATGGCTTCTTTCTCGATATCTCCTGAAGACCTTCCTCGCCGTACTGATCATAGAGCTTCCTGAACCGGTAGCAGCTGTCACGGCTATACCCAAATACCTTACACGCCCTCGACACATTGCCAAGCTCCTTCGCAAGGTTCAGTATCCCAAGTTTGTTCTTGATAACCTTCTCCGTTGTCTGCAAATTCATCTTTCATCCTAAAAGGAGCTATTATACCAGTTTGTCCGATTAAGTTGTTGCTATTGCATATCAAGGTCTTTTGACCTCCCGATTCAGTTCGCTTCTCATCTCTAATGGACAATCTGGGTTAATTTTACTACCCTATACAGCGTAGTAAGGTCTTGGTTGATGTCGTTTATGATTTCAACCTGTGACTCGGCCTTCTTAAACAACATCCATGCCGCACCTGCAAATACCTCGCAATAACATGTGTGCTGCGGTATCTTTGGGATTATCTTGTTGGCGAGCAGCGATTTGCCGCCGAGATACGATAAAAAACTTTTCATACGCCTCCTTAAAGATTGATTATATTGGGTAAACCTGCTACAATCAATCCGCCCTGGCTAGGGTGCGGATGGCAGCGGGTTATCCCGTCCGGTGCTCTAACACCGTGTCTTTTGGAGGGTTTGTCTCCTGCGGACTGCTGTCCGCTCTATTTATTGCTTATTACAATATCCCGATTGCGGCCATGTTAAAATGTTTAAAGTCTTTTAACTCGTCATCATCGTCTTGTCTCTGCCACTCTTTTTTTGCTCCGGTCGTCATATTTATTATGCCTATAATCCTTTGCGCGAATTTGTTATCTTCCCATAGCGCGTATGTGTAGGCCATGAAGCCGTTGTTTATCTGGCAGGAGGCTGCGCGTATGTCGCCCGTCAGGTCTGCCTTGACCAGTGTGCCGCCCTTTGTCTTATAGGCGATGTGGTGCGTTGCGACTGTAGGTTTTTCAATCTGTTCTGTTACCGGCACAGGGGTTGTCCCGTCGTTTACGTTTGGCACATCAACAGAATCCGTAAAGTAGACGTAACTCTTCTTGTACATGATGATAAAGCAATTAGCGCCGTCCATGTTATCAAATGCCGTGACGTGAATGTCTCTGTAGCCTGTCCTCCTGCCAACATGCCTTTCGCCGATAGAGACAGGCCACCAGCGAACGTTGTCACGCCCTGTGGATGTGTTTAGGAAGGTCTCGACTTTGAGTTCGGCATTGAACTTATTGGGGCCGCTGATGCTGCCGCTTGCCGATATGGCCCCGTCTCCATAACCGCCGTGGGCATCGCCGCTATGACTTACCAGTGTCATACCTGGCACTGCCCCTGGTATCCAGTTAAGATAGTCGCTGTCATATCTATATTCCTCGTACTGCGTGCTTTCTATCTCTAAATCGCCAACCATCAG
>JAKOEO010000128.1 GCA_022321325.1 Candidatus Magnetominusculus sp. LBB02 | reverse complement strand
TGGTGTAATTGCATAGGTAATTTCAGCTTTATTTTTCTAATGCGTTTGCCCTGCCACTTCCACTAAGATGGTGATATGCGGCAAGTGTGGTCAGCCTTTTGTCCTCAAGGGCATTTCCTATGGTAAAATTATAGAGGCATTGGTAGTAGTTGTCCTGAAGTCCAAGCAGTTTATGCACCTCATCATCGAAAAAACACCCTATCCCAGTGCCTCTGAAGCCGCGCGCCTCAGCTTCGAGATAGAGCATCTGGCCAATCATGCCGGCCTCCCAAAACAGCCGCCGGTACATGTATGACGCCCCGTCAACCGCAAACCTCGAAATCATTGAAATAGAAAATGCCCCGTCACCGGCAATCTCCTGTCCACAGGAAATCATAGCGGCGATATTACCGAAATTCCCTCTCCGAAGCAAATATAGCGGTACGCCGCCGCTCTTGCATATATCATCCCACAGGAAATCAGGCGACATGCGTCCTCTCATCCCGGCAGCCTCGCCGTCCTCTCTTACAAACATATATATCCCCTGCGGCAAACCCGCCACCCTGTGGACATATACGAGCAAATGGACAAACACTGCCCCTTGGGTCGGATATATGTCGGCGTTAAACGGCAGCGTACCGGGCAGCGTCCTGCTCAGAATGGATATGAACTCATTGAGCGGCATATCTGAGGCGCTATCATACATTTGGCCGCTTCTGCGTGTGCGTATTACATGCGAGGCAGTCTTTAAAGTTGCAGAAATCTCTGTACGTTTTACGGTATGCGCGCCCTTTAAAAATTCTGTTTTCGGCTTTTCGGTAGCTCTGGATATAGTTTTTATTATATCCCATGACACATGCGTTTTGCTTAAACGATTTGGCATACCGGCAAAGTGTTGAGACTTGAAGCATTCGATGATTTCACAGGGCATACCTCGCGGGATTTGCGCCTCGGTATGTTCATGTATGAAAAGCACTGTCTCAGGTACCTCCTCCTCATATTCTATCCACTGGGTCTTCTCTGTGCCTAAGAGCGCCGCTATATCAGAACAGGACATGTCGCAAAGGGCCGTGGCCTTCAACCCAAAAAGGCTTGCTGAGACTGACATGGCCGCAACGGCATGACCAATGTCAAGACAAGCGTATCTGAACGCGCGTTCGCCATACTTCCACGCCTCGCGCCAGTGTATTGAACTCATAACGATAAAAAAACCTCTGACGCCGAAATAATCCTCTGCCATTTTCCATGTTGCCGCGTCCACTGCCGCCCTCTTTTCAAAGACATGGAAATAGGGGTTATAGTGATAGAGTGCGGCAGAGTTTTCAGCCTCCGGCATCAGCACATATGTCTCTTCGGCGTGCAGATTGCCGCTTGAGGGGTTTATGCGAAGCGCCCACGCGCTGCCCCCATAGGACTTCCACGCGGCAAGGGCAAGGGAAAGTTCCAGAAAGTTGGCCGCCGTACAAAGCGTTATGCCCTTTGAGGGTAAGCGCCGCTGGAAGATCTCATCATATGAGGCATCCGGGTCTTTTTCCAGAAAAGGCAGCTTTACTGTCTCTGCGCCATCAAAAATTCGCAGCGGGGCAGGCTCATTTTCCCAATCCATGTGTCCCGCGGACTTTGCATACCGCCCAACCCTGTGCTTAGTCGCCTCATGGTAATGAAAGACATCCAACATTGCCACCTCTTAATGTTTCCAATAAATATCAGAAAATTCTTTAGATGAGAAAGGCAAATTACACCAAATAGCAATCATAGCAGCAGTAAGATACCGCCGGTTTTTTAATCTTACCAGAACTACTCTCTATCTATAGTATATGATGGCGTCTTCACGTTCTCCTCTCCCAGTATCGCTATTGCTTCCTCTTTAATCATTTTTATCATACTGGTACTTATAGAAAACGCCTTTATCAAATCTTCCAGGTTACCTGTGTGGTAATAATCGTTAGCCTCGTCCTTTATTATTGTATAATCTATAATTTTCTCAAACTGTTTTAATATACCGCATACCTTTATATGCCCCGACACCCCTCCATATTGAGTTTTACAAAATTCATTAGCTATAGCACATATCTTATCGCCAAACATAAAGTAGTTCACCAGCTCATATGTGTTCATATCGAAATGAAAGGATAGGCTCTCACAGCCTGGAAAATTTAACCACATGCTTTTAACGATGGTATCCACTCTAAACTCAGGATATTCTCCTTTCTCAAGAGATGCTATTGCCTGTTCAGAAAAACTTCCATTTTCTAATATATGAAACCAGCCATTTAAGCGATGGTCGTTTGGATCATTCTTAGGACTGTCCTCACTTTTCCTTTGTGCCCCATCCATCAGAGGAAAGTACCTTGCTTCTTTTAACTCACCGCCCTCAGGTACTGTCTTACAGGCATCACCCCATAGTGGATATAAATTCCCTTTATACGCCATTTCCTTCGTGCCAAGCCGCACCTCGTCTGCATGAGTAGCGGCATAGTCTTCAATGAATTTGAAGAGCGTCTCTATTTCTTGTATATTTTTCGCCTTACCTTCGTAGTCAATGGTGATACCCACGCCTTACTCCTGTTGTTTGGGGTTGTTAATGCACAGCAGTACCAGCATCATATCTGTTGGCTTTCATCCATCGGGCATACATCGGGCATACATCGGGATAAAACCGCCGCCAGTGTGCACCAGCACAAATTCTACAGCTAACATATCCCAGATTATCAATCTGTTAGGAGCGGAGAGGCAGGGATTCGAACCCTGGGTGGGGTTTTACCCCCACAACCGCTTAGCAGGCGGCTGCCTTCGACCGCTCGGCCACCTCTCC
>JAKOEO010000127.1 GCA_022321325.1 Candidatus Magnetominusculus sp. LBB02 | reverse complement strand
ACAGCGGACATGCAGTATCTGCGGGGAGACCATATAATTCTGAAACGCGGCGACATCATACGCATAGACAACATTACCCTTGCCGTCTTACACCCTCCTGACGATTTAGAAGGGCTTGGCCTGATAAGCAGAAGGACAAACAATAACACATCGCTCGTGATTAAAATGACGGGGGCGCACACATCGTTTCTGTTTACAGGGGACTTGGAGACGGAGGGCGAGGAAATCCTATTAGGGTTAAAAGAGAAACTGCGCTCAGATGTGCTGAAGGTCTCACACCACGGAAGCAGGAGGGCGACATCTGAGGAGTTCGTCTCATACCTGCACCCCGCAATTGCGGTAATAAGCGCGGGAAGGAATAATCACTTCGGCCACCCGACCAAAGAGGTCTTAAACAATCTGAGAGATATTCCCATATACAGGACAGACACGCAGGGGGCAGTCCAGGTTCAGGAAACCCCGCAGGGGTTTAAAGTAAAAACCCAGTTCGATTTTGAATTGATAAAGACCGCCGAATTTGAAGAGGAGCTGAAAAATATAAAAAGGGTCGTTACGGTATGGTAAAAATGTCCAATTTATTAACGAAATCAAGCAGTGTGTTGCTTACATCTAAAATTTGTTGGAATATTAAAAAATCCACTTGTAATAGTTTTTGTAAACTGTTATGATATCGTTACAAGCGTGTAAAGACAAATGACAATGTTGTTAACGGAGAACAGAGATGCCTAATATCAGCCAAGTAACAATAGGTGGATTCCGCAGATTGCAATCAATTGATTTGAATATGAAGTCTTTTAATGTTCTTATCGGCGCCAATGGCGTCGGCAAGACTTCACTTCTAGATGCGTTTTCTCTACTTTCTGCCTCAGCTAGTGGTATTTTAAAGGATGCTCTATTTCATTTAGGCGGTATATCGAATATTATGACACGCGGCAGGAGTAAGGAAGTCTATCTTATTGCTCAGATGGAGATGCCAAAACCGCAACCACTAAAATATGATCTTCATATCTCTCCTAAGGGTACAGGATACTCCATATCAAAAGAAATTTTGTCTGACGAGCGTGATGGTTATAATGATCCTTTCAAGCATATATTCTCTATAAATGAAGATCCCCATTACTATGATCCCCAAAAAGGCCTTGTTCGTCCGTCTTGGGGATACGATTCGATCGAAACATTCCTTTCCCAGGTACCAAAGATGTTCAGCGAGCCAGAAAAATTCAGATACATTCTGTCAAAAACAACATATTACCACGAGCTTAACGTCGGGCGGCAAGCACCCATTAAGCTGCCTCAGCAGATGAGGCCGGCAACATCCCCAGGGGCGGACGGTAAAGACATTGTTCCATATCTTTATTATCTAAGGGAAACTGACACTGAGCGTTTCGATGATATTGTTGATTTGCTTCGCATTGCCTTTCCCAGCTTTGAAGGACTGAGCTTCCCTCCTGTTGCCGCTGGTACTATGACGATGACATGGAAAGACAGAAACTTCACCGAACCTATAGGCATTCATGAATTATCAGAGGGTATGCTGCGTTTCCTGTGGCTTGTATCACTGCTTCAAAGCCCCACCCCCTCGACCATTACCATGATAGACGAACCGGAGGTAAGCCTACACCCGGAACTATTAAGCCTTCTGGCCGACCTTATGCGTGAAGCGTCACAAAGAACTCAATTGATTGTTGCCACGCATTCCGACAGATTTATTCGCTTTTTGAAGCCGGACGAGGTTGTGGTAATGGACATTGGAGAAGACGGAGGTGCGGTTGCAACATGGGCAACGGAACTCGATATAGAAAAATGGCTGGACGAGTACAGCCTCGACGAAGTATGGCAGATGGGACAGATGGGCGGCAGGTCGTGAAGATTTCACTCATCATCGAAGGAAAAACAGAGATGGGTTTTTTACCTATTCTGCGAAAATTCTTAGAAAAACGGCTGTCAGGGAACATGCCAAAAATTATTCCTCAAAAATACGACGGACTGATACCAACAGAGGAAAAACTGAAAAGGGTAGTTATCAGATTGCTAAGTGGTAAAAAAGCAGTTGACCATGTAATCGCATTAACCGACGTATATACTGGCAGAAAACCGCCGATTTTTGAGAATGCCGAGGACGCAAAGAAGAAAATGCGCGATTGGGTAGGTGATGAGCCAAGATTCCACCCTCATGCCGCCCAATATGATTTTGAGGCATGGCTGCTGCCATACTGGCCAACAATTCAAAAGCTGGCAAAGCACAATAGCCCTTCTCCTAATGGAAATCCAGAGGATGTAAACCATAACAATCCACCCGCACACAGGATAAAGGAAATATTCAGGCTTGGCAATTATCGCATCTATGGAAAGCCCCGTAACGCGCGAAAGATTCTCGAAAATAACAATCTCATGGATGCCGTTATTGCATGCAATGAGTTGAGAGCATTTGTAAATACTATTATTTCAATATCCGGCGGCCAGATAATTCAGTAGGAGTAAAAATGTCAGGTCTTGACGGGCTGTTGCCCATACTTTCTTGTAATATCAAACTTACGTTAAACTGTATAAATAGATTAAAACACACAACTTTGGATTAATATCCACACAGCCGTCACGTTTGAAGAAGAAAGGGGGATTCCCGCTTTCGCGGGAATCCTGTTTGTGATAAAAATGGGGGAATGGGGGGAGGAGTTATGCGCAGCGGCACGTACTTGATGACCGTACCCCTCTTGCTTCTACGGCCTTGTCGCCGAGGGCATTTTTCAGCCGTAGTATGATGCTGTCAGTAAATCCCTTCTCAAGCCACTGAGTTAATTTTAAATCCCTGTAAACCTTCATGGTCTTCGATGTATAGTTCATCCTGTCTATTAAGACATAATCCGCATAGGGGACAATCTTTGACGCAAGCTCCTCCGGCTCCATAGGAAGCACCGGGCCTATAAACACATACGTCCTAATCCCCTTTTCCTTCAGCGCCTTAAGCGTCTTAATGCGCACTGCTATCGGCGATGTCCTTAGCTCAAACGCACGCCGTATCCTGTCGTTATCTGTCGCAATGGTTATCCCCACCTCCATGTCATTAAAACGGCTTAAGAGGTCTATGTCGCGCAGTATTAACGACGACTTCGTCAATATCTCAACCGGGTACTGGTGCTCAAGCAACGCCTCAAGACACTGCCTCGTCACCTTGTATCTGG
>JAKOEO010000126.1 GCA_022321325.1 Candidatus Magnetominusculus sp. LBB02 | reverse complement strand
TTTGCAGACTGCGCCACAGCAGACAAGGCGATGGTGCTGGAGGCAAAAGCCGATGACATAAAATACATAATTAACTACCTCGCAGCTATAGGACTGGGCGGCATCAATCCACTTATTGGCTTTCAACCCGGCGCCGCCCAGCTCTACAAGGCATGGCCTAAGGGACACTTTATCGAACTTGGCAGACGACTTGTCAATCTTTACCCTGACGGCGCGGTTGTCATCACCGGTTCTAACGATGAGCGCCGACTATGCGGCGATATAGCCGCGGCGATTGGCAGGGGCGCGGTCTCCCTTGCGGGAGAGCTTTCTATAAGGCAGCTTGCCGCACTTGTTAAGACGCTCTCTCTTCTTGTCACAAACGACACCGGCACTATGCACATCGCCATAGCCCTCGGCACACGGACAGTATCGCTGTTTTGCCCATCCAATCATTGGGGAACAGGGGCGATAACAGAGCTGCACCTGCACAGGATAATCAGCGCAGAGCGCCCGTGTAACCCCTGCGTTACGAAAAAATGCAAGACTCCTCACTGCATGGACGCCATAAGCGTGGACGATGTCCTTGCCGCGGTAAGCGAGTCAGTCAAATTATGAAAATAGCCCTCTATAATCTGACGACAACCACAAAGGCCGGGGGGATTGAATCCTTTACGCTTGGCATTGCGGCAGCCCTTGCCAAAAGAGGGCACACTGTCCATATTCATGGCGGCAGGGGCGGCCTCACAGATACGCCGTCCGGCGTTACCGTCTTTACATATCCCTATCTGGACAGGACGCATGTGCCAAACTTTGGCTCAAGATTCAGAAAACTTATCGAGCGCTTGTCGCTGGGGGTTTTTGCCCTCATCCCACTGATACGCGGCAAGTACGATATTATATACATACACAAGCCATATGACCTGCCTGTGGCGCTTCTGGCCTCGGCAATATCTGGCGCTAAGGCGGTGTTCAACTCTCATGGGACGGAGTTTTACCCGGGATACAGATGGATGGTTAAGAGGCTTTACAGGTTTTTCTCATGCAGCCGCTATAACGCCCTTGACGTTGAACGAAAAGTCTCGGTCAGGCCGGTTGTCCTATATAACGGCATAGATACGGAGCGCTTCAGGCCGGTTGTCCGCAGCGAGGAATTGCTGAAGAGGCACTCGCTAAAAGACGAGCGTGTGCTTATCAGCATATGCCGCCTTGTCGGCTGGAAGGGGCTTCAGTATGCGATTGCGGCCATTGCCAAAATTGATAAATCCATGAAGGTGAAGTATCTCATAGGCGGCGAAGGGCCCTATGAAGACACTCTCAGGAGGCTGGCCGCCGACTTGAGGGTTTCAGACAGGGTGGAGTTTCTGGGCAGGCTCTCCAACGATGAGATCCCGGCCTATTACTCCATAGCCCATGCCGCGCTCTATCCAAGCGTTGCCGATGAGACATTCGGCATATCCATTGCCGAGGCGATGTCCTGCGGCGTGCCGGTCATAGCGGCCAATGTTGGCGGCATCCCTGAGGTTATAGCGGATGATACGGGAATTTTAGTTGCCCCAAAGGATGATATAGCGATTTCAAAGGCGATTAACGCCCTGTTCATGGACGAAGAGCTAAGGAAAACGCTTGGCGGCAGGGCGCAGAGCCGCATAGTCAGCAATTTTAACTGGGACGTGATAGCCGAAAGGTTTGAAAGAGAAGTAGGGGCGTCAGACGATGCCTAAGAGGATATTAATGGCCGCCGCCCCAATACACCCCGTACCGCCCTTAAAGGGGGCGGCGGTTGAGATGTGGATTTATGAAGTCTCAAAGAGGCTTATTGGATATGAGCCGCATGTTGTGTGCCTTGCCGGTGATTTCAACCCTGAGACCGAATATAAAGACGGCATTTTCTTTCACAGGATTCGCTTTGGCAGACTTTACAGACGGCTGTTTCAAAAGCTGACAAGGCTTGACCCGTTTTCGTATAACGACAGAATTCTCAAATTAATCAGAGAGCTCTGCCCTGAAATCATTCACATGCACAACTCGGTGAAGCACTTCGCACCGCTGATTAAGGAAATCAGAAAAAGCGGTCTCACGCGCACGATGCTCCACTTTCAGAACGAATTCCCTATTGACGAGCCGTTAGACCTTGACGCCTTCACCGGTTGCAGCCAGTATATAATGAACCATTATGCGGACAAGCCCATCGCTGCCGCCCACAGGTTTTGCATAAATAACGGGGTAGATCTTGACAGGTTCAGGGACTTTAGAGACGTACCTGACCTAAGAGATGACATAAGGGGGCGTTTTGGAATCAAGCGGGGGGACTTTGTGGTTTTATTTGTGGGGCGTGTGTCGCCTGAAAAGGGGGTTGAGCATTTTATCGAAAGCGCCAGTATTATTAATAAGACGCGCGGCCTTGAGGGCGTCAGGTTTTTCGCGGCAGGGGAGATTCAAAAGGGCGGCGGCCACAGGGCTGAATATGCCCGTAAGATAATGGACATGTCAGCGGGGCTTCCCGTAACATTTACGGATGTGTTTACGCCCTCGCGAATGCACCTGATATATCTGCTTGGCGATGTGTTTGTCCTGCCGTCGAATTTTGATGATCCATTTCCATTTGTGGCGCTTGAGGCGATGGCAACGGGGCTGCCCATTGTAGCAAGGAGAAAGGGCGGCCTGAAGGACTATATAACAGACGGTGAAAACGGCCTATTTGTAGATGAGGAAAGCCCCGGTATAGACATAGCAAAAAAAATAGAACTCCTTGCAAACGACAAGCAACTTAGAGAAGCCATAGGCAAGGCCGGAAGGCAGACCATAGTGGAGCGCTTCAGTTGGGATAAGATAGCAGCGGAAGTGGAAAAGGCGTATAACCTTTTGTTATAGCCCTGTGAGGCGGACAATGGTATTTATTTCATTTTATCATGGTAATTGTGCCATTATAAAACCAGACCCCGTTATGCGCAATCGTGAGTGTGTATTAGAATAGCGGTAGCTCATCTTTAGTGTTTATCTTAAGAAGTCTCTTAGTGTAAAATGCATCCTGCTTCTTGTACTGATATCCTATTGTATTACTGTCAATATGCCGTATATCATGCTTGGGGGAAAACTCTATCCTCATCCTACCAAAATAATTATAACTACTTTTCCTATTATTAGGTTTTTCAATTAGTCGTTGAATAAGCTGCGTCTTTTTTTACAGATTTGTCCCTGTCGTTTACCCAATTCCTGCGCATTT
>JAKOEO010000125.1 GCA_022321325.1 Candidatus Magnetominusculus sp. LBB02 | reverse complement strand
GATTTCCGTAACCAGCGGCCTGTCCAGTTCGTAAAGCGTAACAGCCCCGGCGGCGATGACGGTTGCGGTGCGCGGCTTTTTATTAAAAAAGTCAAAGTCTCCGAATATTCCACCATCGCTGACTGTGGTAATGCCGCTGTCATCTGACGTGTCAGGGGATATTCTATGTGGATAGACATTGACTGCCCCCAACTTGACTACAAATATCGAGTCAGAGGCATCCCCATATCTGACAATCTCCTGTCCTTGTGTAAATTTAAGTTCGCGCGCCTTTTCCAGTTTCCTGTTGAGCAGGTCTTTGAATAATAAGAGAAAGCTCTCATGGTAATCTGGCTCTGTCGCTATATCAGGCTCGGTAGTTTGCTCCGGTATCAGGCTATGAAGCCTGCCCATCATGTCATAAAGCGGCTTAATGTTTCTTATCGAGCCATTTTTTAATGCCGCTAAGAGTGCCGCCCTTGCCGTTACGGTGGCAATATCCTTAAAGAACACGCGCATCATGCTAAGATAGACCAGGGCTGCCTCATGCTTGCGATTAGCGGCATAGAGCGCAATAACCTTCTGAAGGCCGGCCTCCACGGCAGACCTTGGCTTTAATGACAAGGCCGCCTCTGCATTGTCTCTGCGGTCTGCCCCCATCAGCATAGCGCTATCTGCGTAGCTGCTGTCATTATCTGGCATAATCTTATCGAGCATTGCCCCAAACGCACAGGCTTGAAGCTGTCCATGTTCATTTTGCAAAAACTCCACCATTGAGTCAAGCCTCGATACATAATATTCCTTGAGAAGCGCGCTCAGGTTTGGTTTTACGGTCATTGCCTTTTGCAGGGATTTATCTGTTACTATCAGAAGCTCCACATCGGTCTCGGCAATGGCGCTGACCTCCATTGGCTTTGACGAAAACAGGGCAGACTCCCCAAAGAAATCCCCCACAGAAAGATGTGACAGCGTCTTGGACCCTCCGGTAATCAGCGTAGTTATCAGGTGGTTGAGCAAGACAGGGGGAAGTGGAAGCAGCGGCCCTTTTGCCTTGGTAGGCTTTTTGGAGATGCGCACCGTGCCGCTAACAATTACAAACATCTGGTGGTCGCGGCTGCCCTCTTTGCATATTACCTCTTTTGGTTGATATTTAACCAACGATATATCGTCAATCATACTGAGGGTGTCCTTATCGAGCAGTTCCTGAAAAAATTTGGGCACCTTGTCCTTTTCTATAAACACCAGGTCAAGGATAAGCATGAATGTCTCATACGCCTCGTCCACATCCGCAGATTTTATCTCATCGTAGAAACGTCTCATCAGATAGCTGAATGTATTCTTGTCCAACTTAATACCCCCCGTCATCATATTCCTGCAATGTTTGTGTTTACTGCAATAAGAATGGTATTATAGCAGATTAGTAATTAAAATTACAGGGGGTGGCATGGAAATAAAAAAAGAAAAAGTCAAAGAGTTGGATGTCATTTCTATAATTGGCCGCGTGGACGCGACAAACGCCTCGCAGCTTGATGAGGCGGTACAAGGGGTTTTAGCAGGCGGCAGCGCTGCCGGGGTTATCTTGTCGCTGAAGGGGCTGGAGTATGTCAGCAGCGCCGGGTTGAGGGTGTTCATTGCCGCAGCTAAAGAAACGAAAAAGACTGGCGTAAGGCTTGCCTTTGCGGAGGTTAACGAACAGGTGATGAAGGTGCTGAAGATGTCCGGGCTTGAGGCCATATTAAAGATATACGAAACAATGGATGAGGCGGTAAGCGGCGCATAGCGGGAGGCTCAACGATGGACGATACCCTGTCTAAGCCTGTAGAGGCCGACGACCTTGACGACTTATTCGCCGATGATGAGGCAGACGGCCAAGTCCCGCCAGTAAGCAGGGACAAGTGGAAAGTCATGATAGTTGACGATGAGCCTGGCGTTCATGACGCGACTATCCTTAGTCTGATGGATGTTGTGTTTGAGGGCAGGGAGATTGTTTTTTTACAGGCATACTCCGGTGCAGAGGCTAAGGCGCTCATAGAAACTAATCAGGACTGCTCTGTCATATTTCTTGACGTGGTTATGGAGACAGACGACGCAGGGCTTCAGGTAGTTAAATATATTCGCGATGTGCTGAAAAATAATCTTGCCCGAATAGTCCTGAGAACCGGCCAGCCCGGTCAGGCGCCCGAGGACAAGGTAATCGTACAGTATGAAATCAACGACTATAAGGCAAAGAATGAGCTGACAAAACAAAAGTTATTTACATCGGTTGTGGCGGCACTGCGCGATTACAGAAATCTCATCACGATAGACGGCACAAAGCGCGGCCTTGCAGAGATTATTAATGCCTTTCCATCTTTTTTTGAAGTCCAGTCAATGGATGACTTTATCTCTGGCGTGCTTACTCAACTGTCCTCACTCTTAGGTCTTGACGCCGCCCGCCTTGAATCATCGTTTCTTTCTGGAAGCAGCACGGCAGACCTTGCCATAGTCAAGGGGACGGGCATCTATGAGCAGTTTGCGGGAAGGCTTGCCTCTGAGGCATTTGACGCGGCTGGCTCTGAAATTTTGCGTCGTGCGCAGACCGAACAAAAGAGCGTCTATACAGAACGCTCATGCGCCGTCTATTTTAGAAATAAGGCAAACCGCTACAACATAGTCTATATCAACTGCCAAAGGCAGCTTAGCGATATTGACAAGGATATGCTTGAGATATTCTGTAACAACATCTCTATGGCATTTGAAAACATAGAAAAACAGAAAATTCAACAATCTATGAACTTGGCCAGAGAGATTCAGATGGGGATGCTGCCCGTAAACTTCGCAGATGCAGCACCGCATGGGATCGATCTATATGCCTTCATGCGACCGGCCAAAGAGGTGGGCGGCGACCTCTATGACTTTTTCTTTATTGATGAGCACCGCCTGTGCTTTGTAATTGGCGATGTTACTGACAAAGGGGTGCCGGCGGCCTTCTTTATGGCCGTAACTAAGACGCTCATCATGGCCGTTTCAAAGCTCAACAGCGACCCGGGTGAAATCCTCAGGATTGTCAATGACGACCTGTGCAAAAATAACGAAAAATCTATGTTTGTTACGCTCTTCCTCGGCATTATAGATACCTCAACCGGAATATGCTCATACAGTAACGCTGGTCATAATCCACCGTACATTATTGACAGTTCAGGACAGGTCAGGCAGCTGCAGGAGGCTGCCGCGCTGCCCCTGGGGATAATGGATGATATGCAATTTATCACCTCTGAGTTAACCTTCACAGCCGGAGACGCCATATTCCTCTATACCGACGGAGTTACAGAGGCGATGGACAGGCAAAACAGGCTCTTCGACGAGGAC
>JAKOEO010000124.1 GCA_022321325.1 Candidatus Magnetominusculus sp. LBB02 | reverse complement strand
CATTCTATGCGGGTCTTCGAAGATTTATTTGCCTATGACTGTCGAAGTTAAGTGTCATGTTCTCTTGTTTCAAAAAATTGATAGCCAGCGAAAAGAACGGCAGAAAAAGACATGACGGCAGACAATAACAAAGGCAACTTAAACCACTTGAGGTTACGACGTTGTACTCCAAGTTCATCTATTCTAATCTTAAGTTCATTGTTCTCCCGTTCATCCATACATCCACCCCCATTCTAATATTATGCAGCTTGTTCATTATGGGGGGTAGAAATAAAGTCAAATAAAATAATTTTATTAACTTATAATAATTATTTATACATTAATGGAATGGACAAACTTTACCACGGCTGCTCAAATATTTCCCTAATATTGATTTGGAGCCCTTCTATGGCCTTAGACGTGATGACGCCTTCAAGTTCGGCAATGCAGCGCTTGTCGTATCTGTCGTTTCCTATGGTTAAGACCTCGACCGTTTGTAAGTCGGGGATAACTATCCAGTACTCCGGCACCCTGTATTTTTCATAAATTGCCTTCTTAATCCCCGTGTCTATCTCATAACTTCCCGGCGATATTATCTCACATACCATATCCGGTACGCCTCTTACCCAATCCTTAAAGATTCCCCTGTTTTCCTTCCTGATAAACAATATATCTGGCTGGAGCCTGTTAACCCCTTCTTCAAAGATTACGTCAAGCGGCGAAAAAAATAACTTTCCCAAATTGTTCTGCCTTACATGCCGGTTTATAATGTCAAACAGGCTGGCCGCTGCATCCTGATGTCTGCCAAATGGACTTGGCCCCATAATTTCCTCGCCATCAATGATTTCCGTTAGATCTAAATCCCTCACGATAGTCTGCATGATGATATTGTATCAACATCATTCAGGGTTTGTCTATAATCAAACGCGGCGTTACGGGCAGAGGTCATTTATTGCGGCGGTTACTTTCTCTATGCTTACGCTGGTGTTGTAGCATGGGCCGTAGGGGCGGTCATTATGAATCCCTATTACGGGAAGCGGGTATGAGTCCACTATGCCGCTGCTTAGGTCGCGCTCACAGGCTACGGCAACAATGGCGTGCGGGCGGACGTCCATCACTATCTTTCTTGCAACCGAGCCTCCTGTGGCCATATACAACTGCAGCTTCTTGTCCTCCGAGACCGTTATCAAATCCTTGACGCCGCACCTGCCGCAGCGCTTGCAGTTATATATGTTATTGGTTATCCTTATGTCGCACTTGTCTATCTGAAGGCAGTGCGGCAGCATCAGCAGAATCTTCTCTGTCTTGACGCCCTGCTTTAACACAAGCCGGTTGTTTAATTTGATGATATGCCGCTGAAAGGCCTCCTTCTTGTCCTTGAAAAACGCGCCAAGCAGCATCAGAATAGGATAATATATCTTGAGCACTATGCCGCGCAGCCACTTAGCCCACATGAACAAGCGCCTCCTTGGCATTCGCCCTGCCTCTGATGTACTCAGCACAGGTCATCGGCCTCTTCCCCTCCGGCTGCAACTGCTCTATTGACACAAGGCCGTCAAAGGCCGCTATCAACAGGACGCCGCCGTCTTGTCTTACCACATCGCCGGGTGTATGGCCTGATAGGCCGCCGCTTACAGCAGCGCCCCTTAGTATTTTCATGCGCTGCCCATTGACAAACGTAAATGCACCGGGAAATGGGCTAAGCCCCCTGATATGGTTGACGACTTCGTTCGCCGACACTGCCCAGTTAATACGGCAGTCGTCCTTTGAAATGGGCGGTGCATATGAGGCATTGCCCTGCTGCGCCACAGCCTTGAGCGTACCGCTGTCTATCCCCGTAAGCGTCTCGATAAGGAGTTGAGCGCCAAGTGCTGCAAGTCTTTCGGTCAATGTCTCTGCCGTGTCGTCCTCGCCGATTTCAGTCTTTCTTGTCAGAAACACCGCCCCCGTGTCAACCCCTTCGTCCATTAACATCGTCGTAACGCCGGTTTCTCTCTCACCTGCCATAATCGCCCGCTGAATAGGCGCCGCCCCCCTGTAGCTCGGCAATATCGAGGCATGGACATTGACAGAACCATGCGGTGGGAGCGTTAACAACTCTTTTGTAAGTATCTTTCCATATGCCGTTACGACAATAACGTCGGGGACATAGCCGCGTATCTCTGCGATAAACTCAGGCGTGCGTATTGAATGCGGCTGAGTAAGCCTCAATGAGGCGGCCTTTGCCAGTATTTTCACGGGCGAGGGTGCTGCGCGCCTTCCAGAGTCAGGCTTTGTAACAACCGCCGCCACATTATGCCCGGCACTTAATAGCGCCTCAAGCGATTTTACCGAAAATGCCGACGTCCCAAAAAATACTATATTCAAATCATCTCCACTTTACGGAAGTTAATCTGCGGTCTTCCAATTCGGTTACTGTTTCTTGTCTTCCATGTTTACTTTGTCCAGCAGCAGGACGCCGTTGAGATGGTCTATCTCATGCTGAAGCGCCCTGGCAAGCAGCCGCGCTGCGTCAATCTCAAGAGGCTTGCCGTCTCTGTCAACGCCCCTTACGAAGAGCATTGCCTTGCGCTCTACCGTTGCCGAAAACTCCGGAATGCTAAGGCAGCCCTCGGTAGACAGTATATCCCCTTCCGAGTACACAATCTCAGGATTGATAATTACCATGAGGCCGCCCACATTGTCCTTCACAGACGTATCCACTACGATAAGCCTCTTCGATACCCCAACCTGCGGCGCTGCAAGCCCTATGCCTTCGGCTTCGTACATCGTCTCTATCATATCGTCTATCAGCCTTTGAGTACTGCCGCCAATATCTTTAACCGCGGAGGCAACCTGCTTTAGCACCTTCGCGGGATGCGTTTTTATTTTCATCACTGCCATATCTAATATTATAACACTATTTTTTTTGAAAATAGTATAATTGAAAGATTAATCAATGAAACATACTGGGAGACGGCATTGGAGATAATAAGAGGACTGCAAAATTTAACCAAGGTATATCATAATCCAATTATAACGCTTGGGAACTTCGACGGCGTCCATGCAGGCCACAGGAGAATACTAGAGCGTGTCAAAGACGCCGCTGCCCGCGCTGAGGGTACATCTGTTGTGATTACCTTCGACCCTCATCCAGTTAAGGTGGTAAACCCGCAGAAGGGGCTAAAGATATTGACCCCGTTTGAGATAAAGGCCAAGCTGATAGAAAAGACGGGCATGGATGTCCTCTTGTGCATAGACTTCAACAAGGAGTTTTCGTCAATCGCCCCCGATTATTTTATCGAAGAGATACTGGTTAAGCGCCTGCGGGTGCTGCACATCATCGTAGGGCATAATTATAGGTTCGGCAAGGGAAAGAA
>JAKOEO010000123.1 GCA_022321325.1 Candidatus Magnetominusculus sp. LBB02 | reverse complement strand
TTAGAGATAAATTTTAAGAGGATAAAGCAGAATCCTAAAATATCTGTTTATACGATGGCGGAGATAGAGAGCGTTTCAGGGAGCGAAGGCAATTTTAATGTAAAAATAAGAATCAATCCACGGTATGTAAACGCCAAGTGCACGGCATGCGGCGAATGCGTAAAGGTATGTCCAATAGAAAGAAGCAACAGTTTTAATTTTGGAATAGATAAGACGAAGGCGATATATCTGCCCCATGAGTTATCCTATCCTATGAAGTTTGCAATAGACGCCAGCCCCGGTGTGTGTCCTGGCAAGTCATGCTCAAAATGCGTACCGGCCTGCAAGTATAACGCAATTGACCTGGACATGAAGGCAGAGATAGTTGAGATAAAGGCCTCAAGCGTAGTATATGCAACGGGCTGGAATCCTTACGATGCGACGAAGATGGACAATCTTGGTTTTGGAAAGGTGAAAAACGTAATAACGAATATGATGATGGAGCGTCTGGCAGCCCCCAACGGCCCGACAAAGGGAAATATTCTGAGACCGTCGGACAACAAACAGGCAAAGACGGTAGCCTTTGTGCAGTGTGCAGGCTCAAGAGACGAAAATCACCTTGCGCATTGCTCGTCAATTTGCTGCATGGCGTCTCTGAAACAGGCCACATATGTCAGAGAGAGCGACCCTGACACTAAGGCCTTTATATACTATATAGATTTGAGAGCGCCGGGCAGATACGAAGACTTTTTAAAGAAGATTCAGGCCGACGCCAATGTGATAATGATAAAGGGCAAGGTGGCAAAAATAGAAGAGGACGCCGAGACTTTAGACCCCATCCTTACAGTGGAAGATATAGTGGGCGGCAAAAAGGTAACGCAGCGCGTTGACATGGTTGTGCTGGCAACCGGAATGGAGCCATCCTTAAAATCTGCCAAAGATAGCGCAAGTGTGCAACTGGACGAAAACGGTTTTGTTGACGCCGACGCCCTTGTGGCAGGCATGTACGCCTCTGGAGTTGCAAAAAGGCCAAACGATGTAACAACGTCGCTTCAGGACGCCACGAGTGCCGCCTTGAAAGGCATTCAATCCGCGGTGAGGAGGTAAACGATGGGATTAGGTGTTTACATATGCACAGACTGTGGTATAGGTGAGTCGTTAAACATAGAGGCCCTTCAGAAGATTGGGGGTAGGGTCGGCGCTTGCAAGACGCATCCTTTTTTATGCAGCAAGGAAGGCGTTGATCTTATCAAGACAGATATAAACAACGATGGCGTAAATAAAATAGTCATAGCGGCGTGCAGCCAGCGCGTCAACACGGATGTGTTTGACTTTGACCCGCTTCTTTATGTAACGGAGAGGGTGAACCTGCGCGAGCATGTTGTGTGGATGCAGCCCCCGAACGACCCAAAGACACAGGCTATGGCCGAGGACTACCTGAACATGGGCGTTGTACGCGCCAATAAGTCAGAACCGCCGGTTCCAAAGACAACTGAGGTGTCAAAAGTGGTGCTGGTAGTCGGCGGCGGCGTAACTGGTTTAACAGCGGCCTTAGAGGTGGAGAAGGCCGGTTATAAGGCGGTAGTGGTGGAAAAGGCGGCAGCGCTTGGCGGTTGGTCGAAAAAGACCTTTAAGACATTTCCATCCAAAGCGCCCTTTGATAAACTGCTCACACCTGCAATAGATGCAAAGATTCAGGCGGTCAGCTCAAATCAGAACATCACCGTGCATCTTGATAGTGTGATTGCCTCTGTCGAGGGTGAGCCTGGTATGTATGACGTAGAAATAGAAAAAAAAGGCGCTAAAGAGACATTCCGCGTAGGCGCCGTTATACTTGCCACCGGATGGAAGCCTTATGACGCCAATAATCTGGTACAATACGGCTATGGCAATTTCAAAAATGTCATAACCAATGTGGAGATGGAAGACCTCGCCTCAAAAGGAAAGATTACAAGGCCGTCAGATGGCAAAGAGGCCAAAAACGTACTGTTTGTCCAGTGCGCAGGACAAAGAGACGAAAACCATGTGCCATATTGCTCATCTGTATGCTGCAATGTCTCCTTAAAACAGGCCAAATACATAAGAGAAGCTAACCCCGATGCGGGTGCCTTCATCATATATAAGGATATGAGGGCTACAGGCGTATACGAGAATTTCTATAAGGCAATGCAAAACGACGAGGGCATATTCCTCGCCAAAGGCGAAGTCAAAGGCATAGAGGAAGAGGCCGACGGCAGCCTGATTTGCATCGTTGACAACCAGCTGCTCGGCAAAGAGATGAGAATTCGCGTTGACATCGTGGTTTTGGCCACGGGCATGATATCCTCAATGCTTCCTGAGGGCAAGGCAGTTAATAGCCTGACTAAAGAATACATTGGCGATATGATTAAAAAGGTTACGAAGGATGGCGAGATAGAAGAACTCATACCAATTCCGCATATAATGAACCTGAAATACCGGCAGGGGCCTGAAATACCGCACCTGAAGTATGGCTTCCCCGACTCGCATTTCATATGTTTCCCGTATGAGACGAGAAGGACGGGCATATATGCCGCGGGCGCAGTGAGACATCCGATGGATTCGTACCAGTCGTCTATTGACGCCTCCGGTGCGGCGCTAAAGGCCATACAGTGTATTGAGCTTACAGCCCAGGGCAAGGCCGTTCATCCGCGGTCGGGGGATATGTCTTTTCCTGAGTTCAGGCTTGAGAGCTGTACGCAGTGCCGTCGTTGTACGGTTGAGTGTCCGTTTGGTGTGCTTGACGAAGACGAAAAGGGTACGCCCAGAGAGCACCCCTATCGCTGCCGCCGCTGCGGAACTTGTATGGGCGCATGTCCTCAGAGGATAATCTCCTTCAGCAACTACAGCGTAGATATGGTATCGTCAATGTTGAAATCAATGGAGGTGCCGTCTGAGGGTGACGAGCCGTTTATCATCGCCCTGATATGTGAAAATGACGCCTATCCGGCCATTGACATGGCTGGGCTAAACAGGGTGCATCTGAATCCAAACTATAGGTTTATTTCCCTGAGGTGTCTTGGCGGAACGAACCTTGTGTGGATAAGCGACGCGCTTTCAAAGGGCGTGGATGGCGTACTTTTGATGGGCTGTAAGTATGGCGACGACTACCAGTGTCACTTTGTAAAGGGCAGTCAGGTGGCAAGCGAGCGGCTTAGCAAGGTACAGGAAACGCTGGGCAGGTTGATGCTTGAGTCCGAGCGCGTGCATCAGATACAGCTTGCGATAAATGAATGGGATACGCTTCCTAAGATTCTGGAAGAGTTTTCAGAAAAATTAAAGGGTTTTGGACCGAATCCATACAAGGGATTCTAAAATAACAGGAGGTATGCACAATGGGTGATGGAACTGTGTTCACACCTGACATTGGGTTTGTTCGGGGCTTAATGGACTCCGGCGCCGACACTATGAAGCAGTGTTATCAGTGCGCCACATGCTCTACGGTATGCGATCTG
>JAKOEO010000122.1:1575-3526 GCA_022321325.1 Candidatus Magnetominusculus sp. LBB02 | reverse complement strand
CGCAGAGAAATAGTCAGAAAGATAGGGATTGACAGGGTAATAGCCCATTTTGGCGGCACAGTCATTGACAAATACCTTGATTATGAACTCATAGAGTTGAACCTCAAACAGATAAATGTAACGGGAAGATACCTGAAAATCAGGGATATATCTACGGGGACATGGCAGGTGGAAAGCGTACCGGCTGAGATTGGAACGTGCGTTGAGGCGGTGGACTGGCATCACGGGGAGGTCACTTATAACCCGCATGAGGCGGTCTGCTAAGAACTGCGCGTTTCTAAACGCTATCATAAGGTGCCTGTTTTTTTAACGACTTCCGCAGAGGTCTGCTCTATTGTAAGAATTTCACTAGATTATATATAATCATGTCTGGTACAAATCTAAACGGCAGAGGTATATGACATGGTTAAAAACGATAAGTGGATAAAGAAAATGGCGCAACAGGGCATGATTACGCCGTACAGCTTTGAGCAGGTGAGCAAGGGCGTGGTATCCTTCGGCGTCAGCTCCTATGGTTATGACATGAGAATAGCAGACGAGTTTAAGATATTCACAAACATAAACACTACTATTGTTGACCCTAAGTCCTTTGATCCAAAGAGTTTTGTGGATTTCAAGGGGGATGCCTGCATCATACCGCCAAACTCCTTTGCGCTTGCCTTCTCTGTGGAGTATATGAAAATTCCCCGCGACGTGCTTGTCATCTGCCTCGGCAAGTCAACATATGCACGCTGCGGGATTGTCGTAAACGTTACCCCGCTAGAGCCTGAGTGGGAGGGGCATGTTACTATCGAGGTCTCAAACACGACACCGCTTCCTGCGAAGATTTATGCCAATGAGGGGATTGCCCAGTTGATCTTCCTTGCCGCCGAGCAACCCTGCGAGGTCTCATATAAGGACAAGACAGGCAAATATCAGTCACAGAAAGGGATTACGCTGCCTAAGATTTAGGGCGGCAGTACGCCGCTGCTAATAGAGACAAATCCCCTGTGGAAAATCAAATAAATCCCGGCATAGACGCCTTCGAGGCCGACTGCAATAGAAGCGGGCGAGTACCGCCACTGTATAGAGAAATCCCCTATGGCCGCCCGGCAGATTACTATGAAGCGCTTAAGGGCAAGAACTCCTTTCTGCTTGAAAGCATAAAAGGCCCCTATAATATCGCGAGATATTCGTATATAGGACTCGACCCATATCTTACTCTGAGGGCGCAGGACGGCGCGGTCGAGGTAGAAAGCATGTCCTGCGAACTTCCCGGCAGGGGGGTGTCCTTTAAAAGTCCGCTTGTGCGGCTGCGCGAGCTTGTAGCGGCATATCCACAGCGGCCCGCACAGGGGCTGCCGCCATTTCAGGGCGGGGCTTGCGGCCTGATGAGCTATGACTTTGTCAGGTATTTCGAGAAGATTCCAAATGCCGCTCTCGATGATTTAAGACTTCCCGTAGCCCACTTTTTTATGAACGACAGGCTGCTTGCATTTGACCACAAGGAAAAGAAGGCGTGGATTGTCCTCTGCCCGGGTGCCAGAGCAAGCAAACTTGGCTTTAACTCTATCGCCCCAAATTGGCGGCAATACTATAGCGAGGCCGCAGATATGATTAACCACTATTACGGCATAATAAACGATGTTAAACAATCGGCGCCTCTTGATTTAAAGCCTCAGGCGGCATTTGACAAAAGCGGCATCGAGAGCCTGTCCAACATGTCAAAGGCGCAGTACATGGAAATTGTCAGGCGTACGCTTGAGTATATCAGGGCGGGGGATATCTTCCAGGCCAATCTCTCGCAGCGCCTTGCCCTTGAAACCGGCGGCCTAAGCCCGTGGGCAATTTATAGGGCGCTCTCAGCCATAAATCCATCGCCGTTTGCCTGCTACTTTGACTTTGGAGATTACCACATCGTAAGCTCATCACCCGAACGCCTCGTAAGCGTCGAGACAAAACAGGATTCAGG
>JAKOEO010000122.1:0-1565 GCA_022321325.1 Candidatus Magnetominusculus sp. LBB02 | reverse complement strand
TCGTAAGCTCATCACCCGAACGCCTCGTAAGCGTCGAGACAAAACAGGATTCAGGCGGCGCGTATCAATCGGTAGAGACAAGGCCGATTGCAGGGACAAGGCCGCGAGGCAGGGACACACGCGAAGACGAGTTGATGAGGGCAGAGCTTCTTCTAAACGAAAAGGAGCGCGCCGAGCACATCATGCTCATTGACCTTGAGAGAAACGACATTGGCCGCGTCTCTGAATATGCCTCAGTCGGCGTTGACGAGTTGATGATTACCGAGGAATATTCGCATGTGATTCACATAGTATCGAACATAAGGGGGCGGCTTAAAGAGGGCAAGGACTGCTTTGACGTAATCAGGGCGGTATTTCCCGGCGGCACAATAACGGGGGTGCCTAAGGTCAGGTGCATGGAGATAATCAACGAACTTGAACAATCGGCAAGAGGGCCATATACCGGCTCTGCGGGTTACATAGGGTTTTCCTCAAACATGGATTTAAACATAATTATTAGAACGTTTGTCATAAAGGACGGCGTGGCATATGTGCAGGCTGGTGCGGGAATCGTTGCCGATTCAGACCCTGAACGGGAGTATTTCGAGACACTTAAAAAGGCCGAGGCATTGATCAGGGCAATAAATGCGGCAGCGTTTTAAATCGCCTTAGGCGCTGATTAAAGAGTTAATTATTTGACTGCGGCTTCTATTATTTTTTTGACATTTATTTTTTAACATTATTTGTTTTTACTATTGAAAATAATTAAATATCTGTGATAGACTGAATAACAATTAAAACATTAAGGAGGCAGTGATGAGTAACGGATTAAATCAGCTTAAAGACGCGGCAATTTCCAGGTACAATGAGATAGGCTCTATAATACAGCAGAAGAAAGATGAGATAGACTCTCTGCTTACAGAGTATAACGCACTGAAGTCATATCTTGTCTCGATGAGCTATGTAGTGGACGAGGCCCCGGCCAAAAGACGTGGCAGAAAGCCAAAAGATAAGACCGGCGTTGTCGTTGAAAAGAAGACCCGCGGCAGAAAGCCAAAGGCATAAGACCGCACAGAATAGCTTATAAAGCAGCAGGTGTATAGCGTCCCGCGCTCATCACTTCCATTGAAGCGGCAATTTTTGGGCCACGCGCGGGCGGGTTACAGCCTTTTCGTCTGCTCTTTATTCTCTATTAAGAGATTACATTTGATGATAAGGAGATAACAAGGGGTATAGGATTGCAAGATCAGTCCAAAACTGAAATTTATCAACCCCGTGCCCATAGCGGGCAAAATCACCATGTCGCAGGAAGAGGCTTTCATGTAGACATGTATGGCAAAATCGTGGAACTCGCCAATGATGTTATGTATGTTCTCAACAGAGAACGCATTATTACGTATGTAAATAAGGCAATGTGTAACATGACGGGATACACTCCAGATGAGATGATTGGTAAATCTCTGTTGGACTTTATCCCAGAGGAAATTAACTCACATGCTAATAAAATTATAGTGAATCAACATAGAGGGATAAGTGAACGTGTGGAAGGTGTATTCTTACATAAAAATGGCGAGAAAATTGACATA
>JAKOEO010000121.1 GCA_022321325.1 Candidatus Magnetominusculus sp. LBB02 | reverse complement strand
TGTATAGGAAACCAGTCTTTTTTGCCATAACGCCCCTCCGTTGTTTATCTATAAAGTATTACATTAACAATGCTGCTCAAGCGCCGAAAAGAAATAGGAAATCTCAAAGGCCGCAGACTCAGGCGAGTCCGAACCGTGTACGATGTTATGCTCTATGTCTGAGGCGAAGTCCGCCCTGATTGTCCCCGGTGCGGCCTCTTTGAAGTTCGTAGCGCCCATGGTCTTTCTTACCTTTTCTATGGCTTTATCGCCGCTTATGACCATCGCCACAATAGGCCCTTCACTCATAAAAGTGGTCAAGCTGTCAAAAAATGGTCTTGCCTTGTGAACCGCATAAAACCCCTCGGCCTGCTTTTTTGTCAGATGAGTCATCTTAATGGCGGTAACTGAAAGCCCCTGTTTTTCAAACCGGCCAATGACCTCGCCGATGAGATTCTTTTTTACACCGTCTGGTTTCACTATCGAGAATGTCTTTTCCATGTGTTTTAAAACTCCTATTAGAGATTTAGTATCTTGACAAGGGAAGCAACCGCCCCCGCCGACCTGGTAAACTCCTCATGCTCGTGTTTGTTTAGCTTTAGCTCGATTATCCTCTCCACACCGGCTGCCCCCAGTATCGCCGGTACGCCTGCATAAAGCCCGCTAACGCCATACTGGCCGGTGAGATAACACGCCGCGGGAAGCGGCCTTTTTTCGTCAAATATAATCGCCTTAACCATCTGAAACGTTGACGCAGCCGGGGCATAGTACGCACTTCCTGTCTTTAAGAGAGAGACAATCTCCGCCCCGCCGCTGCGGGTGCGCTCAACAAGCGCGTTAATTCTATCGGGGGGGATTAATTCCGTAACCGGTACGCCACCAACCGTCGTAAAGCGCGGCATTGGCACCATCTGATCTCCATGCCCGCCAAGTATGACCGAATTCACTGCGCCGGGGGCCACATTCAGCTCCCACGCAACAAATGTGCTGAACCTCGCCGCGTCAAGTACGCCGCCCATTCCCATCACCCTGTGATGTGGAAACCCCGTCGTCTTATATAGCAGATGAGCCATTACGTCCATTGGATTTGTTACGGCAATGATGACGCCATTGGGACTTGCCGCGGTAATCCCCTTTCCGACTGCGCCGACAATCTCTGCGTTGGTCTTTAGTAAATCGTCTCTGGACATGCCTGGCTTTCTGGCAATACCTGCCGTTACGACGATAACGTCTGACCCTGCCGTATCTGCATAGTCATTCGTGCCGGTTACAGTTGAGGCGGAGTTCCAAAGCGGACATGCCTCAGAAAGGTCAAGCGCCTTGCCCTGTGGCATCCCCTCGACAACGTCAAATAGCACGACATCGCAAATCCCCGAATGCGCCAAAAGCTGCGCCGTTGACGCCCCCACATGGCCTGCGCCTATAATGCTTACCTTTTTTCTTTTCATTATGATTCCTCTTAAAGTGTGGCGTTATATTTATTAAAGGCCTGCACCGCTTGCCGGTAGTATTATAATCAAATCAGCGGCATTATGCAAAGACAATGTTATATCTCCATCAGCAGGCCGTCTGAGACAGTTACAACTCTATCGGCAATATTGTCGGCCAGCTTAACGTCATGCGTGGCGAATATTATGGTTGTCTTCATGGAGTGCTTAACACTAAGAAGTATATCTGTTATGGCTTTATAGTTTGCAGTATCCACTGCCGCCGTAGGTTCGTCCAGCATGAGGATTTCAGGAGCGATTGCTAACGCCCTTGCCAGTCCCATGCGCTGGGTCTCACCGCTTGAGAGCGTCAGAGCGCGGCGTTTCATTTTATCATGCAATCCTACCAGTTTAAGCAATGCCGCCACTCTTTGTTCTATTTCAGTGTTTTTGCACTTTCTGACTCTAAGCCCATATGCGACATTTTCATAAACGCTCGTATTAAACACGCCCACAGAGGGCAGCAACAGGGTAATCCGCCGCATAATGCCGTCTGACTTATCTAACGCCCTGTCTCCATGCAAGAAATCTATCGTACCGGCGTCAGGTTTTTCAAGCAGTGCGCACATCCTTAGAAACGTTGACTTGCCGGTGCCGTTTGGCCCTACTATGGCATAAGCCATCGAATCCTTAAATGTATACGAACAAGCGTCAAAGATGACGTTATCCCTATATGTCTTCCTCAACTGCGATACCTGTAAAGTCATGCCCATAGATACTCCGACGCCTGCCCCACCCTTCCACGCCTGGAAATAATATAGAGCACGGCGTTAACGCTAAGAGATACACAGAGCAGCACTATGCCAAGCGCTATGGCCACAGCAAAGTCGCCCTTATCGGTCTCAAGCACAATGGCCGACGTTATCACCCTTGTCCTTCCGGCTATGTTGCCGCCGACTATTAATATTGCCCCAACCTCGGCGCTAAGGCGCCCAAAGGCCGCCATTATTGCAGATAAGATTGCATACCTGGCCTCCTTTATTACCGCCACCGTACACTGAAACTGCGACGCACCAAGCGTTGCCGCAGCCTGGCGTATTACCATAGAAACGCCGTTTATGGCTGCATAACTTAGCGATACCACAATCGGGAAGGCTAAAATACTTTGGGCGATTATCATTGCCGAGGACGTATAGAGAAGCCCCATAGAGCCAAGCGGGCCTCTTCTTGAGAGCATTAAATACAAAAACAACCCGACCACAACAGGAGGAAGCCCCATCAACGTGTTCATTATATTTAAGAGCGCATGTTTAAAGGGAATTCTCTTAAAACTGAGTGCCGCCCCTGTCGGCACCCCCGCCACTGTGCCGATTAATAGTGCCGTGAGCGATACCTTCAGAGACAACAAGATTATCCCCATTAAGTCAGCGTCAAGGCGGTAAATCAACAAAAACGCCTTTCTGAAGCCCTCAACTATTAAATCCACAGCGGTTTCATTTTGCGTTTGGGATGAACAGCGCGTTACCGTTTTTGTCCTTATAGGAGGCTATTACATCCTGCCCTTCTTTCGATGTAAGCCAATCTACAAATGCCATTGCCTCTTTGTATTTTGCGTCTTTATATTTTTCAGGATTGACGGCCATTACGCCGTATTGATTGAATAAAATTGGGTCGCCCTCGACAAGAACTTGCATATCAAGCTTATCCTTTTTTGACAGCCATGTGCCGCGGTCAGTAAGCGTATATGCCTTTAACTCATCTGCTATGCGCTGGGTTTTTTCCATGCCCTGCCCCGCTTCCATATACCACGCCTTACCCTTTGGGTCAATGCCCGCTTCTTTCCAAATGGCAAGTTCCTTTAAGTGCGTGCCCGACTTATCGCCGCGGCTGACAAAGGCCGTACCCTTCTCTGCAATTGCCTTAAAGGAGTCCACAGCGCTCCTCATCGCCTTGACATGGGCGGGGTCATCAGCATTGCCTATCAGCACAAAATCATTATACATCACATCCCTGCGGTTGACAAACCAGCCTGCCTGCACCTCTTTCAACTCCAGTTCCTTTGCATGGACAAACACCACGTCAACATCCCCTCTTTTGCCTATCTCAATGGCCGCCCCCGTACCAACCGCTATAACATCTACACGTATGCCTGTCTTTTTTTGAAATATAGGCAAGATGTA
>JAKOEO010000120.1:2071-3633 GCA_022321325.1 Candidatus Magnetominusculus sp. LBB02 | reverse complement strand
CATCGAAGACAGTGAAAGCCCAAGACTCAGGGTGATAATTGACCCGATAGACGGCAGCAAAAACGCCATTAACGGTCTGCCAATGTTTTGTACATCCATTGCCGTTGCCAATGGCCCCACTGTTGACGATGTGTTCATGGGCTATATCGTAAATCTCATCAGCGCCGATGAGTTTTGGGCAGTCAAAGGGGACGGGGCATATTTTAACGGCAGAGATATCTATTCAACAAAAGAGGATAAGATAGAAATGATACTTTATGAGTCACAAAGGCCATCTGAGGAACTGCCGCGAATGAACCGTCTGTTTTCGTACGCGCTAAGGACGCGGTGCTTTGGGGCAACAGCCCTTGATCTGGCGCATGTGGCCGCCGGCTCTGCAAGCCTGTTTGTAACGCTGTCGAAATCGCGGAGTTTTGACTTTGCCGCAGGGTATTTAATCGTAATGGAGGCCGGAGGAGTTTGTACAGACGCCGATGGCCGCGGCATTGGCAGCCTTCCTACAGGGCTTGGCAAGACTAACACAATTTTGGCCTCTGCCAATAGGCAAATTCACGACAAGGCCATGCAAGCCCTGCACCAATGATTAAATTACCAATATCATTAACCGGCAGCTCTATATTCCACCGCTTTATCGAGATGGCGGCGCGCAATGCCGCAAAGACCGCGTTTATTGACTGCACCACGCCAAACTGCCATACGTACACCTACGCCGACATTCTCAACAAGACAAGCGCCATTGCAGAGGTGCTGCATGCCGCCGGTCTGTCTCAGGGGAAAATGGCGGCAATATGTGCGGCGAACTCACCGCGTTGGTGTGCGGCATATCTGGCAATAAGCGCACTGGGCGGCATATCAGTCCCAATTGACTCTGAATTTGGCGAGGCAGAGATAAGAAATTTAATCGTCAGCTCAGGCGCCGTCTCCGTCTTTACAAGCCGACAGACTAATGAAAAGGTTACCCGCGCCGTCGAGGGTTTGGAAGTCCGCCTGCTGCCTCTGGACTCCGGCGATTTAAACAATATTTGGGAAGGCGGCCAAGGCACCGTCAATATCCCTGAATGCAGGGCCGCCTCTGGCGATACCGCCTCGATAATCTACACATCCGGGACAACCTCAACCCCAAAGGGGGTCGTCCTCACACATGACAATTTCTTGTCTGACGCCGAGGCCGTGATTGCAACCGGCCTTATCACCGCCTCTGACAATGTGCTTTCTGTCTTGCCGGCTCATCACACCTATCCCTTTATGTGCACATTTATAGTGCCATTATTAGGCGGGGGAACTGTTACATACCCGCCCGGCCTACAAGGCCATGAATTAATTAATACAATACACGACCAGCTCGTCACAATTTTAATCGGCATACCGCGCCTGCTTGAGATGTTCTTAAACGCCATAGAAAAAAAGATTGAGGCAAAGCCGAAGGCGGCGCGCAATGCCATATCGGCCCTGACCTCCATATCTCACGCGATAAGGCGAAGGCTTGACATTAACGCTGGCAGGCATATCTTTAAGGCAATTCAGGGGCAGTTTGGGGGGCAGTTCAGGTTTATCGCCTCAGG
>JAKOEO010000120.1:0-2061 GCA_022321325.1 Candidatus Magnetominusculus sp. LBB02 | reverse complement strand
TCTTTAAGGCAATTCAGGGGCAGTTTGGGGGGCAGTTCAGGTTTATCGCCTCAGGCGGGGCAAGGCTGCGGCCACAGATAATGGCGCGTCTTGAGTCGTATGGCTTTACCGTCGTTGAAGGCTATGGGCTGACAGAGACATCCCCTGTGGTAACGTTTAATCCACTGGATAAACGCCGTCCTGGCTCTGCCGGCATACCGCTAAAGGGGGTGGAAATCAGCGCCCCGAAAAAAACTGGCAATGCCCCGCCGCCGGAAGGCGAAATCCTGATTAAAGGCCCGATGGTCTTTAAGGGCTATCTGAATATGCCAGATGAGACGGCCAAGACTTTCACAACAGACGGCTGGTTTAGAAGCGGAGACCTCGGTTATCTTGACGAAGACGGTTACCTGTTTATCACGGGCAGGTCAAAGGAGGTCATCGTCCTAAGCTCAGGCAAGAAAGTCTATCCGGATGATGTGGAACAGGCGTATGCGGCCATCCCGCTGATAAAGGAGCTATGCGTCTATGCAAGCGAACGCGACACGGTCGGGGCGGTAATCGTCCCTAACATGGACTACGCGAGGCAGATGAGAATAGCCACAGTTGAGAGCGCGATTAAGTGGGAACTAAACAAAATCGCCACAGAGCTGCCGCCCTATATGAGAATAAAGGATTTCACACTTGCCGCAGAGCCGCTGCCGCGCACAAGACTGGGCAAGATTAAGAGATTTCTTGTAAAAGCAATTGTCTCATCCACTGCCGCCGCACCTGAGGGCGACATCGCCCTAGCAGATATTCAGGTCTCAGACACATACACAGCGGCGGTCATCTCGACAATCAAAGAGCTTATGAAGTTAAAGCGCCCGGTCACCACCAATGAAACCCTTGAGCTTGACCTCGGCATTGATTCGCTGACAAGGCTGGAGCTTCAAAGCGCGCTTGAAGAGCGTCTGAAAGTACGGTTTCCCGCGGGTTTCGGGCTGGATATTTACACGGTTAAGGAGTTGGTTGACGGGGTAAGGGCAATATGCGAAGGCGGCTCTGCTGCCGCCAATGGCGATGAGACGCAGAGCGGCTTTAAGGAGATGTTTAATGCGGCAGCGCCGGATGCGGATGAGCTAAAGGGCGTAGGGTTAAACAACACGTTTACAGCGCGGCTCTTTACAAGGTCTGTGCTATGGATTATAAGGCAGTATCTAAGGAGATTTAACAGGGGGCGGCTTATTGGGATAGAAAATCTTCCCGCCCCACCCTATCTGATAAGTCCCAATCATACGAGTTACCTTGATGCGTTTGTTGTGGCGGCGCTTTTGCCGTGGGAAGTGTTTAGCAAATTATATTTTCAGGGCGCTGAGGACATCTTTAGAGACACGCCTGTGCGTGAATTCGTTGCCCGCCTTGGGCATGTGATACCAATTGACCCGAACGTAAATCTTGAGAAGGCGATGTCAATGTCGGCATATTTATTGAGGCAGGGGTTGTCGCTATGTATATTCCCTGAGGGCGCGCGTTCAGTTGACGGCACGCTTCAGGAATTTAAAAAAGGCGTAGGCATACTATCAAAGGAATGCGGCGTACCGGTGGTCCCAGTAAGAATAGACGGGGCATACGAGGCCATGCCGCGGGGCGCATTCTGGCCAAAACCCGCCGCCATAACCATGCGATTAGGCAAACCAATACTACCCGGCGATGGCACATATCAATCAATCAGCGAAGAGATAAAGGCGGCGATAGCGGCGATGGGGAATTAGGCACCTAACGTATATGTCAACTCCTTAAATAGAAGCCTACCCCCTTTAGCTTTCAACTCAATGTCAACATTTAGTTTTTCCGAGGTAGTGATTTTAGGAGTGTTTCTTTTTCGCGATACAACGAATGCGTCTATAGATTTCGATTCTTTATAAAAACTATCTCCTTTGAATTTGATGACTGTCTTATAGATTTGCGTTACAGCATAAGATATACTGTGTCTTCCTTTCAATTCGACAAAGTAAAGTTTCATATCATCGCAATTGATAAACAGATAATCACACTTCGGTTGTCCATTTTTAATGATACAATCATCTATCTGAATTACCA
>JAKOEO010000011.1:32039-61781 GCA_022321325.1 Candidatus Magnetominusculus sp. LBB02 | reverse complement strand
TGGAATAGGAAAACAAATCATAACGAGCGCTGATGACTTTAAGAAAAAGGTCGCGCATTTAATGCGCTCTTTACAGAAATTGCCAGACATAATTCGCAGCTTTTGAGGATGTCCTTGCAAGATGTTGAAGTAGGAAACGGCCAACTGATAAAATTGATGTGAAAAATCAATCTAAAGGAGGTTGTATTCATGGAGAAGAAGTACCGAAAGATGACAAGAAAGGCAAGCGGCAAAGTAAGAGAAATCGGAGAGGGAGATGTTGTCCTTGAGCTTCCCCTGTCGGTAGCGGAGGTTATGGAAGGCATCCCAGTGATGGTAAAGGAGCTGTCAGAGGCAGTGGGCTTGATGGTTATCTCGGCGTTGATGACTTCTGAGTGCGAAGGCCTCGCTGGGAAGAAGAATACGAAAAATCCAAAGAGGGATGCAAACTGGTGGGGCAGCGAGCTAAGCCCTATATACTATAATCGCCAGAAGGTACTGATAGAGCGGCCACGCATAAGAAGCAAGGACAACAAAGAGATTCCGTTAAACACCTATAAGGCGTTTAGGGACGCCAAGGGTATGAGGAGTTCCGTAATGAAACAGATGGTGCTTGGCATATCAACCCGCAACTATGAAGAGGCGGTTGAGAATCTAATAAAGGGTTATGGGATAAAGAAGTCCAGCATAAGCAGGCATTTTGTAAAGGCCACATCTGGGCAGATGGAGGCAATAATAGAAAGAGACCTAAGCGGTCTAAGTCTTTGCGGCATATTTATAGATGGGATAGATTTCAAGGGACAGATGCTTGTCGTAGCTTTAGGTCTTGGCATTGATGGCAATAAACAAGTGCTTGGTTTATGGCAAGGTGCAACTGAAAATGGCGAGGTGTGTAAAATGCTTCTTGAGGACATGGTGAGGCGCGGTCTTGATACAAGCAGAAACTATATATTCATACTTGACGGTTCGAAGGCATTAAGATCATCTGTGGCCCGCGTGTTTGGCGAAGATGTTACAGTACAGCGTTGTCAAATGCACAAGAGGCGCAATGTTAAAGGCCATCTGCCGCCTAAACATCAGAGTGCCATAGATACGCGCATAAAAGCGGCTTATAACATGGCAAGCTATGAAGAGGCCAAGGAATCGCTTGAACTGACGGTAAAATACTTGGACAAGATAAACCCCAGCGCTGCCAACAGTTTAAGAGAAGGGCTTGAGGAAACACTTACGATTCATAAGCTGGGAATTGCAGGTCTCTTGAGAAAGACGCTTTCGACGACCAATCCTATAGAGTCTTGTTTTTCAGTAACCAGAACAGTAACCAAGAGAGTTAAGCGCTGGAGGGAAGGTGATATGAGGCAAAGATGGGCTGTAGCGGCTTTGCTTCGTGCAGAGAAGAAATTCAACCGCATTAATGGTTATAAAGATATTCCGAAACTCATTGCTGCCTTGCAGCAAAAAACACTTGACAAAAAGGATGCGGCTGCGTAGTATATGGACAGTGGAGGCGTTCCTACTTCAACGGAATTCGGGACACCCTCCAGCTTTTTTATGCACAAGAAATTACAATATGCGGCATGATTATGTCCACTTACTTATGCACTGATTAATATATTGGAAGAGATAGGAAGGGTTCTATTATACCCGCATGTGCGAAAGATACATAAGCGTGGCATGGAGGTAATTGATATGCTAAACGAAGTTGCCGCAATGGCAACGCTTACAATGGACGTGTTGACGCTTGATGTGATAAAAAAACGATCCATCAGACAATAAATACCTTGCTTGCGCATTGGAAGGAGGGGCTGACTACATTATATCAGGAGACCATCACCTACTGGATTTAGAGGTCTTTCAGGTGGTGGAAATTGTAAAGCAGGACATTTTTTACATAGGTTTGGCAGACTTGACAGCTAACATTTAATTGACAAGAAAAACAGACAGATCCAATGCACCCACACTATCCGCTACCGCCAAAATCTGCTCAGTAATAGTCATCTGCTGCCTCCGTGCATGGCTAAAAAGAGGGATGGCTGATAATCAGTGCGCCCCTCCAATAGATTTATAGCTCTATATGCTATCCTGCTATGGAATCAGATACCATATTATGGAGTACATTCCTACCTAAATTGAATCTGACCATAATTGAAATCGTTTAATATCAGCGACTTATAAAATAATTATGCTGGCATGGAAATTGCGATTATAGTATGATTGCAATTTGAATAAAATATGGAATCAGTATAGATGAAAACAATACTTTTTTTCAAGATAAATAGAGGATGCATATGCGAATAAAAAAGCCAACACAATTGATTTCACCGCCAAAAATAGAAAATGACCACTATAAAAAACAACCATGGATAACATTGGGCACAATACTATTAGGAATACTCATCAATATATTGACAATAATATTAGTAGAATATATTATAGAGCCAGCAAAAAGCGACATTTTATCATATTATTATATTTTGGATAATGTTCCAGTTACATTAGCAAGAAATCCAGAAATAAAAGGTAATGAATTGAATAGTATGTTTTCTATTGTTGTAAAATCAAACAAACTCTTAAATATAAACCATGTCAGAATACACAGCATTGCCAAAATCATAGGAACGACACTTTATTGTAGCGTAAACGATATTAATAGAGGTATCAATGATAAGGTTAAAATGAGATATAATTCAGACGAAGGCATTTTAACAATTTCTGACATCCCCACCATTCCAGCTGATTCAAGGTTTATCGTTAATATATTGGGCGTTTTAGATATGGATAAGTGTAATCCAGTTATTGTGTTGGAAAACAATAAATTTATTTGGCCAATTGAATCGTTTCTCGTTACTGAATCCACGCTCTTTTTAGCACGTAATTGGCAACTTGTCTTAAGCATAAATATTATTTGCATTTTATCTATTTACTACTTTCTAAAAAAGAGATTGAGACCTTAAGAGATGCTTATCATTAGAAGAGCTTTTTATTTTGTAATAAACTGCAGTATCGCCATTATTGCTTTGCTTGTCTTCGAGGGTGCCGTTGCCTACATTAAATATTTATTCTGTATTTATTCGCCACCATTTAATGATAATGTAACTGCGTCACGAGCGTACATGATTGTTTTGCCATTTATAATGGCGTTGTTAGATTCAAGACTTATGAAAAGAGGTTTTATTGCTGGAGGATTTACTAGTTGCGAAATAATTTCCCCACAAAATCTTAACTTATCGTTTCTTGGTTGCTATCTCAGAGTATGCTTTTTGTTTATGCCGACGTTGATTTATATAAGTGTTTTTAATCCTTATAATATTTCTCATACTTTTAAACATTACAGTCAGACTTACTTTAATACTATTATTTCAGCTGTTCATGGTATAGATGTAATTTTATTATTCATTATCTTATTCATTCCTATATCGATCTTAATCAATAAAGGACATCAAGGGATACATGATTATATATTGCATATCCAGTTTCAGAAAAAAAATAGCAATAGGAGTGCTCCTGTTAATATTGTGAACACTGTAATAATGACACTAATTATAGCAGTTGCGACATCAATTATTCTTGATGTGCTAATAGTTAATTCTCCATATTATAAACGATATTGTTATGAATTAAATCGTATGGCTATGTCGGTTCCAGATTTAGAGTCATTGCAAATGCAAAATGATGCAAGAATTAATTACGATAACGGCACGATAGATTCACTGATAATAAATTTAAAACATTCTTCTATTGTCAATAATGCACCGATAGGCGTTGATTATTATATTGAAAAGCACAATAATGAACAATATCCTGTCATTGATATTGCCACAAATATAAATCTAAACGACACCTACACAATTTATAGATATGCTTATGAAATTGCATTGAAATTGGATAAACATAATCTGAATATAGATGAAATTAAAGTCAAGCTCTCAAATAGATTCCGTTTTGATATCATAGCATTTGAAAAATATACGATCTTTAGCCTACGAAAAGAAGACAATATTGTAGATGTAAACATTGATCGTTATTCATTAGTGTTTCCCGTTTCGATACCGATTGGATTTAAGACTAACTTATTTTACTTAATAGGCAGCTAATTCAACACATTAATTGCTACTGGGACACATAGCATAATGAATTTAGAGACACATCTCATTTATTTGAATTAAGGGGACACAATAACCAGTTACGTATTGCTTGACGCAGGCGCGCTGTGGGTGTAAATCAGTGACGGTGTAAATAAGTGATAGCGGTTATTTTATTTCATGACCCTTTTAGGCTGAACAGGTACTTGCTAACCGAGAGTTTACCAAATAATTCTAATGTCATATTGCTTAATAAATTGGTCATTTGTCACGATTGGCAAATCCTCATACTTTGACTGGGCAACAAGTAATCTGTCAAACGGATCTCTGTGATACATAGGTAAAGTATATACGCCAAAGGCGTGGTTATTATTCATTGGCAGGCACTGTATAGAATTGACAGCCATTTGATCTGATATGAATATCTCTGGCGTCTCCGGCAAAGTCAACCTTCCAGTCTGTGCCTTTATTACTATCTCCAACACGCTGACAGCACTGAGGTATAGCTCACTCCCTGCATCGCTGATAAAACGCACAACCCTGTCTGACAGCAAGCCGCTGCCGGTTATCCACCACAGAAACACATGGGTATCAAGTATGGCCCTCATTGGTAGAAGGAATCAATTACATCGTCGGGCAATGGCGCTGTGAAATCTCCATGCAGAATAACTTTACCTTTAGCGGTACCGGGTACCCTCTCTGCTGGCCGACCCTCAACGGGAACAAGCCGGGCAACTGGCCTGCCGGCTCTTGCTATTATTACCTCCTCGCCCCCGCTTACCCTGCTTATCAGCTTTGATAAATGAGCCGCCGCCTCATGTATATTCACCTTCATAACTAAATTATAAACTACGCCGCTTACTGATGTAAACCAGTGATGATGTAAACCAGTGACAGCTACTATTTTATTCTCTGGGAGTAAAGAATGAGATAGGTAAGGAAATCACAACGATTAAACTTCTCTGGCGTGTTAACAAGATAAAAATCGCCCCCAAAGACCCAAAACGGCAAACGCCAACGGGACTTTGACCTCTTTTGATATTGGGAAATACTTGTAAGGGAACTTTGCATAATCAATACACCTCATCATGTGAGCCGATGTTCAGTAGATGAATGGTATCATCGGTCAGTCTGAATATGATGCGTATGTCATTTGTAATCTAGCAGGAATACCTGTCTATTAGATTTCCTGAGAGCCTATGGGTTTTCAGCGAGGGTGTGAAGGGATTTTCCCGCAATAAATCGAAAGTTATTGATAGTTTCTCATTCAGCGATGGTGCACCTTTTAATAATTTGCCAAGTTTTCTTAGGAATGATTTATCATTATGCATCATCAGAGACTGAGTTAAGCGCGGCTGTTATCAGGTCTTTAGAATTTGTAAAGACAAATCCCTCGGTATTGGCCTCGGCGGCCAGCGTCCTGCGACAAACGCCTCGTGCTTGCGCTCCTTCTCCAATAGATACGCCGTAAAGTCCGCTATCTCTCTGACGCGCTCTGGCGATAGCTGGGGCAGCGTTTCATTAATCCTCGCAATAGTCAGTGCTTGCTGCTTCAGCCGCCGCGGGGGATGTCTCTGTAATCGTTTCGCTCATGGCTTTATTGTATCACAACGGTAGTATCAATGGAAATCATCACTGGGGTAAAGCAACAGGGCAAACGCTATGAAGCAGAAATTGCCTGTACAATCTTTCTGGCTTTTCCCTTTGCGTCATTCTGAATTGCCATGGAAATCGGGAATTCGGATGGGGATATTTCTATTATAATTTTTTCAAATACATTTGCTCTGGAGGTCTGGATAGTAGAAATCAATTGCACGGTTGTGATAGGATAGCGTAGCGCGATGTCTTGTATCGGTTGCCGGTAACTATGTAAGGCTTAAGGAGGTAGAGATTGGCAGATAATGCCGGGTTGGTCAAATTAATAGATAAGATAAGGACAAAGACCGCCGTTGTCGGCGTTATTGGGCTTGGCTATGTCGGGATTCCGCTTGTTGTGGAGTTTTGCAGGGCGGGTTTTCATTGCATCGGCTTCGATATAGACGAGGTGAAGGTCAACGCGCTTGCGGCCGGCAAGAGCTATATTAAACATATCGAAGAGGCTAAGATTAAGGCGTGTCTGCCGCTGTTTTCTCCAAGCTCAGATTTCTCGCGGCTTACTGAAGCCGACTGCATTGTTATTTGCGTCCCAACGCCGCTTGGCCGCCACCATGAACCAGACTTGTCCTTTGTGCTTAACACCACAAGGACAATCGCTAAATATCTGACCAAAGGAAAGCTCGTCGTCCTTGAGTCCACCACATATCCAGGCACCACAGACGAAGACATGCGGCCAATTCTTGAGGCCGGTGGATTGAAGGCCGGTGAGGACTTCTTCCTTGCCTTTTCCCCTGAGCGCGAAGACCCAAATAATAAGGACTTCTCCACCTCGACAATCCCTAAGGTCGTAGGAGGCCTCACGCCCGACTGCCTTGCCGCAGCGCAGGCGCTATATGACGCTATCGTGGTCAGAACCATTCCCGTGTCTTCCACCAAGGCGGCTGAGGCCACAAAACTGCTTGAAAACATCTACCGCTCAGTTAACATTGCCCTTGTAAACGAGCTGAAAATGCTCTTCGATAAAATGGGAATTGATGTATGGGAGGTCATAGAGGCGGCTAAGACAAAACCGTTTGGTTATCAGGCGTTTTATCCCGGGCCGGGGCTTGGCGGGCACTGCATCCCCATTGACCCGTTTTATCTGGAGTGGAAGGCGCGCGAGTACGAGGTCTCAACAAGATTTATCAATCTCGCCGGCGAGATAAACACCTCCATGCCTCACTATGTCATTGCCAAAACCATAGAGGCCCTAAGCGAAAAAGGCAAAAGCATCAAGGGTGCAAAGGTGCTTATCCTCGGCCTGTCATACAAAAAAGACCTTGACGATATAAGGGAATCCCCATCGCTTAAACTATATGATATCCTGCAAAAAAAAGGCGCCGTCGTAGATTACAACGACCCCTATATCCCTGAAATGCCAAAGACAAGGAAATACCATTTTAAAAAGACATCAACCGCTCTGACTGCCGAAAACCTCGAAGCCTATGACTGCGTACTTATCAGCACGGACCACTCTGTATATGACCCGGAGTTTATCGCCACAAACGCCAAAATGGTTATTGATACGAGAAATATGATTAAAAACTCCCACAAATATCAAGGTAAGATAATCAAGGCATAGCACAGTGCAAGACGCAGAAATCAGAGAGATAATATCAGCCAAATCAGACCCCGGTCTAAGGCCGTTTATTGAGGCGATGAGTTTTACGCTGACCACACAGTGCTGGTGCGGCGGCGCTTTAGAGTATTGGTCGCCGGAGTTTGAGCTATATCTGAACTGTGTAAGCTGCGGCTGTAAGGCAGTACGATTCAAACCAACCTTAGAGAGCCTCCAGAGGTTTTACACCTCCATGTACTGGTATGAATATCAGACCCTGCACAAGCGCCCCTCTGTTGATGAGCGCTATGAGGGCGACATGCACGACAGAATCCCCCAGTATATCGCATGGATAAAGGAGATTGCGCCTCCACCTTGCAATCTGCTTGAGATAGGCTCTGGAAATGGCCGCCTGCTCTATGAGTTGAAACAGGCAGGCTATGACTCTGTCGGCGTTGAGATGGATAAAAATCTTGCCGAACATGTGACAAAAAAGACCGGCGTTACGGTTCACCACGGCGAGTTTCCACCGGGTGCCAGCCAAGCCTACGGCATAATTGTCGTCATAGATGTGCTTGAACATGTCCCTGATCAAATAGCGTTTGTTCAAAATATAAAATCAAGGCTGACCGAGGGCGGCAAGGTCTTAGTGCATTGTCCCGTGCTGGATACGATGGAGGCCTCTGTTGACCTCAGAGACGCCTTTAACCCCCTATCTCATCTGTGGATTCATAACAGCCGCTCATTTGCAAAGCTTTGGCAGACTGTCGGCCTGCCTGTTGCCAGATTAGGGGAAATATTTAAAATGCCTATCTATAGAGTCGGCAAGATATAACCGGAGAAGGCTCTGGCAATGTATTTAGTAGCAGCCGCCGCGTGTTTTTTCTTTATTTTCCTATCCTTTTATAAAGGACACCATAGGGATGGCAGTCGGCAGTCTTTTATGGCGGCAACGGTTGTTTGGGGACTGCTCATGGCAATGTCAACAGAGGCGCTGAGCCTCTTTAAGGCATTGTCATTTTGGCCAATCACTGTGTTTTGGGCAGTTGCGGCAGCCCTTTCGTGTCTTTATTATTTCGTTGTCATCTCTAAACCTAAACCAATAGAGTCTAACCCGCCCCCAGCGCTTAGCCGTTTTGAGATTATGCTATTAGCGTATACCGCGTTTATCTTTTTGGCGACTTTTGTAACGGCAACTGTCAGCGCCCCTAATAACTGGGATTCGATGACATATCACCTTTCCAGAGTAATGCACTGGACTCAAAACGCCAGTCTTTCCTATTATCCTACGAATGTGGAAAGGCAGTTGTTCTCAGACCCGGGGGCCGAGTTTGCGCTGCTACATTTTATAGTCTTAAGTGGCAGCGACCGCTTTGCCGCCCTTGTGCAGTGGTTTAGCATGGTTGGCAGCGTTGTAGGCGTATCGCTGATTGCCGGTCAGCTAGGGGCAGACAGACGGGGGCAGATTTTAGCGGCAGCCCTTACGGCCTCAATTCCTATGGGGATTTTACAGGCCACAAGCACACAAAACGACTATGCCGCGGCCTTCTGGCTGGTTTGTTTTGTCTACTATGCCCTGATACTTAAAGACTCCCCTACGCCGTCAATTTCAGCGGCAGTTGGCATAGCGCTTGGCATGGCCATTTTGGTCAAATCAACCTCATATTTCTATGTCTTTCCATTTGCCCTGTGGTGTACTGTTGTGTTAATAAAAAAGTCCCCGGCAAGACTGCCTCAGTCTGTGCTGATTATAGCCGTTTTCGTACTTACGCTCAATGCCGGTCACTTTACAAGGAATTTAGCGGCCTATGGCCATCCCCTTGCCCCCCAGGTATGGTCAGACAAGGGGACTATAAAGGGACTCTCTATTGTAGGGCTTCTCTCCAACACGATAAAACACATCGGCCTTCACATGGGAACGCCTTCAGAGGGTATCAACAATGCTGTCAGAGACGCCCTTATCGGGCTGCATAAACTCCTGCACATCAATATTCGCGGCACTGACGCCCCGTCATCTTCATTTAACGCCTTCGTGATTCCATTTACGTTTCATGAGGACGACGCAGGCAATCTTGTCCATATGCTTGTGATATGTACGGCGTTATTGCTCATCAGGAGGCAGTCAGATACGATGATAGTTTATGCGGCCTCTTTGGCTCTTGCCTTTATGCTAATGAACCAGTTTCTGAAGTGGTCGCCGTGGAACAGCCGCTACCATGTGGCCCTCTTTGTGCTGTCTATGCCGTTTGCCGCGCTCTGCTCGCAAAAAAATCAAAAACTTACAAACGCGGCGATAATCATCGTCCTGTGTACATCGCTGCCGTGGGTATTTCTTAACGAGCGCCGTCCGCTTTTAGGTAAGTCAAGCATCTTTGTTACCAGCCGGACTTCACAATACTTTATGAGCCGCAAGGAGCTTGAGGCACCCTACACAGGCGCCGCCGACATAATTAACGCCAGAGGCTGCACTGATGTCGGCCTGTTATTGGCAGGTGAGGACTCATGGGAGTATCCTTTCTGGATTGTCTTAAACAGGGCGAACGCCAAGGTTAGAATTGAGCATGTCGGCGTAAGAAACAGCTCGGCAATGTTTTCAAATAACAAATTCGTCCCATGTGCTATCATATCGCAAAGGCCGGAGCATAGCTCAAATCTCGCCATAGGAAACTCCCATTACAAAAAAGAATGGGAAATGGGCAATGTCATGGTATTGTTCAGACAGCCATGAAGGGACGGGATTGTCTCGGTTTGAAATGTTCTCAGTGAGTAAGCAACTGACTTACAACAATTGTATCATAAGGCAGGCATGTCAGTCGCTTTTGCCTTGACCAGCAATTCTCAATGAACAGGCAATTGGGCATAATAAAAGGGGACACAAAGAGGAGGGAATATATTTTTCGCAAAGGCTAGGGCTAAGAGTGTCATAATATTGGCGCTTTCAATAATTTATTCCTCTAAAAGGCACACAATATGCTTGTTACCTCCGTGAAGAGTCAAGATAATGACACTATATTTTTTGTTTATCTTTATGATATGTTTATTCATGAAGATAAAAAGACATCTGTCCTTTGGGGTTTTAAGGGAAGCGTTTTCCTCTATACTGGAGGGGCTTGCGGATTATAGGGAAAAGGGCAAGATACGATATAGCATTCACAATGTGGTGATGTCGGCATTTGCGATGATGTTTTTTCAGGATTCGTCATTGCTTGAGTTTCAAAAGAACAGTAAGCGTCAAGAAATCCCCATCTTTACAAGAACAAAAGGAGCTGTCATAATGAGCCGAAACAAGGATGTTCATGATGACAAGCAGAGGAAAGCAGGAATCAACAGCAAAAGCATCAGTCAGCTATTGGAATGCCCATATAGAGGCATGGCAGGCAAGTGGGAAGACACAAGCGGAGTACTGTCGGCAGTATGAGTTAAAACTAAAAGAATTCGCCTATCAGAAGAGGAAATTCGATAAATCCTCGGCAAAGGCAGTATTTCATCCCGTGCGGATAATCGAAGAGAAGGAGATTGAGAAATCAAGTCCTTCTCTAAGCCTGAAGATCGGAACGAGTTATTGTATAGAAGTAAGAGAGGGCTTCAACCCGGTTACGCTAAAGCAAATAGTGGAGACGCTGGATCGATGATTAATCAAAGCGCGAATGTTCGGGAATATCTGGCTGGGGGCAGCACAGACATGAGAAAATCAATAAACAAGCTGTCGGTGCTTGTAGAGGGGGCGCTGGAGCTTGATCCATTTTCAGGGTATTTCTTTGCATTCAGCAATCGGAGACGCACCATAGTGAAGATATTATATTGGAACAGAAGCGGATTTTGCTTGTGGCAGAGGCGCCTTGAGAAGGACAGGTTCAAGTGGCCAGAGACGACAAGTAAGAGTTTTGAGATAGGGATGAGAGAACTAAACTGGCTGCTTGACGGTCTTGAAATCAATCAGGGCAATGCACATGGGAGGCTTAAATATAGGACGGTGTTATGAAATAAATATTGCATAATAACAGGGAGTTGTGATATGACTGCTTGATAACGGCAGCGACAGAAACGCTGCCTGAAGACCTTCCACGCATTGAGGAAATCCATGATATAAAAGAAGAGGAAAAGGTATGTGCATGTGGAAAGCATCTCAGCCGCATAGGAGAAGAGGTATCAGAGAAACTGGTCATAGTACCGGCAGGAATGCAGGTAATAAGGCATATAAGATATAAGTATGCCTGTAGGGGTTGAGGGGTCGGTGGTAAAGACAGCGGAGTTACCGCCGCAGACAATCCACAGGGGATATCCACACCGGGGCTGTTGGCACAGATACTGACATCTAAGTTTGTAGATGCGCTGCCGCTATATCGGCAAGAAAAGATATATCAGAGAATAGGGGTGGAGCTAAGCCGCTCCACGATGGCCAAAAGGTTTGGGCCGGTAATCAATATAGATGAGACAACGGTGCAGGTTATGAAAGAGCCGGGACGGTCTGACAAGACGAAGTCCTACATGTGGATATTTCGCGGAGGGGCTCCTGAGAAACCGGCATTAATATACCAGTATCACAGGACACGCGCGGGGGATGTGGCCCGGAGTTTTCTGACAGGGTATGAGGGGTATGTGCAGACTGATGGATACGCAGGGTATGATTTCCTTGAATCAATAGAAGGGATAGTACATGTTGGCTGCTGGGCACATGCGCGGCGTAAGTTTGTTGAGGCGATAGAGGCACAGCCCAAAAATAAGAGAAGGCGTGGCAGCGGGGAAGTAGCAATGGAATATATAGGCCGGTTGTATGGTATTGAGAAAAAGGCACTGGGGCTTTCAGATGATGAACTGTATAGAATCCGGCAGAATGAGGCAAAGCCGCTGCTTGAGGAATTTCGATTATGGCTGATAGAACGAGAGAAGGCAACGCCGCCGAAGGGTTTATTAGGTACGGCGATAAGATATACGCTGAACCAATGGGTTAAACTTGAGCGTTACATAGAGGACGGCCGTTTAAGACCTGATAACAATCTTGCTGAAAATGCTGTCAGGCCATTTGTAGTGGGTCGTAAGAACTGGCTATTCTCCGGCCATCCCCGCGGTGCTGAGACAGCCTGATAGAAACGGCTAAGGCAAACGGGCTGGAGCCTTATAAATATTTGTGGTATATCTTTGAAAAATTGCCTTACGCCTAAAACGAAGATGATTATAAATCCCTGCTGCCGCAATATGTCGATAGAGATGCCTTTGGCGTGAAATCTATAGGTGTGGTTATTTAGACGCTTACTTTGCTATGATGCTGATCCCTAACTACCCACAGTTGTGGGTTGCGTCAGGCACGGATATGTTATACTCCGGGCGTTATCTCGGCCAATCTAATCGCCGTTGTGGGTTGCGTCAGGCACGGATATGTTATACTACAATCTAACAGCGGCATTCCTATTTGCTTGTTGTGGGTTGCGTCAGGCACGGATATGTTATACTGGCGGGGCAAATGACGAGACATTCACGCCTGTTGTGGGTTGCGTCAGGCACGGATATGTTATACTGCAGACCGCGAAGGGCATGAAGATGCGGGTGTTGTGGGTTGCGTCAGGCACGGATATGTTATACTGCCTGCGCGCAATTGCTGGCATGCTTTACGGTTGTGGGTTGCGTCAGGCACGGATATGTTATACTATTTGCGGGTGTGGAGTGCAAATCCATGCGTTGTGGGTTGCGTCAGGCACGGATATGTTATACTGACCCTAAAGGGGACACCTGTGACCCTAAAGTTGTGGGTTGCGTCAGGCACGGATATGTTATACTAATTGAGAACGAAAAGACAAACCCATCAGCGTTGTGGGTTGCGTCAGGCACGGATATGTTATACTGGGCATACAGCAGATAATGGCTGTCCTTGAGTTGTGGGTTGCGTCAGGCACGGATATGTTATACTCCATATATAATGCGGGTTTCCGGGCAGCCTGTTGTGGGTTGCGTCAGGCACGGATATGTTATACTAAGTATCATATCGCCCTCGCGCCGCTTCGGGTTGTGGGTTGCGTCAGGCACGGATATGTTATACTGGCAGTAACGTTGGCTTCCTCGTCCTTCTCCGTTGTGGGTTGCGTCAGGCACGGATATGTTATACTGTACACGTCCAAGTTAAAATCAATCCTGACGTTGTGGGTTGCGTCAGGCACGGATATGTTATACTGGCAACTACACAAGTAGTTGAAATGAAAGGGTAAATTAGTAAAACGTGGTAATGAAAAATGAGGGAGGAGGTATTTATAGGCGGCTGAAACATACGATTAATCAAAATTAGTGTTTTTGGCTTCAAAATAACTCAAGCTGATGTGGGGCGTTAGGAACTGATTTTTCTTTTCTTCCCACAAAACTTTGGATGTCGCCGAACTGCTTGTCTGTAATGGATATGATGTTGACAGATCCCTTTTCAGGAAGAGCCGCTTTTATGCGCCGTGTGTGGGCCTCAGCATTTTCCCTGCTTGCGCAGTGGCGATAGTACACCGAGTACTGCATCATGTTGAATCCGTCATCAAGGAGAAAGTTTCTGAATTTCGTGTAGGCTTTTCTTGCCTTACTCGTATCAGTCGGTAAATCAAATAGAACTATTAGCCACATAATCTTATATTTATTTAGCTCGCACATGTTTAGCCAACATCACAGCGTTGGATACTCGATGTATTTCTGCTCTTTTGCAAAACACCGCTGCAGCGACGCCGTCGTTCTGTTTAAGGCCGTCATCAGCGGAAAAATATCTCCGTCTAAAACTACATCGGCAGCTAACAAACTGAGCAGATCCCTTTTTATCTCTTTGGTCAAGGACATTTTATCTGGCAGGTCATCTACGTCCTGTACTTCAAGTTCACCCGCGCCGTCGGCGGCGCCGTGGAGCTCATACACCTTCCTGTCAATAAACACACGGTATGGTTCCATGATGTCATCCGCCAGGCAGAAAGCGTTATACTTATTGCGATGATGAATGCCCAGCGTGGGCAGCAACCCCGAACTAACCAAACAACGGGCAGCCGCCGCCCTGAGTATGATGTAGCCATAGTTTAAGAGATTGTTCGGGTAAAGGCCAAACCTGTCTCGTTTGAAACGTTTACCAAATAGGCTTTTCCAGTAATAGCGGGCGGCATAGGCCTCAAGATTATTTGAATCGCCTGATTTCACTTTTCTTACTATCTCAGTAAGCGGCGCTGTTGCTGCATTCGCACTTTCCAGCAGCTTGGCCTGATTAGTTATCTTCTTACGAACTATTTGCTGCCATAGTTGTTTTTTGAGGGCCTCTGTTGCCTCAATCTGTGATTTAAAACGCTCCGTCTGCACAGAATTTGTCTGAAGAGGTAGAAAGAGGCCGGCAGGGTAATGGTCTTTTCCAGTGAGGACTATAGCCGCATTATTCTCAAGCAGAGACATAAAACATGAATGTGTATAAGTCACGTTTGGGTTTTCCACAATCAAAAGGGCTATGTCCTCAACAGGGACCATGCCTACAGTCTCATTATTTTGTGTGATAACAAGCTGTTTATGTTCAATATTCAGCCTCGACGGGTTATCTATGCTTACAGTTCGTTTAATCATTGGTTTTTGATATCCTTCCAAGTCTGTCAACTATGACCTTTATACCTCTTAAGGTGTTAGGAGTGGGGCTAGAAGACGACGCATCAAGTGTGGCCTCGCAGTGGCGTCTTAGGGTTACCCGTATATTCCCTGCATCTATTTTCTGAACCCTGTAAAGCTTCTTAGAAATCTCTTCATAGTTTTGGGGATCAAGAGATATTTCGTTCTCATTGAGTATAAACATTTCATTGATAGACAAAGAAAAGAGAAACTCCTTGTTTTGTCCGAGGTCTTTCTTTATAACTTTATCCCCATGTCTAAAGCATCTGACCGCCTCAAAGAAGCTGCAAACCTCGCCGCCTTGCTTTGACCTGCCTTTGTCATCTTTATAGCGATAGATGATAATGTGATGGTTGGACCCGGGGGCAACATAGGTTTTATTTCTTCCCGGCAGCGCTATCATATTGCTCGCCGGTATATGAATAATTACTTTTCTGATAGGAATGCCCTTGCCGTGTTTATTAGTCAGAGTTGGCGGGTCAGACTTGATGGTGCCATTAATTAAGGCTCTTCTAATCAATTCTCTAATAGCGCGGTCTGCTATTTGCTCGACATTAGATAATGTAATGTCAGCAATATTTTTCCTGACACGGAATATCTGCTTGTTTTTGCCGTCTTTTATGCCGGTGAAGCCGTAAAATGTCTCTTCGTGGAGCTGCCCTCTCAATCTCTTATTAACGCGTATCGAGACCAGCATTTTTTTAATCACGCCGTCAACATCGTTACGAAAATATTCCCATGGTGCGGGGAATTTTTCCTGTGTCGGCAGCTTTTTGTATTGACTGTAGCGGGAAAGCGTTTGAATCGTCTTAACATCTGTCAGGGCTATGACAATAGCGTCAATGGCATGATGGCGGTGGTCTGTACGGTTTTTCTCATAGTCGAGGCCCAAGATGCTGTTTAGCCCCCAAAGGTGGCGTATCTGTGAGGTAACCTGCCCTTTTGTTACCTGCACCTTAAATTTATTACCAAAAAGCCGCACAGCCTCTCGGCTCATATAAGCGGTGTCGTTTAGCTGGCTATTGGCAAAGTCATCGTCAATTTCTGTTAACATGAATTTGCGCTGCTTAGCCTTAGGCATAACCTTTATCCTTTTTAGAATGTCATCAAACTGAGGTGTACCGCCATAGCACTCAACGGGTGTGTTATCGCCTTTTCTCCTGTTTTCATTTACTTCGCACAGTGTTAGGTTCATAAATGAATCGTCACAGCAGCGGCAGTACGGGATTATATGTTCAATTTCAAAGGCGGCAGAGAACAGGTCAGCCGTTGAGATATTAACTCCGGTATACGGACATTGCCCCTTACATTCCTCCCAGAGCTTGTATTTCATAATGGCGTCATGGTTAGGAATTATGCCTAAGGCGATAAGCGCTTCAGCCACTCGTTCGTTCTTTTCCTTGTTTTCACGGTTTTTCTTATTGGTTTTAGCCCTTTGATCTTTTGAAGCCTTCAGTTCTCTGGCCATTTCGACTCTAATAAGTGCCGGCTCTCCGTAAGTCTTTTCTATACTGTTAACCAAACCGAGCGCCTCGTACAGCGTCCTTGAGACAATCGGATTGCGAACGCCTCTAATGATGTCAATTTGGCTTTTGCCTGTATCGGCGTTTTCATAACCAGCCCTAATCCTCGCGTCGTGGAGATTCAGGCCGTCAAGCAAAAAGGGCAGGATTTTGTTGATTGCCTTTAACGAATAATTAGCGTAACCGGGTTCAAGTTTAATTTTAACAACGGACTGGGCCGAACTCTCATCCAAATGCCATTTTTCCATTGCATATTTTTTAAGCCAGTCGTCATCGTTTGCAAAGTTGATTACCTGTAGGATTTTCTCTCTTTCGATTTCCGAGAAAACATCCCACCCTTTCTTAAAGATTTTTCTAAAAGTGTGGCTGGTTTTATCTCCAATAATGAAGTCGTCTTGTTCGAGGTTAAAAAAGGTGGCGTCATCTAATTTTAACTGCTTTCTGATTGCGTTGAAAGACATCTTCTCCTTAGATTTAAGCGCCATGATTAGCTCATCTCTGAGCTTTCTGGTTTCAGAGCTAAGCTCCTCATCGGCAGACCTGTATAATTTTATCTCATTGCCGTTTTCGTCCTGACAGCTAAGCCTGTTCACCTGTTCGAGGATGCGAAACAGTTGAAACTGGAAGGCGCTTTTTGGGCATCGTTTCTTGTCAGGCTCAAGCGCGCATTTGCCGATTAAACGTGCAGCAGATTCCAATGGGCGCTGGAAAAAGATGATGTCTTTTAGTTCGGCTTTTATTTCGTCGGTAAGCTCTGGATAGTAGAGGCTCTGTTTTGCCCATAGGAGGTCATACTCAATGTCGTAGTGCTGCCTCTGTGTTGGTTGGCACCTGATTTTATCTCCCTTCACCTGTAATGAATGCAGATACTCGCCTATAGTTCGGCAGTTACTGACTTTTATATCATTGTCAAAACTGTTTAAAGCCTCTTTAAACTCAGATTTGTTTGTATCCTCAGTTTGAGACTTTCTGTTGCTCTTAAACCCACGCCTTTTGCTTAAATGAAGCAGCACTCTGCCAAACTCTAACTTAGACAGTTGCCTGTCAAGCCCGTTTGCCCGTAGTTCATAAGGATTCATATCATAAAACTTGAGAGAACTGTCATCAGAAAACATTTGGTACGCTTTTAATTTCTCAGTAAGATCGTCTCTTCTTAAACGTTTTCTCTCATACTGCCGCCTAAGATGCCTTTTCTGGCGACGATTAGTATTTTTCGATAATTTACTTTTATTATCTATGCTTTCCTGAAAAATACGGACGCCAGCAGCTATAATTTGCTCAGATTCAACGTTTATACAAGCCCAACCAATTGAATTTGTGCCTAAATCAAGCCCAAGAGTATATCCCATAACAATCTCCTATTAATAATAATTTGCTTGACATATCAATTATGATATGATAATATTTATCAAGTATAACATATCCGTGCCTGTAGCTTCCCATAATAAGGAAACGCAGGACGACCCGGCTGGTCTGGGGACGCATGGCTCCTATTCGTAGGAGCCTTTATTTTTTGCGCTGGGACTAAAGGGGATAGGTGAATTTAATGGAAATATGAATAGTTACTATCGCTAACACCCCCATCTTATACCATCTCTGTATCTTCGTGGCTGTAGGGCGGGCTGCAGAGGCATAGAATTTTTAGAGGCACTGTGCCCGTGTTTTTTATCTTATGCGGTGTGCCCGGCTCTATACATACCGCATCTCCGGCCGACAGCTCAAATACCTCATCTTTCAGCGTCATCAGCCCCCTGCCCGCCGTTATGTAATATATCTCCTCGCTTTGGTCGTGTTTGTGCAGCGCCGTCTGCCCGTTTACCTTTACTATCGCCTCGGCAAGGCTCTGGTTCCTATTGCCGTGTACATGCGGGTGCATCAGCTCTCTTATCTCTGAGCCGTCCTTTGTCGTGTACGGCCTTACCTTTTTGTATGTCGTTTTAATCATTTGAGTTTATCAGATAATCCATTACCAGCCGAACCCCTATGCCCGTTGCCCCCTTGCATATGTACGGCTTGTCCTTGTCCGTAAAAGCCGTTGAGGCTATGTCCAGATGTACCCACGGTGTGTCAGTGACGAATTCACTCAGAAAATACGCCGCCGTTACAAGCCCGCCCGTCCTGCCGCCTATGTTTTTTATATCCGCTACGTCACTCTTGAGATAGTCCTTGTACTCCTCATAAAGCGGCATCTGCCACACGCGCTCATATGTCTCTGCCGATGCCTTTTTCAATTTGTCCATCAGGGCATCGTTATTTCCCATCATCGCGGCGGCCTCGTTGCCAAGCGCAATCGAACACGCCCCCGTAAGCGTGGCCATATCTATTATGGCCGACGGCTTGTAGTGCTTTATCGCATAGCCTATTGCGTCAGCAAGGACAAGGCGTCCCTCGGCGTCTGTGTTTAGTATCTCTATGGTCTTGCCGGTAATGGCCGTAACGACATCTCCAGGGCGCGTGGCGCTGCCGCTAGGCATGTTCTCGGTTGCCGGCAATATGGCAATTAAATTCATAGGAAGCTGTAACAGCGCCGCCGCCTTTATTATCCCCAGCGCCGCCGCCCCGCCTGCCATGTCATACTTCATCTTCTCCATGCCGTCAGCCGGTTTTATGGAAATTCCCCCGCTGTCAAACGTTATCGACTTGCCGATTATGGCAACCGGCGCGGCCTTTGCCGACGCAGCGCCCTTATATTCGATCACTATAAACTTTGGCGGCTCCACTGACCCCTTCGCAACAGACAGATACGACCCCATGCCCTCTTTTTTCGCTGCATCGGCCTCCAGAATCTTGACCTTTACGCGCTTACCGGCAAGGGTCTTTGCCTGCTCGGCCAAAATCGTGGGCGTCATATCAGACGACGGCGTATTGACCAGGTCGCGGGCAAAGCTTACGGCAGGTATTACAGCATTAAGCCATTTGAGCGATGTGCCGGAGCTGCCAAGCCCCCCCGACACTATCAGTGTCTTTAGATTGCTTTGCTGTTCTTTTTCAGGCTTCTTATATTGTTTGAACTCGTAGCGGCTTAAAAGCCCACCCTCGATAAAATAGAAGGCCGCCGTGTGGCGGGAGTCTTTCAACAGCTCATCAAATATCCCAGTAGAAAGGGCTGCCGTTGCGACATTTGCGCCTTTGAGATATGGCGACAGAAATACCTTGCCGCCAGCCCTGCGAAGTCTTTCGGGCGTAACCTCGGCAGCCTTGCCTAATCCCACGAGGACGACTTTGCCAGTTTTCGTATAAAGCCGTGTCAGTTCTGAGTGCTTGCCGGTGAATTCTTTCGTCTCTATTACGCGCTTTATAAGGCCGTCGGTCTCTTTATCAAGTTTTGAATATAGAGCGCCCTCATAATCCTCTGTAAGCGGTAAGATTAGTACGTCTGCCTTTACGTCATTCTCCGCAATCTTTATCTCCAATGTGCCCCCCCCTTTTTTTTACAATTATAGTATCTATTGTATCACAGCGCACACAACGCCGGTCAACCCAGTCCGTACTTTTTCAGCCTGTGGCGCAACTGCCTGAAAGAGATTCTAAGCAGGCTTGCCGCGTCGGTCTTGCTGCCGCCTGACCTTTCAAGTGCAGCGATGAGGTATTTCTTCTCGGTCTCCATCAATATGTCGTCAAGCGATATGCCCTCATCGGGGAAATCGGCGCAGGGCGCTAAAGCCGCTGACATATCATCAGGTAGAGAGCGTATATCCTCAGGAAGGTCTTCCTCGGCGATGACAGACTTATCGCTAAACGTACGCAGGCGGTCAAGCGTGTTTTCAAGTTCTCTGACATTGCCGTGCCACGGGTATTTCATAAGAATGTCTATTGCCCCGCGCGTTAATTTTATGTGCGAGGCATTGTTTTTCTCCAGATAAAAATCAATTATCACAGGGATATCCTCTTTTCTTTCCCTAAGAGGAGGTATGTGAATGGGGATGACATTTAACCTATAAAACAAGTCAGCCCTGAATCTGGCCGCGGCGGCCTCGTCTTTCAAATTCTTATTTGTTGCCGAGATTACCCTCACATCAACGGTGAGGTCTTTTGTGTCGCCTATGCGCCTGAATGAGCCGTCCTCAAGCACACGGAGAATCTTGGCCTGAAGGTTTTGCGGCATATCGCCAATTTCGTCAAGGAATATTGTGCCGCCGTCAGCGGCCTCAAACAGGCCGGACTTGTTTGAGTTTGCTCCTGTAAACGCCCCCCTCATGTAGCCAAATAGTTCGCTCTCTAAAAGCCCTTCGGGAAGGGCGGCACAGTTTATTGGAAGAAATTCCTTGGCAGAACGCTTGCTTAGGTTGTGAACGGCTCTTGCTATAAGTTCCTTGCCAGAGCCGCTTTCGCCTGTTATCAGGACATTGGCGCTGCTTTCGGCCACTTTGGGAAGAGTAAGTAAAAGGTCGCGTATTGCCTTGCTCTTGCCTGCTATCTTTTCAAATGTGAACACCACCTGAGAACGCAGGTTTTTGACCTCGCGGCTTAACAAACGCCTCTCAAGGGCATTTTTGACGATTAATCTTATTTCGTCTATCTTAAACGGCTTATTTATATAATCATATGCGCCGGCTTTCATTGCCTCTATCGCGTCTTCAGTCGTGCCGAAGGCGGTTATCATCAGAACCATCGTCTCAGGCGAGAGTTCCCTGACTTCTTTTAATATCTCGTGGCCGCTTCCAACCGGCATCTTTATGTCCGTTATTACAATGTCGAAGATGTCCTGTCTCAATATTTCTATGCCCTCTCGGCCGTCAAAGGCGCTTATAACGTCATAACCCTCGCCTTCGAGGAGGAGTTTCAGAATGTCGTTCATGCTTTTTTCGTCTTCTACTACGAGTATCTTACCCATGGTCATCGAGATGTCCTCCAGCTTCATGCGTGGCCGGCAATATTATATTAAAAGTCGTGCCGACGCCTTCAGCGCTTCTGACGTTAATTTTGCCCATGTGTTCCTGTATAATCCTGTATACTATGGCAAGACCCAGCCCCGATCCTCCCTTTTTTGTCGTAAAAAATGGATAGAATATCTTTTTTAATGTATCCGGTCTTATGCCGACGCCATTGTCCTGAAATGTTATTGTAACATAACCTTTTGCGCTTTTTGCAGCAACTACAACCCGGCTCTGCCCTGCGTTGTCTTCTTTAGCCGGACATCTGAATGACTGCATGGCATTGAGGCACATATTCCAAAACACCTGTTTGAGTTTGTCCCCATCGCCGGTGATGATCACATCCTCATCCAGACCTTCGGTTATTATCTGAAGCCGGCTATCGCTTTGGGCTGATGGGTCGGCCAAAGAATTACGAAGCATCTCTATTGTCTCTCTAAGCATGGCAGTAACGCAGACCTCTGTAAATTGCGGCGGCCTCGGATTTGAATAAACAAGAAAATCAGTGATTATCTTATTAAGTCTGTCCATCTCATAGAGGGCAATCTCCATAACTCTTGCCGTCTTATCAGCCGGAACTGACCCTTCTCTCAACATCTCGATAGAGGCGCGCAGGGCTGCAAGAGGGTTTCTTATCTCATGGGCGATGTTGGCTGAAAGCTCTCCAATGGCGGCCAGATTTTCCTTTTCCTTCATCTCGCGCTCTAGCTCTGTTATCTTTGTTAAATCCTCAAAAGTAATGACAAACCCCATCATTTGGCCTGAGTTATCAGTGTGCAGAGAGAATCGTAATTCAATAATTTTATTGTTCGCCGCCATTGTCCCCTTATATATACCTTGGGAGGGCGGAAGGCCGATGAAATCAAAGATGTCTGAAATGGTCATTCCCACGGCGGTTTCACGGCTTATGCCTGTTATCTGCTCAGCCGGGCGGTTAAACAACATCACCTTGCCTTCTGTGTCTGTGTAGAGAAGTCCGCTTGGTATGTTTTCTATTACCTCCCTGTGAAAGGCGAACAGGTCGCTGAAGTCTCTTTCCTTCTTTACAAGGCTGCGCGATGTCTGCTCAAGGTCTATCAGAAGATAACGGCTGAGGTAGGCTACCAGTAAGAGGGCTGTAATATTGGCAAATATATTATAAAAGAAATCCTTCGGGCCTAAGCTCCTTAGATATGGCACCCTTAGTATCTGGTAGAATTGCAGCTCCAGGACAACGCCATATAAGACGCCGCTTACGCCGGCTATGATTAGTATAGTACGCCTTCCAAGCGTAATCCCGGCGCTTATTACGTTTACAAGCAGTAAAAACGAAAACCAGCTGTCTATCCCGCCGGTTATCATAATCAGCGTGATAATCAGAATTATATCAAATGTTATTTGAAAATATGTGAATAAATAAAGAGGCCGCATAGTGTCTTCAGGCGTTTTGTCATATGATTTCTGTAGGAATTTATAAATTATCAGGTATATGATTGTCAGAAAGAAAATGAATGCGGCAAGATAAGAAAGCAAGACCGGATATGTAAATATCACAAACCTCTGGTCAAAAAGAAAAAAAGAGGCCAGCAGCAGGTACGTGATAAAGACCCTCAGGAGTATCAACGACCTGAGCTTAGTTATCTCCATCAGTACCGCGTTACTTAATCAGCGTTACCATCTTAAATATGGGCAGGTACATGGCAACGACCGTAAAACCAACCGTGCCGCCTAAAAACACTATCATCAGCGGCTCCATCAGGGCGGTAAGGTTTGAGACGGCCTGGTCAACTTCCTCGTCATAAAAATCCGCTATCTTGGAAAGCATTGCGTCAAGCGCGCCGGTGGACTCTCCAATAGACACCATGCTTGTTACCATTGGCGGAAACACCCGCGCTTTTGACAGTGGCTCAACCATTGTTTGTCCCTCGGTTACGGCGCTGCGAACTATGTTAATGGTTCTTTCCACTACCTTGTTGCCCGATGTCTTTGCGGTATTTTCAAGGGCCTCCAGGATGGGTACGCCGCTTCTGATCAGCGTGCCAAGGGTACGGGTGAACTTGGCCACCGCTACCTTCTGTATAAGCACCCCAAATATTGGCATCTTTAAGAATATTTGGTCTGTGGCATACCTGCCCTTATCAGAAGACCTGATTTGCTTAAATATAAAAACCGCCGCCACTATCGCTACCACAATCATTACGCCGCCCCAGCCGGCAATGAAATTACTCATGGCAATGATAATTCTTGTAGGGGCTGGCAGTGTTCCCCCTAACTGCGCGAACATCTTCGAAAATGTCGGTACAACAAACACCATTATGACGCCGATACATATTACGGCTATCGAAATGATGACTATAGGATAGGTCATTGCGCCCTTAACCTTCTTTTTCAGTTTGAGGGCCTTCTCTATATAATCCGCAAGGTTTTGCAGTACCGTATCTAGGATACCGCCAAGTTCACCGGCCTGCACCATGTTGGCATACAGCTCATCAAAGACCTTGGGATGTTTTTTTACAGAATCGGCAAATGTCATACCGCTTTCGACGTCGTCTTTCATCCTGCTTATTATATTTCTGAAAGCCAGGCTTTCAGTTTGCACCGAAAGTATGTCAAGCGCCTGAACAAGCGGCAGCCCCGCGTCTATCATTGTAGAAAACTGCCTTGTGAATACCACAAGATCCTTTGGTGAGACACTCCCGCCGAATGACCTCTTTTTCTTGGGTGCGGGGTTTGCGGGTTTCACTTCAGCCATAACGCCTCCTCGATGTCTGCGCATTTATAATTGTGCACTGGTTTAAATCTCCGCCTTTAATCGCTGCCCGTTTTCGCAGGCCCGACATTTTTATTCAACCGCGCCAGATAGACAACGCAGCTTGCACATACGTTCTCATCGTTATGCCCGCATCTTTTCTTGCTAAGTTCCCAGCACGGGATGGCCTTATTGACAAATGCTGAACACTGCGCCCGTACCTGTTCCTGACAATTAGTTATCTCCCAGCATGGGGCATACTCAAGCAGGAGCTTCAACCCCTCAATGCTGATTTTCCTGTCATGTATCAGGTCACGCAGGCAATTGAGCCACTTTATATCGTTTTCTGAGTAGAAGCGATTCTTATTTTTTCGCGACGGTTTGATTAACCCATGCCGCTCATACAACCGCAGCGTCTGGTCGGTTATCCCCACCAACTCCGCTGCAACCCCTATTGTATATAGGGGTCTGTCATCTTTCGATAGTATTTTGCGCTCTGCTTTCATCTGCGCGGCTATCTATATTCAACCACTTTGTCAAATGCCAGACGATTCTTAGAAGGCTGAGGGTTCAGCCTGTATCCTATGGGTACAATAAGCCCGATATCATATTGTTCTCTGTCAAGCCCAAGCGCATCCATTACCTTTGGCGTGGAAAAGCCGCCGATTGGGCACGAATCTATTCCAATAAAAGCGGCAGCCGACATCATATTTGTTGCCGCAATGTGGCACTGAGTCACGCTCCACTGGCGCACATCTATTCCTGCATAGTAATCTGCGTAAAAACTCCTTATAAAATTAAGCATTTCAGGACTGTCTGAAAGTTTGGCAAAGCGTGCCTCTACATATTCACACCCTGGCCGCAAGGCATCTACTTTAGCCGCTATTACAATGGCATAACTGCATGTTGAAAGCTGTACCTGATTAAAACACGCCTCTTTCAGTTTCTCTTTCAGCCCCTGAGTTTGTACCACTATAAAATGCCAGTGCTCCAATCCAAACGAAGAAGGGCTTAGGCGTCCTGCCTCAAGAATAAATCTCAGGTCATCGTCAGATATCCTCTTTGCCGAGTCAAAAATCTTGCACGCATGGCGAAATTCCAATGCCTTTAGGAAGTCTTCCTTCATGGTTTGTTCTCCTTATGAGCGTCATCATCATCTTTCTCAAGCTTCAGGCCCGATATCAGAATATCTTCCAATCCCTCGTTCTCGGCAGTATGCGGCGCCACCGGTTTAGAAGACGCCTTCAGCTTTTCTTTCAGCCCTTTTGGCCGCTTGGACCTTTCGTCATTATCAGAGTCAGACGCTGCTTCCTTTTTTGATTTCGTCTCAAGCTCCGGCGTTTCCACCGACATCTCAAGCTCTACCATTTCAGCCAGCGACTTGAAGTCGCTGGTGTCAATCTTCAGATTGCCGGTGATGTCTTCTATGGGGAAGTCTAAATCCGAGGCATATTCAGACGGTATTTCATACTCCTTCTCTTCAGTGCTGTCTATTATTTCAAGTTCGGAAGTTTCTTGAGATACGTCAAGAGAAAACTCAGGGGGAAGGTCTATATGCAAAAGACCTGCCTCATCAATATCGGGTAACGGCTTGCCGCTGTCGAAATTGTCCAATTCAAGAGATACGGCTTCGCCGCCGCTGTCTTCTTCTATGCTAAAGTCCGGCTCCGGCAGATACTGCCCGGCCTCAAGCTGAATATCCTCGTGGCCGGCAAGCTTGACTTCCTCCAGATTACTGATATCATTTATTTCTTCCGGTACATCTGCCGACAGCTCAAGGTCAAATTCAAACCCTGTTGAGGCCTGTTCGTGCGGTTGAATCTCATCTTGTCGCTCGCCGCCGCGGTCATCCAGCGAAATCTCCGGCGTGTCGTCTAAGCTGAAATCATCCTCTTGTCCTTGCGGTTGAAGCAGCCCGCCGCCTTCAGGCTGGTCATCCAGAGAGAACTGCCCGGCTGAAAACCCAGCCCCCTCATCTTTGTCGTAATCGTCAGGGGTCTGCTCAGACGCCATGCCATCTTCATTGATGGCGGGTGGCGTGTCATCCTCTATAGTGAACGCATCGGGGTCTAAAGTGGCGGCCTCAGTCTCCTCAACGCCGCGGTCATCATCAATTGCAGCGCCCAGGTCTTCATTGATAATATCTTCTATCGTAAAGTCATCGGAATCCTTTGCAATGGCAACAGTCTCATCGTCGCCTTCATGCCCGGCATCAGTGTCGGCCATAAACGCCGCCCCCGCCGCAACGCCGACTGTTGCGCCAAGCCCTGAGGCAGCCCCATGGTTCATCTGATCAAAAGGCACGGTATCATGCTCATAATCAGGCATAGACGATACGCCAAGCGGCACGTATGCCGCCGAGGTGTCTCTTCGCACCCTATTGGATGCCCAATAGCAAATGGCAGGAAGCGCCGCCCGTGCAACCATTGTCAGCAATGTTGAGACTGCGGCCACAGCAAAAATTATAAGAATTGAATTCTGGGAATTGCCTGCAATTTGCGGAATAACCCTATTTGATGCTGTGATAAGCAGAGGACCTATTATAAATATAAGGCTCAAAAGCCCATATTTTCTATTTATCCCAAGTCTTTCGCATATGGCCATCCACAAATATAGGCCAAATCTGATGTTTATTATCGGAACTAATACCAGAAGCAGCCACCACAATGGCTTATCTGCCGCCCGAACCATTGTGTAAATATTAATAACAGGTATCCATGCTATCCAGGGTTTTGAGACGCTCAACCGGACAGCTATCTTATACAGGAAAAACATATGTACCAAATAACTAAGGATGCCAAGACCCAACATTACAAAGGAAATCAACATCAATGTCTGATGCGCTATTGGAATATTACTCAGAAATGACTTAGGCTTCTGAGGGGCCTTCACTGTCTGCGGCATTTTGCGTTTCACTACTGGGCGCGGCGTGGCGGCGGCAGCCGGCACCGGTTGTGCCGGCGGTGGTGATGCCTGAACGACCGGTGGCGGCGGTGTGGCGGCATTTTGAGCCGGCGTAGGTTGAGGTTCTGTCTTAGCAGCCGGTGGCGGTGGTGTGGCGGCATTTTTCGGCTCTGCAGGCTGCGTTTTTTCTGGTTCCTTTGAGGCGCTTGTGTCCGTATCCTCATCGTTGGGAGGCGGGTAGTCGGTTACATGAGAGGCGCCATTTTTGTCAATCCACCTATAAAGGGCGGCTTGCGCTTCACGATGCGCTAAGGATACTGATAACGCTATCAGTAAAAACCCTAAAATAAGCCTTTTTGCCATACGCCCTCCCGTAGCCAATCATTGGCCTTCAAGTCTGTCAAATCTGCGAAGTCTCTATGTTTGTCAAAAGCCGCTGCGCTATCAGGCATTTCATTATTTCCCGGATATATAATCGCCTAAAAGTCCCCTTGTATGTTCGTCGTCATGGCAGTAGGCACACAGATTTTCCCAGTTTGAGCCGTCCGGCGGATTATTGTCGTGATTGCCGTCTTTGTGATGGACTGTTAGCTGGCTTTTGTTTTTTTCGTCAAATTCGCGGCCACACTTTGCGCATATCAGGCCGTGTATCTGCAGCGACAGCTGCCTGTAGCTGCTGTTTGCGTTTTGACCGGCAGCCTTCAACTCCCGTATTATTTCCTCGACGGATTTGCCTGTGCCGCCTGGCTTTTTCAGCGGCTTTCTCGGTTTAAACGACCGGCTTGGAGGCATCGCCTGTCTCCTTTGCAGATGCAATCAACTCAGGTCTTACTTTCACGGGGATTACCCTTCTGAGTCCTTGCAGGTATGACCTGAAAACCTTTGCCTTTTGCTCTTCCTGCAACGATTTCACTAATGAATCCGCCGTCTCTTCCTTACCCTTGAGCTGTGCCTCTATCTCTTTCGGAATCGTTATTTTTGTATCGGCTGCCAGCTCTATCAGCCTCTTCATTTTTTGTATTGTCAGGTCTTGCCGCCTCTTCTGTTCAAAATACCGCGGTGTCATCCTGCTTAATTCAAGCGTTCTCAGATATATTTCCTTTCTGAATACCCCATTTCTTATAAAAGATGGGTCTTGAGTTATTGCGTCGTTTATCTCTTCGTCGCTTGTTGTTATGCCCTGGCTGGCAGCCGCCGCTAACATGAGTTCATTGTCTATCATCCCCTCAAGGACAACTTCTTTTAGCTTCAACTGCTTTTCAATCTCCGGCGTAAACTTCTCCTTCAGCGTGTTGGAATAGTAATTTTTCATATTTTCATACATCCTCCAGTACTCCTCAGGGTAAATCTTCGCTTCCCCTATCTCGATAAGCGCCGGCTGCTTTGAGGACTTGTCCACAGGGCCGACGTAAAAGAATATGAACGATATAATTATCAGAAAGAAAAATATGTAGAAAAACTTGGCATACTTGTGCATGAATTTGATCACTTACTAGGCCTCCTTACTATCGCCGCGCATCGCGTCCGGGATTTCCTCATCTTTGATGTTGATATCTGCCTCAGGCAGTATTGACGAGATCGCGTGTTTATATATCAGCTGCTGCCTGACATCCTTGAGTATCAAGACGAAGCTGTCGAATCCTTTTATCACGCCTTTTAACTTCACCCCGTTTATCAGATAAACCGTAACCGGCATCTTTTCCTTCCTGAGAAGATTCAAATACGTATCTTGCAGGGTAGTGCTCCTGACTGCCGCCATTTTTTCATATCTCCTTAGTCTTTTTATGTACTATAAATCATTTTTCTTAATAATTCAAGTTATTAAATTGGTAAATGGCTGATAATTTATGTAAAATCTCATTTTCGTTAAATATGCCGGTTATATCCAGGCATTTGACGTCCGGTTCATTTCTAAACCAGGTCATCTGTCGCTTTGCGTAGCGGCGCGTTGCCTGTTTTATGTTTGAGACAGCCTCATCGAGTGTCGTCTCCCCTCTGAAGTGAGCAAATAGTTCTTTATAGCCGATTGCCTGTAAGGGCGCATGGGCAAGCGGCAGCTCAAACAGCCCCCGTGCCTCTTCTATGAGACCGAGGCTCAACATTGCGTCAACCCTGCTGTTTATCATTGCGTAGAGTTCGTCGCGCTGCCTCATCAGGCATATCTTTACAAATTCATAGGGAAGCGGCCTTGTCAATTCAGTTTGCAGGCTTGACATCGGCCTGCCGCATTTGAGGCTTACCTCAATGGCGCGCACAGTGCGGCGCAGGTCGTTTGGGCTTGTGCGTTGAGCGATTTGCGGGTCGAGACTGCTCAGATAGTTATACAGAAATCCAGGCGTTTGCGCCTCGGCGTGCATCAAGTCCTTTCTTAGCGCCCAGTCGGCCTCCGGCGCTGTGAAAAGCCCTATTGACATCGCGCGAATATATAGGCCGGTGCCGCCGGTTATCAGAGGTCTTTTTCCCCTTGCGATGATGTCTTCAATCGCCATAGCCGCCTCAGATACATATTTGCCGGTACTGTATGCCTCTGTCGGCTCAATAACGTCTATCATATGGTGGGCGGTGACTGCCCGCTGCTCTGTGGCCGGCTTAGCCGTCCCTATGTCCATTCCTTTATAGACCTGCATGGAATCTGCGCTAACGACCTCGGCATTAAGGCGCTCTGAAAGGGCAACTGCCACACCAGTCTTTCCAACTGAGGTCGGGCCGCATAGGGTTATTATTTTCACATCAGACATGCGCCGCCTGCCGCAAGGCAAACGCCGCCATCGCCACCTCCGCAATTTCCCTTACATCGTGTACGCGCACAATATCTGCACCGTTTAATATGGCCGCCGTAACCATAGCCGCCGTCCCCATA
>JAKOEO010000011.1:10998-31939 GCA_022321325.1 Candidatus Magnetominusculus sp. LBB02 | reverse complement strand
CACAATATCTGCACCGTTTAATATGGCCGCCGTAACCATAGCCGCCGTCCCCATAAGTCTCTTTTCAACGGGAGCGCCATCCAGTATATGCCCTATAAATGCCTTTCTCGATACCCCCGCCATAAGCGGCAGCCCCAGCTCTTTAAACCTGCCCATGTTGGCTATTATCTGAAGGTTATGCACTATGGTCTTGCCAAACCCTATGCCGGGGTCAAGGATTATATTTTCTTTCTTTACGCCCGATGAGAGCGCGATAGCTATGCTTTCATTAAAATAGCCTTCAATCTCAGAAAACAGGTCGTCATACACAGGGTTTCTCTGCATATCTTGTGGAGTGCCCTTGATGTGCATTATTACTACAGCCGCCTCGTAAAGTGCGGCAACTGAGGCCATTGCGGGGTCAAATCTGAGGCCGCTTATGTCGTTGATTATCTCAGCGCCCGTCTGAAGCGCCTTTTTCGCCACATCAGCCTTATACGTGTCAATGGATATGGGGACGGGGATTGAGTCTGCAACTGCCTCTATCACCGGGATGGTCCTTCTTATCTGTTCCTCAGGCGGTACGCCCAGCGCTCCGGGGCGCGTAGACTCGCCGCCTATATCTATTATGTCTGCGCCGTCTTCAACCATTGCAAGGGCGCGGTCAACCGCCATCCCTTTGTCAAAAAACAGCCCGCCGTCTGAAAACGAATCAGGCGTAACGTTTAGAATGCCCATTATGCAGGTCTTTTTAGATAGGTCTATAGTATGTCTTTTGAAGCGGAGTATCAATTAATATCAGGCCGTCTGAGTGCGAAGCTGCTTGGTTTGGTCTATGATAAGGTCTATCTCGTCCGTGCCGATGGTCTCTTTGTCAAGCAGCACTTTTGCCATAGCCTCAAGCGTGTCTATGTTAACCTTTAGAAGGTCCTTTGCGGTTTCATATGCCTCGACAACAAGCCTTCTGACTTCCTCGTCAATTCCTATGGCCGTTTTTTCGCTGTAGTCCTTGTGTTTTGCTATCTCTCTGCCGAGGAAAATCTGCTCTTCCTTTTTACCAAACGTAAGAGGCCCCATCATATCGGACATACCCCACTCGGTAACCATCTTTCTGGCGAGGTCTGTGGCGCGCTCAAGGTCGTTTCCCGCCCCTGTGGTCATATGGCCAAGGGCAAGTTCTTCGGCAGCCCTGCCGCCAAGCAGGACCTTTAATGTCTTTTTCAGAAACTCTCTCGAATACGTATATCTGTCATCAATGGGCAGCTGCTGGGTAACGCCAAGGGCGCGTCCTCTGGGAATGATGCTGACCTTATGGACTGGGTCTGTACCCGGGGTGAGCTTCGCAACCAAGGCATGGCCTGACTCGTGATAGGCGGTGTTTCTCTTTTCCTCGTCGCTTATTATCATGCTCCGTCTTTCCACACCCATGAGCACCTTATCTTTGGCCTTGTCAAAGTCCGACATCTCCACCTTCTCTTTTGTATCTCTTGCGGCAAGAAGCGCGGCCTCATTGACAAGATTAGAAAGGTCCGCCCCTGTAAATCCCGGCGTTCCTCTGGCTATAAGGGCCAAGTCCACGTTATCCTCTATGGGAACCTCCGCGGTATGCACTCTTAGAATCTCTTCGCGTCCTCTGACATCCGGCTGTGATACAACGACCTGCCTGTCAAAGCGCCCCGGACGTAGAAGCGCCGGGTCAAGCACGTCAGGCCTGTTCGTTGCCGCGATGACAATGCGGCCTTCCTTGCCTTCAAAGCCGTCCATCTCCACAAGCAGTTGGTTTAGGGTCTGCTCGCGTTCGTCATGCCCGCCGCCAAGCCCTGCGCCGCGGTGCCTGCCAACGGCGTCTATCTCGTCAATAAATATAATGCACGGGGCGTTTTTCTTCGCCTGGTCAAAGAGGTCTCTGACGCGTGAGGCGCCTACGCCCACAAACATCTCCACGAAATCAGAACCCGATATAGAATAAAACGGCACGTCGGCCTCGCCGGCTATCGCCCTTGCAAGCAGCGTCTTGCCCGTTCCCGGAGGCCCTACAAGCAATACCCCTTTTGGGATTCTGCCGCCAAGCCGCGTGAATTTCTGAGGGTCTCTGAGGAAGTCTATTATCTCCTGAACCTCATTTTTTGCCTCCTCTATGCCCGCCACATCTTTAAACGTCACCTTGTTTGTCTTGTCCGAGACAAGCCTTGCCTTGGACTTGCCAAACGACATCGCCTTATTGCCGCCTACCTGCATCTGGCGCATGAAGAATATCCAAATCAGCGCAAGAAAGATAATCGGCCCCCATGAAAAGAAAAAGTTCACATACCACGGGTTAGACACAGGCGGTTTCACGGTTATCTTAACATTCTTGGCCATCAACTCTTTTACAAGGTCGGGGTATTCCATGGCAAATGTCCTGAAGACTTTGCCGTCTTTGAGCTTGCCCGTTACCTCGTTTTCCTTTATCATGACCTCGTCGAGGTTGCCGGTCTTTAGTTTTTCAAGGAAATCAGAGAAAATAAGCTCCTCCTGCATGGGCTTTTGAACGCTCAAGAGGTTAAACAGCACTATCATCAGGCCGCCGATAAACAGCCATACGAATATGTTCTTATATGCGTTATTCATAGTCCTAACATCTCCACAGCCATTATAACACATACTCACTACAAATTTGCATTATATTAACAATTAGCTCATAAATTAAAAATTGAGATGAAATCCAGCTTGACCCAATCGCGGCATTTCAATACAATAACGGTAACAGGAGGAGATAGCATGGACCTGAATATAGACAGCAGCTGCCTGAGATATGGCCTGGACGATAACTACCATACACGATGTTCTAACTGTTTCACTGATAACATCATATCTTTTGAAGCGGATGACCACCACTGCGGCCACTGCGGCCACCCCCTTGAAATTCGCCGCTATCCCATCTCCATCATCCCCATCAGAGGCAACAGCGTTACCTCGGCAGTGATAAGGGACAACGGCGGCCTGCGCGTCGTATGCGGCAGCTGCGGGCTGATTATCTATGTAAGGTGCGAGGGCGAGCAGTTTATCAGCTGCATAGACTGCGGCATACAGATAGTCTATAGCAGTTATCCTGAATAGGGGAAGGGAAGCAGGGCAAACACACTATGTGCTCTCACTCAACAACAAACAATTGCAGCGGTGACAAAAAAATTCTCTCCACGCGCCTTGCCCTGTCGTCATTCCTGCTTTCCAGACTGTGTCATAATCATTCAAGCCCTTGGGGGTAAATTTGCCACGCCGGTCATCAGATTAATCCTCATCCTATCATCTCGGCAATCAACGGCCATAGCAGCATTTTGACCACTGTCATCCCCCACTGCTTCTTCATAAGGGCAGCAGTACCCTTACTTATGTATCCCCTTTTTTCTTCTTCTGAACTCCGTTAACAGATCTTTTATCCCTGCTTATCGTCATTATTCTCGATATGTTGAAGCATGTACTCAATACTGCCATCTCCGCCTTTAACTTCTCTAATACCACAGATATCCTCTTTTTCAGCTCCTCTTTCCCTGTTAACTCATCCGGTAACTTCGCTAACGTCCCCTCTTCATTCTTGTCCGCCGTTTCGCACTACGGATACGTTATCTTAATGCCCTTTGCGGTAAAGAAATCTCTGGCCGTCTCGGGCATTTCGTCGCTCAGGGCCTGGTAATCTTTCGTGTTACACCACAGACTTACTGACATTTTTATTGCGGCTTCCCCTATTTCAATCACTTTCAACGTAGGTGTCGTGGTTTTTAAAATACGGCCGTCTTCGTTAAACATCGTCAAAAAGTGCGCTTTTATGCCCTTAATGTCATCATTGCCGACGACGCCGAATGTCAGGTCAAGCCTTCGCAAAGGTTCGGTGGAAAAGTTTGTGATGCTCCCTCCGGAAAGCGGACCGTTTGGGAGAATAATCGTCTTATTGTCGGCGGTCTTGATAATGGCATAAAATATCCCTATCTCGCTGACCCTTCCCGTAAAACCATGTGCGGCGATGACATCCCCTACCCTGAAGGGCTTAAACAGCAAAACAAGAACCCCTCCGGCGAAATTAGCCAGATTACTCTGTAAGGCAAGCCCTACCGCAAGCCCGGCAGCCCCTAAAATAGCCACAAACGATGTTGTCGCTATCCCAATCATCGAGGCAACGCTGATAAACAGCAACATCTTCAGAATAATATTGGAGAGGCTGCCTAAAAATGACTGTAGAGAATGCTCTAACTTGCCCATGCTCATCGCCTTAGTAAGCGCTTTGTGAATAAAGTTAATTACCCACAAACCTACAATCAAAACAATGGCTGCAAGCACCAGCTTAGGCGCAAATATAATCACCATATCATACGCCTTGTTTACATAATAGGCGGTGTCCATAGAGCCTCCCTTCAAAAATAATGTATGCCGACTGACCGCCGGCCGTCTGTTAGTTAAGCATAAAGCCTGAACATCTTTCAAATCGGGATAAATAATTATTAATATAACTGTGGTGCGATTGTTAATAACGTCAGGGGTATTATATAATACTTTTACGATTGCAGCAGATAAAGGAGGCAATAGATGGATTTAATGAAATTTCTTTCGTCGGTCAAGCAGTTTGAAGATTTTACAAGCGATGAGATCGCCTATCTGGCTCAAAACGCCGAGACCGTCAAATACAATAAAGGCTCCGAGATCAAGAGACACGGGGAAGTTGGCAGGTTTCTGTGGATTGTTTACGATGGCAAGGTTGATATAGTTCTTATTGACGACGAGGGAAACAGCAAGTCAATTGCCAATTTATCGCGCGGGGAGATATTTGGCGAGATGTCTATATTGACTGGAGAACCGTCGGGCGTTGACGTCAGGGCGGCGGACGATTCCATGCTGGTGCGTATCCCACGCGATATCATCTCCGAGATATTTGCAAAAAATCCAAAGAGCCTTCCAAAAATTACCCAGATGATTACAAAACGTCTGGTCAAGAGACAGACAGAGACGGCGTGGGATGAGGCAAGGGAAAAGGCGATAAAGGTTAACAGCGACCCGTATGACCTGGACTTTTCCTCTGCTGTTGATCCAATTAAAATTCTGGTGGTTAACTGCCGCAGCAACTCTTTGAAATACACGTTGTTTAATACGGCCTATAGTGTGCCGCTTGTAGACGGCATTATTGAAAAGATAGGAAGCTCCGACTCCTTGCACATAATACACTCTCCCCTTGGCGGCATGGACAAAAAAGAACCTCTTCAGGATTTAAACGAGGCATTAAAGGCAATGATAGCCGCAATCACCGACCCCAAAAAGGGATATATAAATAATCTTGGAGAAATAAAGGCCGTAGGCCATAGAGTTGTACATGGCGGAGACAGATTTTATAACTCCATTGTCATAAACGACGAAGTAATAGCCGGCATTCGCACTTTTAGCAAGATGGCCCCAATGCACAATCCATTTAACCTGACGGGTATCGAGGTGCTGGAAAAACTCATTCCATCGGCCGTTCACGTAGCGGTTTTCGATACTGCGTTTCACAGAAACATGCCTGAACACGCCTATCGCTATGCCCTGTCTCAAAGCCTCAACGAGGATGAGACCATACGCAGATATGGTTTTCACGGGACAAACCATAATTTCGTTATGCTAAAGGCGGCTGAGTTTCTAAAACGTCCCGTTAAGCAGCTAAAGATTATATCATGCCATCTGGGGCACGGCTCCTCGGTGTGCGCTATAGACCACGGCAGGAGCATTGACACCAGCATGGGTATGACGCCGCTTGACGGGCTGATAATGGGAACACGATGCGGCGACATTGACCCGGGCCTGCTGCTCTACCTGACCCAAATAGGCTTCACGCCAGAGGAGCTTAACAGGATACTGAACAAAGAAAGCGGCCTGAAGGGCCTCACCGGCGTTAGCGCCTACATGACAGATATCCTACACTCGGCAGAGGAAGGAAACGCGATGGCCGAGATGGCTATCAGGATGTTCTGCTACAGGGTAAAGAAATACATAGGTGCCTATACTGCGGCATTAGGCGGCCTTGACGTCCTGATATTTACCGGCGGAATTGGGGCTGGTTCATATGAAATCAGGGCAAGGATATGCCAGGGATTAGAGGGATTTGGCACAGTGCTTGACAGCGAATTAAACAAGCTGAACAGACCCCTGACCATGCAGGTAGAAACCGTCTCAGACGAAACATCCAAAGTAAAAATCCTTGTAATCCAACCCGATGAGAAGAAGATGATTGCAAGAGAGACACTGCACGCCATGGGCAGGTTTCACTCGTCAAAAAACAGAATCGAAGAATACAAGGACATGCCCATACCTGTAAATGTCTCAGCACACCATGTTCACCTGAACCCTGCGGCATTTGAGGAGTTGTTTGGCCGCGGAAGGACTCTGACGCCGAGGGCGCCGTTGAGCCAGCCGGGGCAGTTTGCCGCCGAGGAGACGGTAAATCTCATTGGACCAAAGGGCAGGGTAGATAAGGTCAGAATACTTGGACCGTTTCGGAAGGAATGCCAGGTGGAGATTGCAAGGACAGAGGAGTTCAAGCTAGGCATAGACGCCCCCGTAAGAGACTCAGGCGATATAGAAGGTACGCCGGGCATCACGCTTGAGGGGACGAATGGAAGGACACTAAAGATAGAAAAGGGCGTCATCTGTGCGCGCAGACATGTTCACATGTCAACCGAGGATGCCCTGCGCTTCGGACTTAGGGACAGGGATGTCGTGCTTGTCAAGATAAAGAGCAACAGGGAGCTTACATTTGGCGATGTTCTGGTAAGGGTTAACCATGAATACAGGCTTGACATGCACATTGACACAGACGAGGGAAATGCCGTCCAGCACTCTGTCGGCATGACAGGCTATATAGAGGGAATTCAGTCAAGAGCGTTTATGTAGCCATTGCCTGATTGCAGGACCAATAAATCAAAGACCGGAGCGCGGAGTACGAACATATTCTTTTCTCATTTAAAAGATGAGCAGGCAGTTTTTTAGAAACGCGGCCTTGCTCGCAGTTACAGAGGTAATTGTTAAATTAAAGCCGTTGATCGCAGTTCCTCTGCTGACGCGCCATTTTGGCGCGTTAAACTATGGCGTTTGGTCGCAGATGTCAGTAATTGCCACTATCATGCCGCTTATTATCCTGCTGGGAACAGACGGTGCCATTATTCGATATATGCCGGGGACATCGCTAAACGATCAGAAACGCTTTTTCGCCGCATGGATGGTATCACTGACAGCCCTTACAACTGGCGTTTGCTTTGGCATATTCTTATTTAAAAGAGAGATTTCTATGTTTTGCTGGGGGCAGGTAGGGGAATATGAAAGATTTATACCGGTCCTTGCCGCCGCCATAATGATTTCAATTGAAATCAGCGCCTTAAATACATGGTTTCGCGTTCATAACGATGCCAGAACTATCTCCGCCATTACGATTTCCCAAAGCGTTCTCGGACTTATTACAATACTCATCGTCCTGGTTAAGAATGAAGCAGTGTATCAGTTGATAATTTATAATATCTTCGCCGATGCGTTAGTAATTGTGTGGCTGATGATGAAAGTTACACGCAAATGGGGATGGAGCAGGCCGGATTTCTCTGCCATTTCAGTATATCTAAGATATGGCCTGCCTATCATACCGCACGGTTTAGCCGTATGGGGTTTAAACTACATGGACAGATTTTTTTTGGTTAAGTACTCGACATTGACCGCAATTGGAATTTATTCTGTAAGCTATTCGATAGGTTACGCTGTTATTCAGATATTTATCATGCCGGTGTGGACTATGTATCCCAACACCGCCGCTGAGCTGTATAATCAGGGAAAACATGCCGAGCTTCAGAGATTATTTGACCGCTCAGTAGGTCTGACTCTGGTAACTGTAGTGCCGTCCATTGTTATTTTATATGTAACGGGAGAGCGCCTTTTGGCTGTCTTTACTACCAGAGAGTTTATCAAAGGAGGCCCTGTCATTGCCATTATTGCCGCCGGTTATCTGTTTCACATCATGGGCTTATACTATGAGATTGCCCTTTGGCTTATACATAAACAGGTCTGGTCAACTTTTTCAGTTATTGCGGCCTGCGTGTTAAATTGTGTTGCAAACATTATATTAATACCGCGTTACTCCATTATGGGGGCAGCCGCAGCAACCTCTGCGGCGTTTCTTGCTCAACTGTTAATCTCCTATTCTTTAGCGGTGCGCTTTACAAAGATAAACACGAATTTTGCCTTCCTGTCTAAAATAGTAATAAGCTCGCTAATAATGGGATTTGCAGTACAAGGTGTAAGCGGTCTTGTTTCAGAGCGCGGACTTATAAGTCTTATGATTATTGTCATATCAGGCGTAATTAGCGCCGGTTTATTATATTGGGCGTTTAATATCGTTGATTTCAAAAAGGCCGTACATAGTTTAAGGCAGGCGGCACATCATGGCAGATAGATGATTATAGAGATTGAAAATATTAAGAACAGGCATAAATTCGATTTTCTCCAATATGCCTGTCCAGACGATGAGATGTCATACCTGTTTGACGAGTGGGTGGATTATTATCACGAAAAGTTTGCAATCTGCAAGTTTATCAATCCAAAAAACATTCTTGAGGTCGGATTTCGCTATGGTTACTCGGCCATCGCATTTCTCAGCGCTACGGCAGAGGCCGCTTACGTTGGCATAGATGACAAGGCAAATCAGAAAGCGGCAAGAGAGTCCCTCCAATGGGCAAAGAAGATAACCACAGGATTTCATGCGGAGTTTTTAATGGCAGACTCAGGAAAAGTGGAAACACTTCCCGGCGAGTTCTATGATCTCATCAATATCTATGGACAAGAAGATGCAGACAGAACATTCGCTCTGCTTGAGCTGGCCCTGGAAAAAGGACACTGGATATTGCTTGACGGGTTATTTCAGCTTGTCATCAGTCCAGTTGAATCCAGAGAAAACTACAATTTGCTCTGTGCGTCCTTGTTTCTGAACAAGTACAGGACTCTGATTGAATATGCCTTCATAATGCCGGGCAATGCCGGGCTGCTGCTAATAAAAACTAAGAATACCCGACAGAGGCAAGCTCTCAAAACGACGCATACATCTGCGCAGGGCCTGAAGGAATACTATACCATGCAATACTATCTGACCGACTGTGGAGGCTATAAGTCATTTAAGGCATCGGGCGGGAAACAACTTGACGATATGAGATTGCAAATCGTCTATAACCTTGCCGAGCCTCTGTCAGGCAAAAAAGTTCTCGATGTGGGATGTGGCCGCGGCGAGCTGGCCTTTGCGTGTTCACAGGCGGGCGCTGCCGCAACCGGCCTTGACTACTCTAAGAGCGCCGTTGATATTGCAAACAACTACTATAGCAAGCGCCACAATCTGCGATTCATATGTCAGGATATTTTCGAGTTAACTGAAGAAAAACAATTGTTTGATATAGTGTTTGCAACAGATGTCATCGAGCATATACCTGAAAATGACTTTGAAGGCTTTCTTAAAATAATACGAACGCTGCTAAGCACTTCAGGGAAATTTATTGTGCATACATCTCCAAACAAGCTGATGTATCAACGCTTCTACGAAAAAAAGAGGCAGATGGCTAAAGAGATAGGCACATATCTGCCCGCAAATCCGCGTTCGTACTATGAAGACCTCGTGCATGTCAATGAACAAACGCCGGAGGCTCTCAGGCATAGTCTTCAGAGGGTATTTCCACATGTGCTTGTATGGTCTGCCAGTCTGCCTGACGCCGTTGGCTCGCTCGCAGCCAATCTCAGCCATGAGCAGTTGACCAGGCACGAAAGCATATTTGCCGTTGCCTCATTTGAGCCGGTTAAGAAAGATGACGTCATTGCCGCCGTGTCACAATACCGCATGAATCTTCAAAAGCTGAATACCGCCACGGACACCTTTATACGGCATATTGCAGAGCTTCACAGGGGAAAGCGTCCGATTTCTGAGGCGGTGACCCAAACAGGTGCTCTCATTGCGCGTGTGGCGTGGCATACCCTTCGTACGATATACTCCAAAGTTGCAAAACGATAGCGGCGGGCGCTGTGGGAAAAGACCTGTGCGTTTGCCCCGATATGACTACAGTCCGCTTTTCTTTCGGATTGTGATATAATAGCCCATGTGAAGGAGGAATAGCATATGCTTGATAATATCACATGGTTTGGACATGATTCCTTTAAGATTACCGGCACTCAAACCGTCTATACCGACCCCTATAAGATAAAAAAGCGGGACGCCGCAGACATTATTCTCATAACGCACAGCCACTTCGACCATCTTTCACAAGAGGACATCGCAAAGGTCTCAACCGATAAGACCATCATCATTGCCCCAAAAGACTGCGCGGCTAAACTAAAAGGCAATGTTAAAACCGCCTCGCCGGGTGATAAATTTACCGTATCAGGAATTGAAATTGAGGCCGTCCCGGCCTATAACGTCAACAAAGACTTTCATCCAAAATCAAACGGCTGGGTTGGCTATATTTTTGCCATTGACGCCAGGCGATACTACATCGCCGGAGATACAGACCTCATCCCTGAGATGCGCGCCTTTAAGGACATCTACGTAGCCATGCTGCCAGTAAGCGGAGTGTACGTAATGACCGCCCTTGAGGCAGCCCGCGCCGCCATTGACATTGCCCCTCAGTTTGCCATTCCCATGCACTACGGCGATATTGTGGGCACTGTGAAAGACGCAGAGAGATTTATAGCCGAAATCAAACACCTGACCGCCTCAGGCCCTAAAATAGAACCCGTTATTTTACCGGCGGCTTAATGAAAACCAACCCTTGCAAGCTCAACAAAGAAGAAATAAACGCAATCGTTTCATATTTAGAACAACGATACCCGTCGCCTAAGACAGAGCTTCATTTTGGCAGCCCGTTTGAGCTTCTTGCAGCCACAATACTCTCCGCCCAGTGCACGGACAAACGCGTCAACATCGTCGTTAAGACGCTGTTTCAGCGTTACAGGACTGTTGAGGATTATGCCGCGGCTGACCCTCTGGCCTTTGAAGAGGAGATTAAATCCACCGGCTTTTATAAGAACAAGACAAAGATGATAATCGGCGCGGCTGAGGCCATACTAAAGGATTTTAACGGCGCTGTACCCTCAACGATGGAAGAGCTGGTAACGCTGCCCGGCGTAGGGCGCAAAACGGCAAGCGTCGTACTTGCGGCGGCCTTTGGCGTACCGGCCATAGCGGTTGACACCCATGTGCTTAGGATTTCCAACCGCCTTGGCCTTGTGGCCTCCAAAGATCCCGAGAAAATAGAATTTGCCCTCTGTGCAATCTTCGACAGGGAGAAGTGGATAACGGTATCCTTCGGCCTCGTTCTCTTTGGGCGGCAGATCTGTGCGGCTAAGAAACCGCTCTGCGATAAGTGCGGCCTATATAATGTATGCAAATGGCCGGAGAAAAAGCCCCAGTCACAGGCTTAATGAAGACCGCCATGCCGCCATGCGATATCTTTAGCGACGCCGTACCGGAGGATTTATGTACCTTGCGAGGCTCTTCCTTTGACACCCCATACAACTTTGCGTATTACGCTGAAATTGACTCCACAAACGATACGGCAAAGGCGGGGGATTTCCCTTCGCAGACGGTACTAATAGCCGACGCCCAACTCAAGGGAAGGGGCCGCTACACAAGGGACTGGTACAGCCCGTCAGGGGTGAATATCTCTATGAGCATAGTCATAAAACCAGAGACGCCGCCTGAGATGCTCTCTTTAATGAACACTGCCGCCTCACTTGCCGTATCGAGGGCGCTTAGGGCGGCCACCGGCCTGGATGTCTGGCCGAAATGGCCGAATGACGTCTATATCGGCACGAAGAAGGCAGGCGGCATTCTCTCCGAGTCCATTATCGCCGGCGGCGCAATCGTCAAACTCGTAATCGGCATTGGCATCAACGTAAACACAGGGCAATTCCCCATAGAACTCAAGGACAAGGCAACAAGCCTGCTCATTGAATCCGGCGTTAAATATGGCAGGGGGCGGATTATCGCCGCAATTTTGCAAGAATTTGACAAATGCCGCAGCTACCCCGCCAAGCGTCTGATAAGCGAATGGACTGCCATGAGCAGGACAATCGGCTCATATGTCTCAATTTCAGGACACCGCGGCATTGCCAAAGGGCTAAACGAAGACGGTTCGCTTGTCATAACCTCTGAAAACGGCAAGACTGTTGCCATAAACACCGGCGAGGCGGCCAATGCTGCTTGCCGTTGACATAGGAAACACAAACGTAAAACTCGGCCTGTTTCATAGCGGCACACTGATAAAAACTTCTATTGCGGTGGCCGACGGCCATTTGTTTGAGCAGAAGATTACGGAGTTTATGTCCGGCGTTGCTCGTATAGAGGCTGCGATTGTGTCGTCTGTAGTGCCAAACTTAGCGGGGCGGATTTGTGCGATTATCAGGCCGCGTGTTGATATGGCAACGCACATAGTATCTCACATGTCAAACACAGGGTTGACCTTCGCCCTGCCCTTTCCTGAGCGCGTTGGGGCAGACAGGATAACGGCTGCCGCGTGGGGTTATCATTACTTTGGAGAGCCGGTGGCCGTCGTAGATTTCGGCACGGCTACAACCATAAGCGTCGTAGGACAAGGAGGCGCGTTCTTAGGCGGGGCAATCATCCCCGGCCTCAGGACAATGGCGCGGTCATTCAATGACCATACGGCCTCTCTTCCCCTTGTGGAGCTGTCTACCCCGCAGGCGGCCCTTGGCAGGGACACCAATCAGGCAATCACCTCCGGCATTGTTTACGGCACGGCGGGGGCAGTGTCGGCAATTATATATGAAATAGAGCGTGAAATCGGGTATAATCTAAAGATTGCCGCAACGGGCGGGAATTTGGCGCTGGTCGCACCGTGCTTAGAGCGGGTGGATGCGGAAGAGCCTGATATGCTGCTTAAGGGCCTGAAGATGATATATGAGAGGATGAGATAACATTGGATGTAGATATAGCCGTCATAGGCGGCGGCCCTGCCGGGGCGACTGCGGCCAGACTTATAGGCCGCGCAAAAAGAGAAACCATCCTGATAGAGAGGAATCTGCAAAATGAAAAACCATGCGGAGGCGGGGTTCTCTCAAAGGCATTCTCAGAGTTTAACATACCGCCCTCTCTCATCAAAAAGAAGGTTGAATCAATTAGAATCGTATCCCCGCAGGGAAACGCGCAGGACATTGCCCTTGATGAGACATTCCTTGCCATAGTTCACAGGCAGGAGTTTGACGCTGCCCTAAGAAATGCGGCGGCAGATGAGGGCGCCGGTATTGTTGAAGGGACTTTCACCGACATTCACACCGGTGGTAAACTTACTACGCTTACGATAAAGACCGCACAGGGCGAGACCTCAATAAGGGCCAGACATGTCATCGCAGCAGACGGTGTGAACTCTGCGGTGCTAAAGAGGATGCTTGGCAGATTTCCGCGGCGCGTTTACACCGCCCATGAGATTCACAAGGGCGGTCTTGCAGTTGACCGCTGCGAGTTTCGTTTTAACTCGGTAACGCCGCCCGGATTTTACTCATGGATATTTCCTCATAAAGACGGCGTCTCTGTTGGCACAGGGTCAGAGCGCACGGGCGAGGTTGACCCGTTTTTGGACGGCCTTGTAAGCGCATTAAAGCTTAGCCCGAACGTGCGCCGCAGGGGATATTTCATACCCGTATGGGACGGGTCGCTGTACTATAAAAACGGCGTGTATTTTGTCGGCGACGCCGCCGGTATGGCGCTGCCCTTTACGTATGAGGGCATATACTATGCGATGAGGTCGGCGGAGTTTGCCGTGGCCGCACTGTTAGAAGGCACCCCTGCCCTTTATAAAAAACTCTGGCAGTCGGCATATAAAAAACGCTACCTCGTGATGAGGGCATTACAGAGATATTTCCTGAAAAACGACGACAGGATGGAAAAACTTGTATCTCTCTACGGCCACGCCCGCATTAAGGAGGCATCGGTGCGGCTCTGGTGCCGGGACGACATGAAGATAAATCTTGTCGGGGGTTTTTCGGCCCTGATTAAAAAATATGCGGGCGCATAGTGCTGCTTGACCGTTTTCTGACAATATCAATAGCGCTTCACATACTTGTGATTGGACTATTTCTGTTTCTGATAAAGGGGCACAAGCAGGAGATTGTTGGCGAAAAGCCGATAATGGCAAGGATTGTTACGCCGGAGGTTCAAGCGCCACCGCCGCCTCAGGCAGCGCCTCAACCAGAGCCGCAGGCCAAGCCACAGCCGCCTCAAGCCCCCCAAGCCCCTCGGCAACGCATTCAGGTTAAACCGGCCCCTGAACCAAAACCGCGGCAACAGAGAAAGGTCTATACCCCGCCAAAGGAGACCGGCGGCATTGAAGAGCCGGAGCCTTTGCCGCAGGAGAGACCGCGCGCGGCAGCCCTTGATGCCCAGCCGGCGCCTCCTCCACAGCCGTCAAAACCACAGAAACCAACCGGACCGGGCAGCTTTTTCGATAAAGACATTATAGGAAAACACGCTATGGCCTCATTAGCCAAGGACAGAGGCTCTCCAAACACTAAGGAAGATGGAAGCGGCAGCTCGGTCTCGTTTGATACGTCAGACATCAGATACGCCGCCTACATGAATCGTCTGAAAGAGGCCATAGAGGCCGCGTGGCGCTATCCTGCCGATATGGCAAGACGGGGAACTCAGGGCGATTTAATGATAAGTTTCACAATCAGTAAAAACGGTAAGCTGATGGGGGTTGATGTGATGTCCACCTCAGGGCATCGCTCACTCGATGACGCCGCCGTAAACTCCATAAAAGAGGCGGCACCGTTTTGGCCGCTTCCGGATAGTTGGGGAAAAGATTCCTTTAATGTCAAAGGCCGCTTCGTTTACAGACTGCGTTAAGCTATGACTATATGTCAATGCCGCCCTCAATTTTGTCATTCCGGTCATGATTTTTGTCATTCCGGCTTGTCCGGAATCAGTCCTTATGCTCAGAATATGCAAAATCATCATCAAACAACCAACTAAAAGAAGATTCCGGACAAGCCGGAATGACGGAAAGGGAAAAGCCAGAAAGATTGCATAGGCAATTTCTACCTAATTTTCAAATCAGTTTGCCCCGAATAGCCCCCTGTAAACACCTGATTTAAGTATTTTTATTTTGTTCCGATATAGTATTAGTATGGCGCTATAATGACAAGATAACAAGGAGGTGTCAGTGGCATTTGTAATTAATACCAATATGATGTCGGTTGACTCGCAGAGAAATCTTATGATGACTCAAAATCCCATGCATAAGGCGGTTCAGACCCTGTCTTCCGGCTTGAGAATCAACTCGGCGGCAGACGACGCGGCAGGGCTTTCCATTGCCACAAGGATGACATCTCAGGCGAGGGGGCTTAGCGTCTCGATAAGAAACGCTAACGACGGCCTTTCAATGGTTCAGACAGCCGAGGGCGCACTGGGACAGATAACCAATAACCTGCAAAGAATGAGAGAGCTTGCTGTGCAGGCCAGAAGCGGGCAGTATGGAGCAAGCGATGTCGGCTCTATGCAGATGGAGATAAACACTCTGGTCGAGGAGGTTGGCAGGGCAGCCGAGCAGACGACATTCAATAACAGGCAGCTTCTTGCCGGCAGCTTCAGAACAAGATTGGAAGTCGGTTATAATGCCAGCGATACCACGGTTGACGTTGCAATAGGCTCAATGAACACGGATGCCATTGGCGGCAATATATTTACGTCATCAGGCCCAAACGGGGCGTTTCTCACACTCAAAGACATCCATACGGCAGCGTCGTCGGGGCTACAGGGCGTAGGCGACGGGGCGTGGGTATCAGGGACAGGCTCACCCCCTGCTTATAGCTACACGTCAAACTCTGCTATTAAATATTCCGGGTCGGCATCGCTGCTGGTCAACGACTCATCAAGCCTTACCGGCTATGCCTCGCGCGCCTCAAACACCATCGCGATAATAGACGGGGCGCTGGCCTCCGTCACAACCGCAAGGTCATCAATGGGCGCAAAGGCTAGTCAGTTCAACGCGGTAGTGGCAAACATCTCAAACGCGGTGGAGACGACAACGGCAGCCCAGTCAAGAATTATGGACGCTGACTTCGCGGCAGAGACGGCCAACATGACAAAGTCCTCGATATTGCAGCGGTCAGCCATATCGGTGCTGTCTCAGGCAAACTCCACGCCGCAGAGCGCACTTGCCCTGTTAAGATAATGTTACAAATTCTGCTAAAGATTTTACGGCAGACACCGACAAGAGTACTAGCTCGGAAGGGCCGGGAAGCATGGAGGCAGGCAGCCCAGGCAGAAGGGCCGCAAGAGCAAGAAATAGCGGGAAGCTATTTAATTTAATAACATTACACGGAGGTAGAAGACATGGCAATGGTAATCAACACAAACATCTCATCAATTGACGCACAGAGAAATCTTTTGATGTCGCAAGGTCCATTAAAGCAGGCGATGTCAAGACTGTCATCAGGCCTGAGAATCAACTCGGCGGCAGACGACGCAGCCGGCCTTGCAATTGCAACAAGAATGGATTCGCAGACAAGGGGCCTTAACGTTGCAATAAGAGACGCAAACGACGGTTTGTCAATGGTTCAGACGGCGGGTGGGGCGTTGAATCAGATTACAAGCGATTTACAAAGAATGAGAGAACTCTCCGTTCAGGCCATGTCCGGGCAGTACGGCGCCAGCGACATTGGCTCTATGCAGCTTGAAATCAACTCCTTGGTCGAGGATGTAGGCAGAATCGCAACGCAGACGACATTCAATAATCATCAGCTTTTATCCGGCACATTCACATCGAGCCTCGCAGTGGGCTACCACGCCAGCGACTCACAGATTGGCATCAGCATAGCCTCGATGAACACGGACGCATTGGGCGGGACAACATTTTCGTCAACCGGCAAAAACGGAGCCCTTTTACATCTTGCCGACCTGCATACGGCCACATCCTCAGGGGTGTCTGGCGTTGGCGACGGCCAGTGGGTATCCGGAGCGGGAGCGCCTTATGCCTTTAGCTATACTACAAAGGCACAAATAACATACACTGGAGCGGCATCGCTGCTGGTCAACGATTCTACGACCAATACCGGCTACGCCTCACGCGCATCAAACGCCATCGCAGTAATTGACGGGGCATTAGGCGCCGTTACAAGCGCTAACGCAGCAATGGGCGCTAAGGCAAACGCCTTTAATGCGGCGGTTACCAGTCTTTCAAACGTAGTAGAGACAACGACGGCGGCATCTTCAAGAATTATGGATGCAGACTTCGCGGCAGAGACGGCCAACCTGACAAAGGCTATGATAATACAGCAGGCGGGTATCTCAGTATTGTCCCAGGCGAACAGCCAGCCGCAGAATGTACTTGCACTGTTAAAATAAATTAATTAAGTTGTTAAAGTTTTTTTTGGAACATCCGACAAGTACAGTAGGACTGCTGGCCCGGAGGGGCCAGCAAGCTGTACAAAAAGGGTAGGCAGCCGAGATAGCTGGAAGCTGTTTCGGACTAAAAAATGTAACATTACACGGAGGTAGAAGACATGGCAATGGTAATCAACACAAACATCTCGTCAATTGACGCGCAAAGGAACCTTATGATGTCCCAGGGCCCTTTAAAACAGGCGATGTCAAGGCTGTCATCAGGCCTAAGAATCAACTCGGCGGCAGATGACGCAGCAGGACTGGCAATTGCAACAAGAATGGATTCCCAGACAAGGGGCCTTAACGTTGCGATAAGAGACGCAAACGACGGTTTGTCAATGGTTCAGACAGCCGGCGGGGCGTTGAATCAGATAACAAGCGACTTACAGAGAATGAGGGAACTTTCTGTACAGGCCATGTCCGGGCAGTACGGCGCCAGCGACATCGGCTCTATGCAGCTTGAAATCAACTCTCTGGTCGAGGACGTAGGCAGAATCGCAACGCAGACGACATTCAACAATAAGCAGCTTCTGGCCGGCACATTCACATCGAGCCTCGCAGTGGGCTACCACGCCAGCGACTCGCAGATTGGCATCAGCATAGCCTCGATGAACACTGACGCATTAGGCGGGAAGACATTTACGTCAACCGGCAAAGACGGAGGTATTTTACATCTTGCCGACCTGCATACGGCAACATCGGCCGGGGTTTCCGGCGTTGGCGACGGCCAGTGGGTATCCGGGGCTGGTGCGCCTTACGCATTTAGCTATACAACAAAGACACAAATAAAATATACTGGACAGGCGTCGCTGCTGATAAATGACTCTACGGCCGCTAACGGTTCAGGTTATGCTTCAAGGGCGTCAAACGCCATTGCGATAATTGACGGGGCATTAGGCGCCGTTACAAGCGCAAACGCTGCAATGGGCGCTAAGGCAAACGCCTTTAACGCGGCTGTTACCAGTCTTTCAAACGTTATAGAGACGACAACGGCGGCATCGTCAAGAATTATGGACGCCGACTTCGCGGCAGAGACGGCTAACCTGACAAAGGCTATGATAATACAGCAAGCGGGTATATCAGTATTATCGCAGGCAAACACTCAACCGCAGAATGTGCTTGCACTGCTGAAGTAATTGAACAATAGGGTTATTGGGGAGGCGCTTACGCGTCTTCCCATGTACTTGTCTGAATACGCCTGTTGACAGAGCGCTAAGACATAGCGCCGCAGAGGCGATAAGGAGGAAGTGAAAGATGGAAATTAACAACCCGAATTCGGTTAGCGCATATGGCAGCAGTGCGGTTCTGCCGCCGGTAGTAGGGAAGCAGCCGGATGACAAGCAGACCGGCCACACGCCGACCACTACGGCAACGGCCCCTGCCGTTACACAGCAGACTGCCGTCAACGCCAAGCAGGACAATGTCGGCAATAATACAGAAAACAAGGCCGCCGAGAAACAGCAGGATGAAAACGGGAAGGCTTATTTTGCCGTTGATGCTGACAAAAACGTGGTAATAAAGGTAACAGACGCCTCCGGCAAGGTAGTTAAGCAGATACCTGCCGAGGATTATTTACAAGCGGTAAAGGTACTTGACGAAAACGCTAAGGACCTATTACAATCAAGTGTAGGGAGTAATTTGTACCACAAGGAGGCCTGAATATGGCTGATACAACGACAACGACAACAGCACCAGTGAATTCAACGGCAGCGGCAGCGATGGCACAGTGGAAGCCATCAACACCGCCTGTGTCGCTTACGACGGGCGTTGAGTCCGGGCTTAATACCGGCGCTATTATCACCGCGCTTATGACTGCCGAGGCTCAGCCCTATAACGACCTTGCTAATAAAGCGACCAGCTATAACAGCCAAATAAGCTCCTTTGGCCAGGTCTCCTCAAGCCTGTCAGCACTGCAGAAAGCTGTTGCCGGTCTTACGTCGAAAAATCTCAGCACGTTTAACGTTACCTCGTCAAATCAAAATGTCCTGACTGCAACCGCCTCAGCCAAGGCCTCACCCGGCACATACTCGGTAAAGGTAAACCAACTGGCGCAGGACGAGGAGATTATCTCGCAGTCCTACGCCTCTGACTCCTCTGTAGCGTTTGCAACCGGAACGCTCACCGTTGGCAATGGCGGCCATTCAACGACGATAAACATTGACCGTACTAACAACACACTTACGGGCATAAGAGACGCAATAAACCGAAGCGCCACCGACGTCAGTGCATCTATCATAAACGACGGCACGGGGTACAGGCTTATCATAAGCACTAAAAACGGTGGCGCTATCAACGGGCTGGTTGTATCCGGCAATAGTACAGGACCTACGGGCACTGACCTTAACGACCTTTCATATGATTCAACAAACCCGGGCACAGGGCCGATGTCGCTCCTTCAGACAGGTTCAGACGCCTCATTCACGGTCAACGGCCTTCCGATTACAAGCCACTCCAACACGCTGACAAATGTCCTCAAAGGGGTGACGATTAACCTGCAAAGCGCCACTTCACCATCGGCTGTAACCTTAAACATAGGGCAGAACGCGGCCTCAAGCTCCACCGGACTGACTGCCTTTGTGACCGCATACAACAATACCCAGACACTGCTGGCCCAATTGACGGCGCAGGGACAGCCGCTTTCTTCTAACATGACGATTGCGTCAATTCAGAACACCATAAGGTCTATGACAACGACGTACTTCAACGGCGCCACTTCCATAATGGCAACGTTTGGGATAAACCATTTGAAAGATGGGACGCTGCAGGTAGATACTGCGGCGATGGACAAGGCCGTCAGCACCAATCTCACTGGATTTAATAAAATGCTTGACGCCATGTCAAACAAATTTCAGACCGCCTCGGCATATGGGATACTCGGCACCATCCTCAATAATACGATAACTTCTGTAACCAGAAATCTGACTACCAACATATCGCAGATTCAGTCGCAAGAGACCGGCATGTCAGAGCAGCTTAACCATAAGCAGACGGCATTGCAGCAGAAATATGCCGCGCTCGAGTCCACAATCGCTCAATTGAAGTCTGCAAGCGGCGCTATAAGCGGTTCAGGTTCAGGCAGCAGCAGCTCATCAAATACGACACCAACATTAACGACATCGGCATAGGAGGGTAACATTAGTGGTAAACCCGGCATACGCAAAGAATGCTTATATAAGCACTGACATAAATAATCTGTCGCCCCTTGACCTTGTTATCAAGCTCTATGACGGCGCGCTTGGGTTTTTGTCGAAGGCGATATTCAGCATAGAGAAAAAGAACAGGCCAATGAAAATCCAGTATCTGAACAAGACAAGGGCTATCATAGAAGAGCTGATGAGTTCGCTGGACATGGAAATCGGAGGAGAGGTGGCCGTCAGCCTGCATGACCTCTATACATATATGCTTTTAGAGCTTACAAGGATAAACTCCACCGATTCGGTTGACAAGATATATCATATACAGGAGCTTCTGAAGACGTTAAAAAGCGCGTGGGTTGAGGTTAAGGGAATCGTTCCGCAGTCACCGGCGGGGCTGCGCCATGCGAGT
>JAKOEO010000011.1:0-10898 GCA_022321325.1 Candidatus Magnetominusculus sp. LBB02 | reverse complement strand
CCGCAATAGCAGTCATTGCGCTATCCACCGTTAATGAGCTTATCATTATCACAGGCACGGGATACTTATCCATAATCTGAGTCAGCGCCGCAAGACCATCCATTTTCGGCAGGGCCACATCCATCGTAACAATATCCGGTTTCAGCGCTAAGACCTTTTCAACGGCCTCTACGCCGTCACGGGCAATGCCCACTACCTGCAATGCCTCATCAGACGAAATCATGGACGTCAGGGCGTCTCTCATAAATGCCGAGTTATCAACTACCATGACTCTGATCTTATGCACGCAGCTCCCCGACAAACATCACTGCGGGGTCAAGTATTAAGACCACCTTGCCGTCTCCTGTAATCGTTGCCCCGGCTATGCCTTCCGAGCTGTTTGAAAATCCTTCTATTGATTTAATCACGACCTCTTCCTGTCCAAACAATTTATCAACCATCATGGCAAACTTCTTCTCTCCTATGAGAATCACTACAAGGAATATTTTCTGCCCGCCGTTTGACAGTGCTGACGGGATGAAGAACTTGTTTGCAAGCCTGTGTACCGGCACTATCTCGTTTCTCAGGATTACCGTCTCGTTGCCCCTTATTGTCTTAATGTTGGACTTGTTTATGCGCACGGTCTCCACAACCGCCGAAAGAGGCACGGCAAAGACCTCGTCGCCCACTCCGACTATCAGCGCCTGTATTATTGCAAGCGTCAGCGGAAGCCGCAGGAGAAACTTCGTCCCCTTCCCTTTTACGGTCTCAATTGTGATATTGCCGTTTAATTTCACTATGTTTGTTTTTACGACGTCCATACCGACGCCGCGCCCTGAGACATCGGTAACATTTTTTGCGGTAGAAAAACCCGGCATGAAAATAAAGTCTAAGATCTCCTTGGACGATAACCTCTCAAGCTCGTCCTTTTCCGCCAGCCCCTTTTCCAATACCTTTTCCTTTATCACATCCACATCTATCCCCTTGCCGTCGTCCTCTATCGAGAGTACGATGTTATTGCCCTCCTGATAGGCCGACAGGAGCACTGTACCGGCTCTGGGCTTGCCGATGGTCTCTCTGTCATCCGGCGTTTCTATCCCGTGGTCAACGGAGTTTCTGATTAAATGCATCAGCGGGTCGCCAATCTCCTCTATTATTGACTTATCGAGTTCAGTATCTTCACCGGATAGCGCCAGCTCAACCTCTTTCTTCGTGGCCCGGGCAAGGTCTCTTATCATACGGGGGAATTTATTAAAGACCTTCTTTACCGGCTGCATCCTTGTCTTCATTATTGCAAGCTGAAGGTCTGTCGTAATCAGATTTATAAATGCGGTCAACTCCGTAAGAGGCGCCATATCTGCGTTGTCTGCATACTTTACCTCGAGATTAGAGACGACTTTCATCAACCTGTTTCTTGCAAGAACCATCTCACCAGCCAGATTGAGCACATTGTCAAGCCTCTCAACATCCACCCTGATTGTCTGTTCCGCTTGCGGCTTAGGCTTTTCAGGCATGGGCTGTTTTGACAGCGCCTTTTTAAGCTCTTCAGCCGAGACCTTCTCGGTTGCCGATAATATATCGCCCAGTTTAGGCACTTCGCCAAAGTCAACCGATTTCTTAATAATATCCTGTATTACCAGGGCGTCATCAACATCCTTCGACGTTACCGCCCCCTCTTTGATAAGTATCTCGCCGACAGGCTGCATCTGTTTGCTTTGAGCATCCATCATTGCCTCAAGCTCATCAAATGAAGGATTTGCAGAGGCGGTGGCGGCAGGTTTTGCCTGCTGAGGCGGCAGGGCAGCGGAGGACGACGTACATCCGGCCTGGTCATATATGTTTTGCAGCGATGACAGTACCCCTGCCATATCCTCCTCAAGGCCGTCTTTTGCCTTTATATGCTCAAGCAGCACCTTTACCATGTCTATGGACTCCAGTATTACGTCCATCACAGGGGGGGACAGCAGAATTACGCCGTCTTTGATTTTTTTTAACACGCTTTCGGTTAAATGGGTCAGCTGCACCATCTGGTTAAATCCTAAAAAACCCGAAGCGCCTTTTATCGTGTGCACAGAACGAAATATGTCGTTTACCAATTCCTGATTTCCCTTGTCATGCTCAAGCTCCACAAACTTCTGGCTGAGGCCCTCAACAAGTTCTGTGGTCTCAATCAGGAAATCGTTTATTATTTCGTCCATTTCATCGGCCATAAGTCCTCCTTTGCCGCGCTAAGTGCCGAATATCTTTTCTATCTTTACCTTCAGCGTATCGGGTGTAAACGGCTTCGTCACATAGTTGTTGACGCCTGCCTGAATGGCCTCCATGATCTGGCTCTGTTCAGCTTCAGCCGTTACCAGAATAACTGGAAGGGCCTTTAATTTGGCATCCGCCCGTACCTTCTTTAATAGCTCAAGGCCGGTTACGTTGGGCATATTCCAGTCAGTTATGAGGAACTCGAAATTCCCAGCCTGGAGCATTTTAAATGCCTGTTCGCCATCCTCAGCCTCTTCAATATTAGTCATACCCAACTTCGCCAGAACACCTTTTACTATCTTTCTCATCATAGCAAAATCGTCCACTACCAGTATCTTCATCTGTGTGTTATACCCCATGTTATTTGTCCTCCTTTTTTTGGGTGTCTGTTATTATAACAGTTTTCTTATCATCTGGCCATTTTGTCCATAACCGGCTCCGGCTGATTGCTATCAAGCAGAATGGGAAGGTCAAGGATTAATACCACCTCGCCGTCTCCAGTTATTGTTGCACCGGCTACGCCCAGTTTTTTTGAAAAACCCTTTATAGGTTTTATCGCCACCTGTTCTTGTCCAAATAATCTATCTACTATCATGCCGATTTTCTTCCCGCGTATAAGTATAACTACAACATACACATCGCTCCATGAGTTTGATGAGTCAACATGGATAGAGAACACATCCGCAAGGCTCTGCACCGGCACTATCTCATTTCTAAGGTTTAACGCCTCGCTGCCCGTTACAGTATGTATATCTGACCGGTCTATGGAGACGATTTCCACTATAGAGGAAACCGGAATGGCAAACATCTCATCGCCAACTCCAACCATCAGCACCTCTATTATGGCAAGGGTCATCGCATTGGTCAGGGGCAGCTTCAGGATGAACTTCGTACCTCTGCCTTTTGCTGTCTCAATCGAAATAACGCCGGTTAATTTCGTGATATTTGTCTTTACGACATCCATTCCTACGCCTCGTCCCGATACGTCCGAGACAACCTTTGCCGTAGAAAACCCAGGCAAAAAGATATAATCTAAGACCTCCTTTTCCGAGAGCTTCTCAAGCTCTTCCATCGTGGATAGACCCTTTTCCAATATCTTTTCCTTGAGCATGGCCACATCTATTCCCTTGCCGTCGTCCTCAATTTGGATTATTATAAAGCTGTCCTTCTTGTAGGCCGACAGTACTACCGTGCCGTCTCTGGATTTGCCTGCCGCCTCTCTGTCAGCCGGCATCTCTATGCCGTGGTCAACGGAGTTTCTGATTAAATGCACCAGCGGATCTCCAATCTCCTCTAACATCGTCTTATCAAGCTCTGTATCTTCGCCCATTATAGTCAGTGCGACTTCTTTCTTCATTGACCTGGCAAGGTCTCTTACCATACGGGGGAATTTGCTAAATTGTTTTTTTATAGGCTGCATTCTTGTCTTCATTACCGCTGCCTGCAGGTCTGTTGTAATCAAATCAATGAATGATGTAAGCTCGGCCAGCTTGGCCGACTTGTTTTTGTCTGCGAACTTTACCTCGTTGTTTGAGACCATGTTCATCAGCCTGTTTCTGGCAAGCACCATCTCCCCGACCAAAGTCAACATGTTGTCCAGCTTTTCTATGTCCACCCGTATTGTCTGGTCTGCCTGAGGCTCTGGTTCTTTGCGGGTATGAGATTGTTTTGACAGCGCACTATTAACTCTCTCTTCTGAGACCTTATTCGTTGCTACTAATATTTCTCCAAGTTTAGGCGGCGCGCCCTTGTCAATCAGCTCTTCAATAAACCCCTGCGCCTTCAGAGCGCCGTCAATATCTTCTCTGGTAACCTCCCCCTCTGAGACAAGGATTTCGCCAAGCGAGCCAGTCTTGATCATATTTCTACTACGCTCTTCCATGAGCCTTTCAAGTTCTTCAAGCGAGAGGTTTTCATTGATAGGCTCTACTGCCGCAGGCGGCGCCTTCTGTTGGACGGCCTGTTCATATACGCCTTTAAACGATGAGATTATCCCTGCAAGCTCCTCTTTTACTCCCTCTTTGGCCCTAATCTCCTGGCTGGCCTCATTATATATGCCTTTAAGCGATGACAGTATCTCTGTGAGGTCCTCTAAGACTCCATCTCTGCTTCTGACATGGTCAAGCAACACCCTTAGCATATCTACTGACTCAAGCAGGACGTCCATTATAGCGGGTGTTAAGAGAATCTTCCCATCAGACAGTTTTTTCAATACGTTTTCGGCCATATGGGCCAGCTGCACCACCTGGTCAAAGCCAAAAAACCCCGCAGTGCCCTTTATCGAATGCACAGAGCGGAATATGCCGTTTATCAGCCCATGGTTTTCCCTGTCGCTCTCCAGAGCCACAAACTTCTGGTTGACGTCTTCAATAAGTTCCGCCGTCTCAATCAAAAAGTCGTTTATAGACTCTTCTAAAGACTCATCAATCTCGTCAGCCAAAAATTCCTCCGATATCCAATCAAATCCTTTGGCAAGTCCTATTGCCGCAGATCATCGGCGAATAATAAGACCGGGTCAATGATTAATACCACATCGCCGTCGCCGGTTATTGTTGCGCCGGTTATACCAACGCTGGTAGGAATGCCCTTTATCGGTTTTATCACAACCTCTTCCTGTCCGAATAATTTATCTACCACCATGCCGCATTTTTTCTCTCCAATAAGCATAACGACAAGGAATGACTCATCATTGCCGCCGCCGTTTGATGATTCCATATGGATAGCAAATTTCGCTGCCAGCCTGGATACCGGCACTATCTCATTTCTCAGATTAATAACCTCACGGCTCATTGCAGTGCCGAGGTCGGATTCTTTTATGCACACAATCTCCACAACAGAGGCAAGCGGCACGGCATAGAGGTCATCGCCCACTCCAACCATCAGCACCTGTATTATGGCCAGCGTCAGGGGCAGTTTCAGAAGAAATCTCGTCCCTTTCCCTTTTTCTGTATCAATTGTAATGGAGCCATTTAATTTTTTAATATTTGTCCTTACAACATCCATTCCCACGCCGCGCCCCGATACGTCTGAGACAACCTTCGCCGTCGAAAACCCCGGCATAAATATATAATCTAAAACCTCGTTCCTTGAAAGCCTCTTAACGTCATCTGCTGACGCTAAACCCTTTTCCACGATTTTTTCTCTGAGCATCTGCTCATCTATGCCCTTGCCGTCATCGCTAATTGACAGGACTATGTCATTGCCCTCCTGATATGCAGACAAGACTACCGTGCCAAAAATGGGTTTGCCGATAGACTCACGCACATCCGGCATCTCTATCCCGTGGTCAACCGAGTTTCTGACTAAGTGTAGCAGCGGGTCGCCAATTTCCTCTATTATTGATTTGTCAAGTTCAGTCTCCTCACCGGCGAGAGTGAGCTTGACCTGTTTATTCATATTCATGGCAAGGTCTCTTACCATGCGCGGGAATTTACTGAATACCCTTTTAACAGGCTGCATCCTTGTCTTCATCAGCGCAAGCTGAAGATCTGTCGTAATCACATCAATGAATGCCGTAAGCTCGGATAGTTTGACCGCATTGGCGTTGTCAACGTACATTAGTTCGGGCTTCGATGCAATTTTCACAAGCCTGTTTCTTGCAAGCACCAACTCCCCTGTCAGATTTAACGCGCTGTCCAGCCTCACTACGTCCACCCTGATTGTCTGGTCAGGCTGATGCGCCGCCGCTTTCTTGGCGTCAGCCGGTTGTTGTTTCGAAAGCGCGTTTTTTACATCCTGTTCTGACGCCTTCTCTGTTACTGTCAATATTTCACCCAGCTTAGGAGCCTCAATGCCGGCGAATTTATTAATAATACCCTGTATTTTCAATGCCTCATCTAAATCCTGCTTTGTGACTGTCCCATCATTGACAAGTATCTCGCCAAGCGACGCACCGGTGGGCTGGCTGATCATCTTCTTACTTTGAGCCTCCATGAGCGCCTCAAGATCTTCGAGCGATGGGGCGCGCTCACAGCTGTCGGCTGCCTCCGGCTTTTTTGAGGCGGCCCCGGCCTGGTCATATACGCCTTGAAGCTGCGCCATGATTCCTGTAAGGTCCTCGTGTCCTTCGTCTCTTGCCCTTATACGCTCAAGCAGTACCTTGACCATGTCTAAGGAGCCAAGTAAAACATTCATTATAGAAGAGGTTAACGCAATTTCGCCGTCCTTTATCTTTTTCATTACGCTTTCAGTCAGATGGGTCAGCTCTACCATTTGGTTAAAGCCAAAAAATCCTGAGGCGCCCTTTACTGAGTGCACAGACCGAAAGATACAGTCAACAATGCCCTGATTAGTCGTGTCCTGTTCCAGTTCCACGAACTTCTGGCTGAGGTCTTCAACAAGTTCTGTCGTCTGAATCAGATACTCGTTTATTACATCATCATCCATTTCTTCGGCCATATAGCCCTCATCCTCTCCAAATATACATTTTAAATATTCCGTCTGTGCTGCAACAGTTCGTTTATCACCGCGCCAACAGCCTCAGCCGTTACTGGCTTGGCCATATAGGCGTCTACGCCTGCGGCCACAGCCTGCTTCCTTTCTTTATCGTCATTTTCGGTAGTCAACATTAATATCGGCAGCGCCTGAAACGCACGGTCATTTTTTAAATGCCTCGCCAATTCTATCCCATCCATATACGGCATATTTAAATCTGATACTATAAGGGCAACTTCGTTAGATGCGAGCTTTTCTATAGCGTCAACGCCATTTTTGGCAAACACCGGCTCATAGCCGTTTTCTCTGACATACAGGCCGATTATTTTTCTGGCCGTCATATCGTCGTCAACCACCATAACTTTCAAAAGCTCCCCCCCCCACATTATCATTGCTTCCTATACACTACCGTTTTATTGATAATGGTCGGCCTCATAAGCCTCGTTATGTCGTGTAGGCTTTCTGCCATGCCTATAAACAGGCAGCCGCCTGGCCTCAGGGCCTCGTACAGGCTCTCCACCACCTTTATCTTTGCCTTCTTATCGAAATATATTAACACGTTTCTACAAAAAATGGCGTCCATATCTCTTATTGTCCTCATTTTTTTCTCGTCAAGAAGATTAATCTGCATAAATTTGACATTTTCCCTGGCCCGTGGCAAAAGATGATAGTCAGAGCTGCCGTTGAGTTTAAAATATTTCCTTAAATAGATGTCAGGCACGTTTCTCACAGCGTATTGCCCGTAGGATGCGCTGCGCGCCTTCTCCAACGCAATTGAGCTTATGTCAGATGCGATTATCTCAGCTCTCGCACCGCTTGTAAGAGGGCTTTCCATCATCATCATAGCAAGCGTATACGGCTCCTCGCCTGTTGCACTGGCGGAGCACCATATCTTTAACGCCTCGGTGCCTCGCATGGAGATTAAGCGTGGCGCCTCGCAGTTTATAAACACTTCCATCTGCTGTATTTCTCTGAAGAAAAATGTCTCATTCGTGGTTATCAGGGCAATAAACAGTCTCATCTCTTCTTTGTCGCCGCCAAATCTCAGCAAATTCAGATAGTCGTCGTAACTGCCCAGGCTCATCTCTTGCAGCCTTCTGGCAAGACGGTTTTCTACAAAATATTTTTTATTTTCAGGGATAAATATCCCGCTCTTTTCATATATGAAATCCCTGAAACCTCTGAAAGTATCTTCTCTTAGAACTGTCATAAGGTCTGCATCATCTCCTCTGCCTTAGCCCTCGCTCGTACATCAGGATGATTGCGCAAGCCTTTCAATATCTCATTGGCCTGAGGGCCTCCAACTGCCCCGATGGCCTCAATAGCCCCCATGACTACTATCAGCTCCTTGTCTTTCAGCATTGAGGACAGCTCGTCTATGCGGCCCTCTGCCCCGGCTGCCGATAGTGCCTTTACCGCGTGGAATCGCACAAGGGCGTCAGAGTCCTTCAATGCGTAGAGAATTTGCTCTGAAAACTCGCCCGCTTGCGTAAGGGCGGCAAGGGCGGCCCTTCTTATCGCGGCAGAGGGGTCTTTGACAGCCTTCGCAAGCCTTGCCGCCACCCTCTCTGAAAGCCTCTGTTCATTCCGCAAGAGGGCCAGCCGCCTCAGGGCTGTTATCTTTAGCTCATCGTCGGCTTCTTCAGACAGCCCTAATAAGACATCTTCGTCCACGGCAAACTCCGCTATATACCGCTTCAACTTTTTTGATTGCTTCAGCTTTTTTGGATACTTATCCACATACTCCTGAAACTTGTCAAGGTCAATCGCAACAAGGGCCTTTAGCGCCTCGTCAATGACGTCATCGCACTTTTCCTTATCGAGCATGTCTAATATGGGAATGAATGCCTTCTTATTGCCCAGCTTTCTGAGCGCGTAGACCACCTGTCTTTTCACATGGCAGTCCTCATCCTTCAGGGCGTCTATAAGCCTGACAATGGCACTGTCATCGGCTATTTCAACAAGCGCCGATGTGGCCGCCTTTCTGATTTCCCAGTGTGGGCGGCCAAGCAGCCCTATTAACGGCTCTATTGCCTCATTGCATTTCAACTTCCCAAGCATCTCGGCTAATAATGCCTCCGCACGTACTTTTAACCTTCCCGCAGCCAGTATTTCTGTCAGCGTATCACAGTCGGCCATATCGGCTATTGCGTCACTTATTATATCATAATAGCCCTCGGTCTCGATGTTTGATGTATCCAGAGAGCCAGCGGCGTCGAGCATCGCCTCCACGGAGCCTTTCTCACAGAGCGCTCTAAGCCCTTTGACGGCGGCCATCTTATCTTCCCAGCAGCCGTCTTTCAGCATATCCAAAAGCTCAGGCGCCAAATACGTCATATCGGCTGTTATCCCCAGGCTGATAAGGCTCTTAAAGGCGGCCTTTCGGGCCAAACCGCCTTCTTGCCCAAGACGCCTTGACAGGGTCTCTTTCGACAGTTCAGAGGGAATCTTTCCCATTGTTTCTATAGCGGAGCACTGAAGTACACTGCTGCCCTCGCTGCTTAAATTGCTTATAGCCATGAGCGCCTCATCGCCGCCTATGGCACCAAGCGCCTCAATGGCTGCAAACGCCACCCATTCCACATCATTCAAGGATTCTATCAGATGGGCAGTGCCCGTCCTTAAAAGACCAAGCGCCCGGCACGCCGCAGCCCTTACGTTTGTATTTGGGTCTTTCAGCGCCGGCAGGATTTTATCCGTCTCCACCCCCGCGGCAATGTCGCCAAGCAGGTCGAGGGCGAATTTTCTCATATTCTCGTCTCTGTCATCCAGAAGGCTGTAGAGCAGGGGTACTGCGCTTGCCCCAAGTTCCTTCAGGAGCAAAAGAGCCGCGTTTCTTTCAGACGCGCCTTTTCTAAGCACAGGAATGAGCATATAGGCTGCCGCCTCCCCGCCTATCTTTAATATTGACTGCATAGCGGCCTCAACAACCGCCGGACTGCCGTCAGACAGCATCTTAATCAAGGGGTACAGCGCCCGTGCGTCCATCAAACCGAGCATAGACGAAGCCTGCCTCCTCACCGAAACATCGGGGTGAGACAGCTCACGGATTAATTTATCGTAGTTATTGGCTCGTGCCATTGTTTTTCCGATGGTATCTGCTGCCGATAATTAACACGTATAACAATTTTTCCATTGTAACATTTTTCATATAATAAATGCCCTCACATTGCCGCCGCTGCCTTTAACTTGCCCTTTAATCTCAGAATTGCCTGGCTGTGAAGCTGACACACTCTGCCCTCAGACAGACTCAACACCTTCCCTATCTCCTTCATTGTCAGCTCATCCCAGTAGTAGAGGGAGAGCACCAGCTTCTCTTTCTCAGGAAGCACTGCTATCAGGCCGGCGAGGATTTCCTTTTGAGAGGCGTCCATGAGCTGTCTAAGCGGGTCCCTGCCTGATTCGTCGGGGATATTTTCCAATAAATTTATATCTTCGCCGGCTGAGTTTGAGCCAAAATCATCAAATCTCAGGGTGATGACGGCGTCGGCGTCTTTGAGTATCTTGAAATAGTCGTCAAGGGACATATTCAGGCTTTTTGCCACCTCGTCGCCATCGGGCGCTCTGCATAGCTCCTTCTCAAGTTTTACGCAGGCGTCTCTAAGCTCATTGACCTTCTCTTTAAGCGACCTGGAGGATGTGTCAAACGCCCTGATCTCATCCAGCATTGCGCCCTTGATTCTGAACTCCGCATAGGTCTTCAGTTTTGCCCGCGTCGGCTCATAGTTGTCCAGCGAATCGAGAAGGCCGATAATCCCTACGCTTATTAAATCGTCAGAGGTCAACTGCGGCGGCAGCCTGTGAGACAGGCGAAACGCCGTATATTTTATAAAAGGAAGGAAGTCTTTTATTACCTCTTCCTTTTTCTCATCTGACAATTCAGATTTATACTTCTTTGCGTCCACTGTAAGACTATCCTCCTGAAGAGGCCGAGAGCAGGCTGCTGAAGAAAAACTGTATAGTGCCCTTAACAATCGGCTCTGTACGGCCAAGTATTGTAACTGCCAAATCCATTATCTTCTTAGAAGCCTTAGAGTTTGGGTACGCCTCTATAAATGCCCTCTGGTTTCTTACGGCCATACGCACGGCCTCGTCAAAGGGGATAAAGCCCAGATAGTTTAATGAGATATTGAGAAACTTATCGGCAGCGGTTGAGAGTCTTTTGAATACCTCTTTTGCATCGGCGTCGCCTCTTGCCGAGTTTACTAAAATGCTGAACGCCTTTTCCTGAT
>JAKOEO010000119.1 GCA_022321325.1 Candidatus Magnetominusculus sp. LBB02 | reverse complement strand
CGATAGAACCTGCAAAGCCCGCCAAGTATGAGATGAAAGAACATCCAAGGCCGGCCCCCGAACCTAAGCAGGAAACCAAAGCGGCGGAGATAAGGCCGGAACCTCCAAAGCCCATGGAGGCCCATAAGGCCCCTCCTGTAAAACCTAAAGAAGATGGCCCAAAGATACTCAAAGAGGCGGCTAAGTCGGCTGCGACAAAACCTGAACAAACAAAAATCCCTGCGGCAACGCCTTCTAAAGAACAGCCCAAAGTCGCAGAGAACGCTTCCGGGAAAGACACCACCTCTGTGGAGGATAGGATTTCTATGTTAAGGTCAAAGAAGAGACTTGAACAACATGCGGCGCTTCGCTCAATGGTAGACCTAAACGCAAAGAGCGCAAAAATGGGCCAAAGCCCAACAGGGGCAAGCCAGAGCACATCTCCTAGCTTTGGCGACGCCGTCAACAACGAATACAGCGACATTGTCGGCGCCCATGTCAGAAAGCGCTGGGCATATCCCGAAAGCGCAAAGAAGAGTTTGGAGGCCATTGTGGTCTTTACAATCAGGCAGGATGGAAGGGTAGACGGCGTGAAACTTGAGAAATCATCGGGCAACAGCTTTTTTGACCGTTCCGCCCTTAGCGCCGTTAACAAGTCAGTGCCGATGCCGCAGCCGCCGTTGGATTCCTACGAAGTAGGGATAAGGTTTACGCAATGAATAATGCTAAGTTGAGGTGTATAAATGAGAGGTAAGTTAATGAAAATGACTGGATTAGCGGCTGCGTTGCTTGCGGCTGTGTTGTTATTGCTGCCTGAGAGCGCTTTGGCGCGTGTATATATAGACATTAATTCGCCGGGGCTGAAGAGGCTTCCCATTGCGGTTGTGGATTTTGCGGGCGTTGCCGAGGGCACAGAATTGGCCGACATTATAAGGAGCGACCTGGACTTTACGGGTCTATTTGTGTTTATAAATAAGAGCGCGTTTATAGAGGGCGCCACGGCGCCGTTTAGCCCTGAGAACTGGAGGCCGCTTGGCATAGACGCCGTTGTGAAGGGGACGATTGAGGCTGAGGCCGATGGTTCCTTGGGTGTTGTTACCTCGGTGTATGATGTGGTTGAATCCAGCAATATCCTTAAAAAGAAATACTCAACCAGAAAGGATTTGATAAGGCCGCTTGCCCATAAGATAGCCGACGATATATATGAGGCCCTTACCGGGCAGAAGTCATATTTCAGTTCAAGAATAGTGTTCATTGGAGGCGACGGCGACAAAAAGTCGCTGTATATGATGGACTATGACGGCCAGAGGATGAAGAAGATAGTGTCAAGAGGCGATATAACCATGAAGGGGCATTGGTCGCAAGACGGCAAGAAGCTGTTTTACTCGTCACTAAGAAATGGGAAATGGGGTATCTATGGGCTGGACTTTGATCAGGTTTCCGAGGAGAGGCTCTATAGCTCCGGGGCAACCGACCTTGTCGGCGACATTATGCCTGACGGCGGTTCTCTGCTTATCTCATCGTCTGTAAAGGGAAGTCCTAATATTTATCGTTTGCATTTGGGCACTAAAGAAGTTACGCGTCTTACACATTCGGAAAACATAGACGTATCACCGTCAGTATCTCCGGACGGCAAGTCTGTAGTGTATGTTTCAGACAAGAGTACCGTGCCTCAGTTGTATATAATGGCAATAGACGGCTCAAGTTCAAGGAGGCTGACCTTTCAGGGCAATTATAATACAACGCCGGAGTGGTCGCGCGCCGGGGATCTGATTGTATTTAGCGGCAGGGAGGGGGGCAGGTTTCAGATATTTACGATAAAGCCAGACGGCACCGAACTTAAACAGTTAACCGACGCCGGCACTAACGAGGAACCGTCCTTTTCGCCTGACGGCAGGATGATAGCGTTCACATCAGACAGAGACGGCACTAAGGGGGTGTATGTTATGACAGCAAGCGGAGACGGCCAGAAGAGGATTTCACCCAGAGATATAAGGGCCTTCGGCCCTTCATGGTCACATTAAACGCATTGGAGGAATTGATGATGAAACGTATAATTTTACTAATGTTTATGCTTACCGTTGTCGTATCCGGTTGTGCAACTACGGAAGTGGCAAATCCCGATGGCAAGAAGGGAAAAGATATAGGCAAAAAAGACAGCAGCAAAGACGATGTGGTAAAAATTGACAGGGACAAAATAAGAGAAGGCTCGCTGTCAGAAGACCAGATTCGTGCGCAGATGGCAAGTCTTTTTCACGATGTGCGTTTTGAATACAACAGCCGCGACATCGCAGAAGGTGAAAAGGCAAACCTGAGAAAGATAGCTGACTGGCTGCTGAAGAACGCACATGTTACCGTACTGATAGAAGGGCACTGTGACGAAAGAGGCTCAAACGAATATAACCTGGCCCTCGGAGACCAGCGTGCGCAGTCAACGAAGAACTATTTAGTATCATTAGGGGTTCCTGCAAGCAGGCTTGAGACCATTAGCTTTGGAAAGGAAAAACCTGCATGTATGGAGCACTCTGAGGATTGCTGGCTGAAAAACAGAAGGGCGCATTTTGTCTCAGGCAAATAGCGGTCGAATAGGAGGCGTCTTGTTACGAACTATTAAAATACTACCGGCCGTACTGATTTTTTTCTTGGCCGCCTGTGCCACAGACGAGGTCTCTCATCTCAAGGCTGAGGTCAACGAGTTAAAGAGGATGCAGCTTCAGCAAAAAGACGATGTGACCGATATTCAGAATCGCTTATCAATATCTGATAAGCAAAAAGGCAAGGCCGACATGTTAAATGCAATAAGGGACAGTCAGGAAAACCTTAACTCCAAGTCCACAAACATGAGCCGCGAACTGCAGCAACTATTCGGACGTGTCGAGGAGAGAAAGTTCTACGTTGACCATGCCTTAGCTGAAGCAAAGACCGAGCGTGACCTCTTAAAGTCTCAGGCAGAGGGGATATCAGGCGAGATAAACGACCTTAGGGGCAGATTAGACCGTCTTGAGGCCGCCCTGCAAAAAAAAGGCATAACCGTAGCGCGCGCAGACGCGCCGCCGCCTCAAAAGCCAGGGCTATTGCCTGCTAAAGAGCCTCCTGCCGCAGCGCAGCCTGAGCAGACGCAGACAGAAGCGCCCGCCACCACCCAGCCGACTAGTCCAAAGGCGCTCTATGACGAGGCAATGAAGGACTTTAACGCCGGCAAGTACAAAGAAAGCAGAGAAAAATTTAACAGGGTAGTTAAGGAGTTCCCATCGAGTTCCCTTGCCTCAAACGGCTATTTTTGGATTGGAGAGTCCTACTATAAAGAGGGCAGTTATGAGGATGCCATTTTGAGCTACGATGTCGTGGTCAAAAAGTATCCAAACAGCGATAAAGTCCCTGCGGCGAAGCTGAAGCAGGCAATGTCCTTTATAGAGATAAAGGATACAAAGCCGGCACGCACAATACTGCAGCAAATCATTGACGACTATCCTCAGTCACCCGAGGCTGAACAGGCAAGAAAGCAGCTGCGTGTATTAGGCAGCCCGGTTCCGGCAAAGAAAGCGGATACAACAAAGAAGAGCAGAACATAATTCAGAAAAAAGAGTTGAAAACACCGGCGGTACTATTGTACACTAAAGCCGCCTGATGCCGAAGTGGTGGAATTTGGTAGACACGCACGTTTGAGGGGCGTGTAGGGTAACCTATGGGGGTTCGAGTCC
>JAKOEO010000118.1 GCA_022321325.1 Candidatus Magnetominusculus sp. LBB02 | reverse complement strand
TATATCTCATCATAGACATCCTGCGCTGCCGCTTGTTTGACAGCCGGCCTGTCTGTCAGCTTGACAGTGGGGCTTGGTGACCTGTCGCAGACGAAGACCTTCTTGATTTCACTCTGGCAGAGGGACTTGGCCTTTTGGCGCCTTCGCGGGTCATGCAGCCGGGAAACAAATACGCCGTCAATATCAAGGTCAACGACAAGGAGTTCTTCTATGAAACTCCCCGCGCGCGCTAAAACCTCGCCGGATGCGTCAAACACGGTTGACGCGCCGTCAAAGACCAGCTCGTCCTGACCTCCTACGGTATTGAGATAGGCAAGAATGACGCGATTGTCAAAGGCGCGGGCAGATAACATCGTCTCTTTTGCCCTGGCCTTATTAAAGCCGTATGGAGAGGCGTTGATATTTATAATCAGCTCCGCCCCGGCAAGCGACTGTTTATATGCCGGGCCGTCCGGGTACCATATGTCCTCGCAAATGTTCAGCCCGACAAGGCAGCCGCATATTTCATATACGGGGCAGAGGCTGCCGCTCTGAAAATACCTAAGTTCGTCAAATACGCCGTAGTTGGGCAGGAATATCTTATGATAGACATCCATTATCTGATGGTTAAAGACCACGGCAGCGGCATTATAAATATCGTCCCGCTTATCAACAAAGCCTACGACAGCCGCAATATTGCCGGTGTGTCTTTTTATCTCGTCCAGGGCCTTGAGGTTGTCCTTGATAAATGACGGCTTAAGGAGCAGGTCCTCAGGGGGATAGCCTGTAACGCAAAGCTCGGGGAAGGCGACTATGTCGGCAAACTGCCTTTTCGCCTCTTCGATGTAGGCGATAATCTTTTCGCAGTTTCTATTGATACTGCCGACAGTCGGATTAATTTGTGCGAGGGCAAGCCTCAGTGTCTTTACCATCATTCAATTATAACAAAAAATGATATTCTGAGATAGCAAAATATTTACGAATAAGTTTAGAATACAATGAGATGGAGATATGACAGCCAATTGGCAAAGGAGACAGGGTATGAATTTAAAGGGTCTAAGATATACAGCCGCGTCGGTGTTAGTTGCTTATGTGTTGACGGCGTGTGCGGTGGTGCCGCCGCGCGGCACACAGATGACAAATGAACAAAGGCAGGAGGCGCAGGCCTCATGCATAGCCCAGCATACTGCCACCGGGGCGATAATAGGCGGACTTGGCGTGCTGGCCCTTGATAATCTTCTCTTTGGGCGCTCAAGCGGCGGCAGGGTGGCGGCGGGGGCTGTGATTGGCGGTACGTTAGGGTTTGCGATGGCGTGGGGGCGGTGTTTACGGCTATTTGCAGACATCAGGAGCTATCCTGTTGCCGGCGCTCCTGAGACGGTGAGGCCGTCCGGTTATCAGCCGTCCTATGGCAGCTATGTGAAGTTTGCCAGCATGGACATAACCCCTGAAACAGCAGCCCCCGGCGGCAAGGTAAAACTCAACGCCGTTTATTATCTGATGGACCCTGATATGTATAGACAGGTCTCGGTAACTGAGGCCACCGTCCTATACTACTACGACAATAGCAAGAGCAGCTGGACAGAACTCGGCAGTGCCAGCGAGAACAAGACGGTTGACCTCGGCACAAGAAGGGGCGAGATAACCTTCGACATACCGAAAGACGCCCCAGAGGGCAGCTATAAAATCATGTTGAAGGTAACGGCAATGGGCAGGGAAGACTCGATGGCAAAAGACCTGATGGTTAGACGGGGTTGATGGCAGCATGTGAAAATGCCGTCTGATACGAAGCAGTCTTCTTAATTATATAGTTACAACTTCGTGTCAGCGCTTCTATTGATTTGTGACGTCTATATTATATGTGACAGGCGGGTCATATTGTCGTTTATTTGAACTCCCTTCAGTCTGTGGTTCTTTTTTACTTGCAGCTTCGTGCAATTGGGCAAATTTATTCTGCAAATCAATTAAAGCTGCGTTAGCCTCCTCAAGCTTTTTCTGCTGATAACTCATCGTCATGCTTATTTCTGTTAGCTGCAGTTTATGTGCCGCTTTTAGCTCATTAATATTATGATCAAACACAGCTATAGTAGGAATAAGCGTAAATATACAAGACACAATGATGCTGCCATATTTATTGAAAAATGATTGTTTCTCAACCTGGGAATCGCCGTTCGTTGCCATATAATTATCCTCCAGTTTATATTAATGCTTTCGCTGAAAGCAAAAGCTTATAAATTTGCTGCAGTATAGTGATGGTGTCTGACCTAATACACCTTTTCTAGGACAAGATACCTTAAATCCACACATAGCTGAGCACAAAAGAGCAATATTCATGCCAGCATTTATTAACGGTAAGTGCCTGTATTTGCTTGATACTTATTTTGAGGCTGTCCTGAAATATAGGATTTTACACCCATTTTATGGAATTAGATTCCAGTTTTTCAGGAATTACTGATTAGGGGAAAATAGCTGGCGTCTCTTTACTTCTCTGTCCTCAACTCAATATTATATATAACTGTTATCAAGGAGGTTCTGATATGTCTATAGTTGATGAAGTCGAGAAAATACTTAACGAAAAGAAGCGTCAGCCCTTTGATGATCCTGAATTTGTTAAAATGCACGAACACTATCTGAAAATGAAAGAACTTGGACTGGTAAAGCCGCAAGGGTATGATATTGCTCCGGCAGATACCATCGGCAGAAGATACTATGAGCATTACCTGAGTTTGATAAATTCGCGCTGAAGATTCAGGCGTGTAGCGCTGCTCATTGTAGCCTCATGAATTCTATTTATCGTATGGGGAAGGTTCTTTTTAAATAGCGTAGAGAACTTTGTTGCATTTGTTGAGCGCCCTGCTCTGAAGTGCAGCACCCCGCCGTTACGTCATAAAGATGACCTCTTCATATGTGGTCATGCCTTCGAGCATTTTATGGATTGCCGACTGGCGCAGAGTTACCATGCCGTCGGCTGCTGCTGCGGCGTATAAGTCGTTGAGGTCGGCTTTGTCTGTGAGCGCCCTGCGAACGCGTTCTGTAAACTCCATGACCTCAAAGACTGCCGTTCGACCGCGATAGCCAGTTCCCCGGCACTCAATGCAGCCCTCGCCGTAGCTGACAGTGTGCGTGGCATTTTTATCGAGCTTGAGATATCCTGTTTCGTCCTCAGTCAATGTGCGCTGGCGCTTGCAGTGGATGCAAATCTTTCTTACGAGCCTTTGGGCGATTATCCCAATCAGTGTGGAAGAGATAAGAAAAGACGGGATACCCAAATCTAACAGGCGCGTAATAGAGGACGGAGAGTCGTTTGTATGGAGCGTTGAGAGGACGAGGTGCCCGGTGAGGGCGGACTGAATGGCATTTTCGGCAGTTTCTTTGTCTCTTATCTCGCCGACCATGATGATGTCCGGGTCCTGGCGCAAGATTGTGCGAAGCATCGTGGCAAATGTTACGCCCACTGACTGCTGTACGCTTACCTGATTAAACTCCTCGACGACCATCTCTATGGGTTCCTCAAGCGTTACGATATTTATCTCAGGGCTTGATAACACGCGCAGCGTGGAGTACAGGGTTGTGGTCTTGCCGCTTCCCGTTGGGCCTGTGACCAGTATTATGCCGTTTGGCCTTCTGATAAACGAATCATAAAGCTGATAATCGCGGGGATAAAAGCCCAGCTTCTCGATGTCTTGCATGAGCATGTCGGGGTCAAATACCCTTATGACGATCTTCTCGCCAAAGGCCGTAGGCAGCGTTGAGACACGCAGTTCAAGTTCCTTGTCATTGTGAGTGGTCTTAATTCTGCCGTCTTGCGGGCGGCGTTTTTCGGTGATATCCATTCGGGAGAGCATCTTAATGCGTGAGACGATAGGGGCATGGACGGCCTTAGGGGTCGAGTGCACGGTATGCAAAATGCCGTCAATGCGCAGCCTGACGATTGATTTTTCGCGCTTTGGCTCTATGTGTATATCGCTTG
>JAKOEO010000117.1 GCA_022321325.1 Candidatus Magnetominusculus sp. LBB02 | reverse complement strand
ATTCGAACCTCCGGCCTGAGGTTCCGGAGACCTCCGCTCTATCCCCTGAGCTACAGGCGCATTTCGCTTTTCCCTTCCGTCATCGCTATTAAATGGGGTGAGCAAGGGGACTTGAACCCCCAGCCACTGGAGCCACAGTCCAGTGCTCTAACCAGTTGAGCTATGCTCACCATCGCCATTAACCTACTACGCAGTCATACACGCAAATGCCCTCAACTTACCGCCATTAATACTACCACACGAAAGCCTTTGATGTCAAGCCGCCGCCCTTAATCCAAAAAAATAGGCGGCCTTTGAAAGGCCGCCTATACACTTGCTGTGACTGCACAGGGCTTAGTATTTTATCTTTCTGATCCCTGCATTTTCGTGGCATTTATTGCAGAAATTATCGGCAGACGTATGACAGCCCGAACAGGTCGCTATCGTCTCCTTGCCGTATATAATCGTCTCGTCATGCCCTGTCTTCCATGTCTCTATCGGCGTGTGGCTTGGCGGTGCCGGTATCCCCGCAACAGGCATCTCCAGCGCCAGCACATCCTTGTATGTCTTGCCGACTAAGACCTTCCGCACCCCTACATACTCGTGACACTTATTGCAGAATTTATCAGGTTCATGGTGGCATGGCAGACAGTTGGAAACCGCAACCTTTTCCTTGGCTATCAATATCATGTGATTGGCCGCGATTGTTTCCTTATTATGATACCATGGGAATATATGAATCCCCGCAGGTATCTCAAGCTTAGCATCACCATCGGCGGCAATGGCCGGCCTCTCTGTCCTATCACATCCTGCCCCCGCAATCACAAGCGCCGTAAGCGCAACGATTAATATAACCTTATATCTGAGCACACTCTCTGCCATTATACACCCTCCTTCGCGCCAAGCACTATCGCCCTGCCTACAAGCTGATGAACTCCGCCAACTTCCTCCATCGGCAAGCCATAGGTTGGAAACATCTTGCTCAATTGTGCCTTGCATATAGCGCATATCAGGGCTACAAAGTTTACTCCGCTTTCTTGTTTTGCACGATAGTATGCCTGCATTCTCGGCATCGCACCCTTCACTCTGGTAGGTAACATGTCGTCACCAAGAAGCCCCTGCCCTGCCCCGCAGCAGAATGTCCGCTCTCTTATAGTCTCAGCAGGCATGTCCACAAATTTATGACAGACGCCGCGTATAACAGCCCTCGGTATCTCATACTGCCCGTCAGGCATGCCGCCCATCTCCATCGCCCTCGATACCTGGCAGGAGTCGTGCATCGTTACGGTAAACTCTTCATTGGCCGATTTGTCTATCTTCAGTGCACCGCGCTTTAATAGATCAAGAGTAAGTTCACAGATGTGCTGCGGTCTCTTATAATTCGGATCAAGGTAATCAAACGGCCCCCACATCGTATTGCTGTAGTTGCACAGCACCCTCCACATGTGCCCACACTCGCCGCCTACAACGCGCTTGACCTTTAAATCCCTTGCCGCTTCCCATATCCTCTTATTTATCTTTTTCATATGCTCGTAGTTGTGTATAAACAGGCCAAAGTTGCCGCCCTCTGAGGCATGGGTGCTCATTGTCCAGCTTATGCCGGCCTGATGAAATACCTTTGCATATCCATAGAGAGATTCAATGTGCGGCGAGGCAAAGAAGTCCGCCGACGGCGTCACAAACAACACATCCGCCCCTACCTCGTCAACAGGAATCCTGATGTCGTCCATCTCAAGCTGCTCCTGAAGGTCGTCCTGAACAAACTCAAGGGCGTTTACAATGGCGCTTGACTGCATACCGAGGTTATTGCCGATTGTCTGAGCCTTGAATATAATCTCGTGCATATACTTCTGAACAAGCCCTACGCTGTTGAGGATTTCCCGTGCCGCCATCGTTATCTCTGCCGTATCTATGCCGTATGGACAGAATACCGAACAGCGTCTGCACTCTGAGCACTGGTAGTAATATGTATACCACATTACAAGCAGTTCCTCGGAGAGGTCTGCGCCGTTTACAAACCTGCTGCCAAAGAGCTTGCCGGGCAGCGTGAAATACCTCCTGTAAACCTTGCGCATCAGTTCCTGTCTGGCAACCGGCATGTTAAGAGGGTCTCCGGTGCCCAGGAAATAGTGACACTTGTCAACACATGCCCCGCACTTGACGCATATATCCATGTAGAGCCTTACAGAGCGGTATTTCTTTAATATTTCGTCCATCTTTTTAAGAAATACCTCTTTCCAGTTCGGCACAAGGCCATCTGCCGGGTAGCCAAGATGCTCAAGCATCTCTTTGACCGTCAACAGCTGAGGCTTAACCTCAAGCATCGAGTTTGGTTTGAGGTCAGGCACTTTTATCTTGCCGGTCAGTTCGACAGCTTTGGGCTTTATCTTAGTGAACTTTAGCAGTTCCTGCATTCTTGCATTGGCCTCGGAGCCTTCACTATGCTGCTCGTCAGCCGTTTTCTCATCTGCCATTATCTATACCTCCGTCTATCCTTTGTCCCAGGGATTTATATATCTGACTTCTCTGGCGTTATTAATCATATTTCTCGTTGGACTGAAGAAATAACCCCCGGCGTGCATCAGCTTACTGAATGGGAAGTATATCAACAGAGCTGCTACTAAGCTTAAATGTGTGATAAACAACGAATTGCCCGGTGAGCTGTGCGGGTGCATTATCATCGTGAGAAACGGCGACTTTAAACTCATCAGATCCAGAACAAACGCCTTTACTTCAACAATATTCGGCCTGAACTTCTCATAGTGCATCATTATCCCTGTCTGAACGATTCCCATAATCAGAGCAAGCGCAAAGTAATCGGCAAAAGACGATACATAGTTCACCTTTTTGTCTATTAACCTTCTTACAAACAGAATAATCAGCGCCACCATCAGCAAAGAGGCAATACCCATGGCGCCATTGCCCAACGCAGATACAAACTCAGGCACAGAACTAACAAAATACCTGATGTGCCTTATCAGTATCAGAAAAAACATAAAGTGAAACACCCAGCCGGCCATAAATAGCAGAGTTGTGCCTTTGGAGAGGCTTCGGAAGAAAAACACATCCCCTGCCATTCTGATTATCACGCCCCCAAGCGTGGTAGGTTGAGGAGTCTGTGGTATCTTCAACGGCTGTGGAGTCTTATAGTACCCGAAATATACCTTATACAAAAAACCAGCGACAAACACGAGCAATGCCGCATAGACTATCCCGCTGACGTACATGTCAACCATGAATTTTATACCGTTCATTACACCATTCATCCGTACCGCCCGTTGAGCCGCTTACGCCACGGCCCTCATTAACTTGATATTATATAAACTGGAAACGCCCAGTAGAATCTACTAGGCGTCCCTTATCTTCTGACCATAGTCGGCTTGGACACCTTGTGCCCACGCACTTATTTGGAGAGGTTGCTTTATACGCAGCCTGTAGGCTTAGGAAGTCCGGCATATCTACATGCCTGCTTTGCAGGGCCGTCTGGAAATAACTGATAGAGATACTTGGTGTTGCCCTTGTCGGCGCCCATTGTCTTCTTTATCTCTTTAACCAGTATCTTGATCATTGGGGCTATCTGATACTGCTGATAGTATGACCTTAGAAAGTTAATAACTTCCCAGTGAGCGTCTGTGAGATCGAGGTTATCTTCCTTTGATAACAGCTTCGCTACATCGTCTGACCAATCGTTCAGATTTGTCAGATAACCGTCCTCGTCAAGCTCGATCTTCTTTCCTGCACATTCGATTGTACGCATATTCTTCCTCCTGTTGTTATTAATTAATCTTCGGGAAACTCCCTTTCTGTTTGATTATCTTTACCAGCTTTTTACGACCCTTCAAAGGTAATATACCTGACACCATATCGTCAAATAAATTTTATTAATATGTTTATTAAAATATTTTATTAAGCGCGCCATTGCTGGTTCTACAGAGGTTTTTTAGGGCTGCTGATTTTTCAGCTTGACAAAAATCATATTAACTATCCTCTCTCTTGGGTTGGTGCTTGCGGTCTTTGATGACACCGTGTGGTCGGCTTCCT
>JAKOEO010000116.1 GCA_022321325.1 Candidatus Magnetominusculus sp. LBB02 | reverse complement strand
GTAGTTGACCATGATCTGTTCCCATCCCTTTACGTAAAAGCTGCAATCGTCGTTAAAACATATATACATATACGGCGTACACCAGCCAAGCCCGTCGCTCAAATTAAAGGTCGGCGGTTCGGTTTTACTCATCTTCTTGCCACAGTACGGGCAATTTGGGGCCTCTGTTAATTTCATATCTTGTTCTCCCTTTATTTTAAGTCCCTTGCAGCATGACCGCTGCGACTTCCTTATGGTAGTCCTGGATTGATTTAATGCCGGGCACGCCCGACTGCAGCATCTCTATTGCCCTGATAACGGCCCGCGCACCGGCAATTGTGGTTGAGTAGGGGATTTTATAGATCAGCGCGTTTGTTCGTATTGACTGCGAGTCGCGCTTAGCCTCTGCGTCTGAGACGGTGTTTATGATGAAGCTGATCTCCTTGTTCTTTATGGCGTCAACAATATTGGGGCGAAATTCGCGCACTTTGAAAACGACATCGGCCTCAATGCCGAAGGAGGCGAGAAATTGCGCTGTGCCTTTCGTTGCCATAAGTGTAAAATCCATGTTGATGAGCTGCCTGGCAATATCTAAAATGGCTGATTTGTCCTCATCGCGAACGCTGATAAATATCTTGCCTGATGATGGCAGTTTATTAAAACTTGATGTCTGAGCCTTTGCGTAGGCAGTGCCAAAGTCGCTGTCTATGCCCATGACCTCCCCTGTGGATTTCATCTCAGGGCCTAAAATAGTATCCACGCCGGGAAATCTCTCAAACGGCAGCACCGATTCCTTCACAGAGATGTGGGCGTATCTTATCTCCCTCGTTACGCCAAGTGCTCTGAGCGTCTGCCCGGCCATCACCTTTGCGGCGACCTTTGCAAGCGAAAGCCCCGTTGTCTTGCTGACATATGGAATCGTCCTCGATGCCCGCGGGTTTACCTCAAGTATATAGACCTCGCCGTCTTTTACCGCAAACTGGACATTCATCAGTCCTATGACATTTAGCTCAAGGGCGAGCGCCTTTGTCTGTTTTTTTATCTCCGCTATCAGAGCCTCATTAAGCGAATACGGCGGCAGCGAACAGGCTGAGTCCCCTGAATGTATGCCGGCCTCCTCTATGTGTTCCATCACGCCGCCAATTATTACATCGGCACCGTCGCAGACAGCGTCAACATCTATTTCGATGGCGTCCTGAAGGTACTTATCTACAAGGACAGGGTGCTCCGGCGACGCCTTAACAGCCCTTACCATATAATCTGCAAGCGACTGGTCATCATAGACTATCTCCATCGCCCTGCCGCCAAGCACATATGATGGCCGTACAAGGACAGGATAGCCAATGTGTTCGGCGTACTGGATGGCCTCTGTGGCAGAGGTGGCGGTCTCGTTTACCGGCTGCTTCAGGCCAAGTTTATGTATAAGCTCTTTGAATCTCTTCCTGTCCTCTGCCCTGTCTATGGCGTCTGGCGAGGTGCCGAGTATTTTGATGCCTTCCCTTTCCAAAGGTACTGCCAGCTTTAAAGGCGTCTGCCCGCCGAACTGGACGATGACGCCCTCCGGCTGTTCAGTCTCGATAATCGCAAGGACATCCTCAATGGTAAGCGGCTCGAAATATAGGCGGTCAGAGGTGTCGTAGTCTGTGCTCACAGTTTCAGGGTTGCAGTTTATCATGATTGTCTCAAATCCAAGTTCCTTTAGCGCATATACGGCCTGAACGCAGCAGTAGTCAAATTCAATGCCCTGCCCTATCCTGTTTGGCCCAGAGCCTAGAATGATTATCTTTTTCTTTGCGGTAGGGTTTGCCTCGCACGCGTTTACTGCCTCCATTTCACTGTCAACAAGTTTATAAAACGGCCTCTCATATGTTGAGTAAAGATAGGGGGTGCGCGCCTTAAACTCCGCCGCGCATGTATCAACTGTCTTATAGACAGGTTTGATAGAATGACCTGCTCTTAGCGTTCTGACCGCCTTCTCATCTTTACCCATCAGCGAGGCGATCATCTTGTCGGAGCAGCCAAACTCCTTTGCCTTTCTCAATACATCGGGCTGCCCGCCCCTTTCTCTTATGACGCCTTCCATATCAATTATTTCTTTGATATTGTTCAAAAACCACGGGTCTATTTTTGTCAGACCAAATATCCATTGGACATCAAAGCCATTGCGAAGCGCCTGCGCTATGTACCAAATACGCTCGGCATTAGGCGACTGAAGTTTTGCCTTCAGGACGCTTTGGCTAAGGCCGTGGATTGGTTCAAATCCAAATGTATCTGCCTCAAGGCTGCGAATGGCCTTCTGAAGGGATTCCTTGAATGTCCTTCCAATGGCCATCACCTCGCCCACTGACTTCATTGACACCGTAAGCACAGGCTCGGCCTCAGGGAATTTCTCAAACGCAAAGCGTGGGATTTTCGTTACCACATAGTCAATGGTTGGCTCAAAGGAGGCGGGGGTCTCGCCGGTTATGTCGTTTGTTATCTCGTCAAGTCTCATGCCGATGGCAAGCTTTGCCGCGATTTTAGCGATGGGAAAGCCGGTTGCCTTGCTTGCCAGGGCGGAGCTTCTCGACACCCGCGGGTTCATCTCTATGACCATCATGCGGCCATCATCGGGATTCACGGCAAACTGTATATTGCTTCCCCCTGTGTCAACCCCTATCTCGCGAATTATGTCAATTGCGGCGTCTCTCATCTTCTGATACTCTTTGTCCGTCAGGGTCTGCGCCGGGGCAACGGTGATAGAATCCCCCGTGTGAATACCCATCGGGTCGAGATTTTCGATGGAGCAGATGATTACAACATTGTCAGCCGTGTCTCTCATTACCTCAAGCTCATATTCCTTCCAGCCGATTACTGACTCTTCTATGAGCACCTGTCTGGCAGGGCTAAGGTCAAGGGCCTTTTTCAGAAGAGGCTCAAACTCCTCGATATTGTAGGCAACCCCGCCGCCCGTTCCTCCAAGCGTAAAGGCCGGCCTTAATATAACGGGAAGCCTGACGTAATCAAGCGCCCTCATCCCGTCGTCTATGCTGGATACGGCAATCCCTCTGGGCACGCGAAGCCCTATATGCTCCATCGAGCGTTTGAACAGTTCCCTGTTTTCAGCCTTGTGAATGGCGTCGAGGTTTGCCCCTATGAGTTTCACCGAGTATTCGTCAAATATGCCCAATGAGGCGGCCTCCACGGTGAGATTCAGGGCGGTCTGCCCGCCCATAGTGGGAAGCAGGGCGTCGGGGCGTTCCTTTTTGATAATCATCTCAAGGAACTCTGTTGTCAAGGGTTCGATATATGTTACGTCGGCAGTGTCAGGGTCAGTCATAATAGTGGCGGGATTGGAGTTTATCAGGACAACCTCGTAGCCCTCCTCCCGCAGCGCCTTACAGGCTTGCGTACCTGAGTAGTCAAACTCACACGCCTGCCCTATGACAATCGGTCCTGAGCCAATTATCAGTATTTTCTTTATATCCAGTCTCTTTGGCATTTATAACCCTCTCTCAAATTAATCCTGTCTCTGTCGTATTATTGTAACATCTTTTAGTTGATTTAGTGTCTTTTGAATTCTTTTTTTTTCAAACGAGGGCACACAGGCCGTTATAAGCAACGGCCAAAGCGTTTTGCCATGATGTATCTATTAAATGACTTAAACTCGTCTCCGTTGACACTGCCTATCCATGCGCCAACGGGCGAATTAAATCCACTTTTTCTCTTATTAAGAATAAAGTCAGGCAGAGTGCCTCTGAGGGCTTGCTTTAGTATATGTTTCTTCCTAAACCCCCGCATTTTGAGCCACGGCGGAATTGTAGCAACATAACTGGCGAAATTAACATCCAGATAAGGACATCGCGCCTCTAAGCCGCTGCCCATTGATGCCCTGTCCACTTTAACAAGGATATCGTCGGGCAGCCAGGTCATAGCGTCTACGTACAGGTTACGATCAAGCCAGTGCAGCCCCTGGACGTTATCGTAGTGCTTTGTGAACCTATGAAATGGATCGGTATCGTGTATCAGTTCACTGTGCCGCGCTCCCATGATTTCCTCAGACATTAGAAGAGATAAGAATAAGAGCAGTCAAGCAAGTAGAGGCAGGAGAAAGTCCAGAGGTAGTGATAAAGGCAATAGGATTTA
>JAKOEO010000115.1 GCA_022321325.1 Candidatus Magnetominusculus sp. LBB02 | reverse complement strand
GTACGCCCACGCGGCAGCGTCAAGGGCGCTTGGCTACAAGGGGCTTGACGACTATATGGCAAGTTACGCCGCCGACGGCATGATATACACTGAGAAGCTCAGGCAGGCCTCCATGCTTGCCTTTAACGACACGTCGTTCATAATATTTGTTATACTGCTTTCCACCCTGCCGCTTGTCCTTCTGATAAAAGGCACGTCCGGCAGTAAGACGCCGCCAGGTGTACACTAAGAGGCGCTTAAAAGTAAAAATAAAGGGCAAATATTCCAATAACAGACATTGCGGCCATAAGGATGAGCGTCTTTGGCGTTCGGTCCTCCGCTCTGCGGTGTCTGAAAAAGCTCTCGGCAAGTCCGGCAACTGAAATCATTAACAGGGCTGTGGATGCCACAAACGCCTTTTTTAACATGGACACATCCCAGTATAAGCTTGCCTGTCTGTACCTGCCAAAGACTTCAGTCTCGTCCGGCCTTGCATAATACACATATGTCCAGGCGATAAATATGACAACCCAACACACAGCAATAGTCCAGTGTATGGATTTTACGATTAAATCTGCGCCTTTTCTCTTGTCAATTTGTACAGGTCTTTCATATATCACCATAGTCAATACCCCCTTCCTTCAGATAAAAGGATCACTATAGCTGTATAGGTAGTGTAACATAATAACTTGTTTTTGTAAACGGCTTGCAGCAGGGCAAACGCATTTGAAACTTACACCAGCGCCCTGGGTAAGACGCCGCCAGGCGTACACTAAGCGGCGCTTAAAAGTAATAATAAAGAAAAAACAGTCCTATAACAGACATAATTACCATCAGGATGAGCGTCTTTGGCGTTCGGTCCTCCGCTCTGCGGTGCCTGAAAAAGCTCTCGGCAAGGCCGGCAACTGAAAACATCAACAGTGCGTTGATTGCGATAAACGCCTTTTTTATCAGATGCAAATCCCAGTATGTCCGCGTCTGCCTGTACGCAATGTTTGGGTTAACAAAGACTGAAGGCGGCTCCGGCATTGCATAATACACGTATGACCACGCCACGAAGATAAGCACCCAACACGCAACGATAGTCCAGCGCAGGGTTTTCACGATTACATCAGGGCCTTTTCGCTTGTCAATTTGGCCGGGTTTTTCATATATCACCATAGTCAATGCCTCCTTCCCTAAGATAAAAGGACTACTATAGCTATGTAAATATTGTAACATAATAATGTGTTTTTGTAAACGGATTGTTATCGCAATTGCGTAAATAATAAAGATGTGCTATAGTTATACAATGAAAGGAGTTACAGCCTGATGGAAAGATATATCTGCATACACGGGCATTTCTACCAGCCGCCGAGGGAAAACCCGTGGCTTGAAGAGGTTGAGTATCAGGAATCAGCGGCGCCCTATCACGACTGGAACGAAAGAATCACCGAGGAGTGCTATGCCTCAAACGCCGCCTCGCAGGTTCTGGACGACGATGGCCAGATAATTGATATTATCAACAACTATTGTCGAATAAGTTTTAATTTCGGCCCTACATTGCTTTCATGGCTGCAAAGACATAAGCCAGATGTATATCAGGCCATCCTTGAGGCCGACAGACAGAGCATGGAGAGATTTGGCGGGCACGGCGCCGCCCTTGCTCAGGTGTATAATCACATGATTATGCCGCTGGCCAGCCAAAACGATAAGCAAACGCAGGTTGTATGGGGCATAAGGGATTTCAAGGCGCGTTTTGGAAGGCTGCCGGAGGGGATATGGCTTGCCGAGACGGCGGTTGACAGGGCAACGCTTGAGGTACTGGTAGATAACGGTATACTATTTACAATACTTGCCCCGCGACAGGCGGCAAGGGTGAAAAGACCCGCATCCCCTGATGACCCAGCCTCTGAGGAACAGACCGAGACCTATGAAAATGGTGAAGCCCGCGGCCAGGACTTGTGGACAGACGTAAGCGAAGGACGCATAGACCCTGCCATGCCCTATATTTGCAGACTTCCTTCTGGCAGGACAATTACGTTGTTTTTCTATGACGGGCCGATATCTGGCGACATCGCCTTTAGCGGCGTCTTGCATAACGGCAGGCATTTTGCGGAAAGGCTTGTCTCTGCCTTCTCAGACGAAAGGGATTTCCCGCAGTTAGTGCATATTGCCACAGACGGCGAGACCTACGGCCATCACCATAAAATGGGCGAAATGGCCCTGACATACTGCCTGTTCGTTGTAGAATCTGAAAAAGGGATTAAACTGACCAACTATGGCCAATATCTTGAGCAACACCCGCCAACTTATGAGGTGGAAATCTATGACGGTTCGTCATGGAGCTGCATTCACGGCATAGGAAGGTGGCAGGATGACTGCGGCTGCGGCAGCGGTATGCACCACGGGTGGACGCAGCAGTGGCGGCGCCCCCTGCGCGACGCGATGGACTGGCTGCGGGACAGGCTTGCCGGCATATTTGAAATAGAAGGCACTAAATATTTAAAAGACCCCTGGCAGGCCAGAAACAACTACATTGATGTGATTTTAGACAGAGACAGGGCGAAAGTCCATTCCTTTATAGACGCCCACGCCATCAGAGACCTGCCGATGGAGGACAGGCAGCGCGTACTGAAACTGCTTGAAATGCAGCGCAACTCCATGCTGATGTACACAAGCTGCGGCTGGTTTTTTGACGAGATATCGGGCATCGAGACCGTCCAGATAATGGACTATGCCGCGCGGGCAATGCAGTACGCCCAAGACCTGACCGGCATTTCCCTCGAAGGACAATATATAGAGAGGCTGCGCCACGCACAGAGCAACATCTTTAGCAGCGGTGCCCATCCCTACGAGCAGTTTGTAATGCCGTCAAAGGTGGATATCAGGCGCGCGGCAGCACACTATGCGATTTTATCCATGTTTGAATATGATTCGGGAAAGATAAATATGTTTTGTTACACGGTAGAGCGTCTTTCATATGAGATGCTTACATCGGACGGCATGAGGCTTGGCGTTGGCAAGATTTGCATAGCCTCTGAGATAACGTGGGATGAGCGCACGCTGGTCTTTGCAGTGCTTAATCTGGATGACCACAGCATAAATTGCAGGATTAAGGAGCATTCAAGCGATAACCATTTTAACGCGGTTAAGGCAGAGCTGACAAACGCCTTTAGCGGCGGGGCGATTGAGAATGTCTCAGGTATCATAGAGAGCCGCTTTGGCGGCGAGAGCTACTCGTTTTCGCACCTGTTCAGAGACGGGCAGAGGCGGGTGCTTGACATTCTCTCGCAAGGCCCTGCCGATGAGCCGTGCGAGGGAATAGACAACCTGTACAGGCGGATATATGAAGGCCACCATGCCCTTATGGATTTCTATAATGGGCTTTGTGTGCCGCTTCCACAATCTCTCTTAGTTGCCGCCGCATACACGGTAGAGAAAGACCTGATGGCCGTATTTGTTGAAACCAGCGCGCCGGGCATAGAGAAATTGAGGGTCATAAGGGATGAGATTAAAAAATGGACAATTGCTATAGATATAAATAAACTTGCCTACCATGCCACGCCCCTGACAGACCGCCTTTCGGATATGCTGTCAACGCAGCGTGAAAATATAGAACTATATGAAAGAATGACCGAGGCGCTTGAGATATTGCAGTCGCTGTCAATAAAGCCGAATCTCTGGAAGGCGCGAAAGATATATTTCATTATCAGGAAAGAACAGCTGCCGGTGATGTCTGAAAGGGCGCATTGGGACGAGGCCGCCCGGAGGTGGATAGAAGTCTATGGCAGGCTTGGCGACCTTTTGGGCGTGAAACAATGGCCGTAAAAATTTATTATTTTACCCATTGACTTTTTTATTGCAATAGTATATTCTATAAATGCCCTTTTAAAGGGCTTAGCAAGCAGTAAGGAGTGTTTCAACATGTCATTTGAAGGAAAAGTAAAATGGTTCAACGTAAGCAAGGGGTATGGTTTCATTAGCAAGAGCGATGGCGAGGACGTATTCGTTCACTATTCAGCTATTAAAACCAGCGGGTTTAAAACGTTAGAGGAAGGGCAGATGGTATCCTTCGACGTTGAACACGACAAAAAGGGATTGAGGGCAACTAACGTAGCAATCATAGACTAGTACGCTATACAATCCAGAACTTTAAAAAAACGGAAGGAACTGGCCGAC
>JAKOEO010000114.1 GCA_022321325.1 Candidatus Magnetominusculus sp. LBB02 | reverse complement strand
ATCGTATTTGGCTTGCGGATGTGCTGAGGCAGATTCCGGACAAGCCGGAATGACAAAATAGAGGGCCGGAATGACAAAATAGAGGGCCGGAATGACGGACTAAAGGCAAATTCAATATTCCTTTGTGTCAACTTCAGTTAGAAATACCAATGTCATAGACACTGATATAGATCATATTCTGGAAAATATCTTGGCATTTATTGCGTTGGTAATGTTACAATGACCGCGTGACGTTGGTTACACCGTGGAGAGGTGCTTTATAGGAGGTGACTACAGATTAAGAGTGTTGCGTAGACTGTTTTGGGAGTAAATCAGAATACATTAATCTGGAGGGAAATAATAACATGGTTAAGTTTATGAACAAGCATCGAAGGGTAGTGGTTGTTGGTAGTTTTATTGTTTTGTTCTTATTTACTTTGGGTCTGTCGTCAAAGGCATATACTGACGACGGCGGCAAGAATCTCTATGAGAACCGCTGTATGATCTGCCACGGCAAAAAAGGCGATGGCAAAGGACACCAGACCACGCTTCCTCGTCTGCCGAAATTCGATAGACTCTGGACTATTCAACCAAGGGATTTCACCACGGCTACTTTTAAATTCCGCACGACACCAACAGGCTGTCTGCCGACTGAGGATGATCTTATCAACATAATCGGAAACGGGATTCCCAAGGCATACATGCCCTCTAACGCAGACCTCTCACGCAGTGACATGCTTTCCATTATAAATTATATCAAGACGTTCTCTACAGTGTGGCAGGAAAATCCTAATGACAGTTCGTGTGCGCCGATAGCGATTAGTATGCCGGCCTACACGTTTACCGCCGGCTCTGCCGAAAAAGGCGAGAAGCTCTGGGATAAAATGAAGTGTTGGGAGTGCCACGGCAAAGAAGGCAGGGGAGACGGTTCTAAGAGCAAGGAGCTGAAGGACGACTGGGGCAATGCAATCCTGCCCTTTGACTTTACCTCGTGTGCGGCTAAGGCAACTTTCAAGCCGCAGAATGCCTATATCGCCTATACAACCGGCCTCAACGGCTCTGGAATGCCCTCATATGCGGACTCACTGAACGAAGAGGAAAGATGGAATATAGTGTCTTACACCCTGCGGCTTATGGGTAAACTATAATATTACGGAGGATATGATGAGTAAGTTTAAATATATCAAATTGGTTATACCCATAGTTGCACTGTTTGTATTGGCGATGCTCTTGCCGGACAAATCCTATGCCCTGCCCAGCTTTGCGCGCCAAACTGGATTAAACTGCTATAACTGCCACACAATATGGCCAGAGCTGACCCCAATGGGGCGAGCCTTCAAACTTGGCGGCTACACGCAGAGTAACGCGGAGACGCCTTATGAACCCCTGCCGCCTGTATCGGTTGGTGCTGTAATATCCACTACATTTGCTAAGCAGGCCGGTGACGGCTCTGATATGACCCACGGTGTAACTCCTTTTGACAATGCCGACCATAAGGGCAGGGATGCCACAAGCATTCCTCAGCAGTTTAATCTGTTTTATGGCGGCAGGATATATGGCAATGTAGGCGCTTTTGCAGCCGGTACGATTGACGGCGTAGGTAAATCGGTTAATCTTGATATGATTGACCTTCGTTACGCAGACAGTAAGGCCTCAATAGCCAATACGCCGCTTGTATGGGGCATTACCGTCAATAACCGGCCTTCGATTTCTGATATTTACATGAGTACTCCTGTATGGAAATTTCCTTATGAAGGCTCATCCAACGCGCTTGCTACATTGTACGGCACTGTAAACGACGGCGGCCTTGATACAATGGTAGGCGGCGTTGGTGTATACGCCAAGTGGAATGACCTGATATATGCCGAGGTAGATGTCTACCGCACCGCCAACAATGGCGTTACAAGATGGCTTGGCGCGGGCACACCCACAACCACAATAGTGCAGGGGGCAGTGCCGTACTGGCGTCTTGCCATAGAGAAGCAATGTGGGCAGGAGCACTCTTTAATGATTGGCACGTATGGAATGGTCTCCAATATCTACCCCGGCGGCGCTTCTGACGGCCCTACGGACAGGTTTATTGACATAGGGCTTGACGCCCAGTATCAGTACATCGGCCCTAAGCATATTCTAACCGCTCAGGCTGCATGGATTCATGAAAGGCAGGACTTAAACGCCACGTTTAACGCCGGAGGCTCTTCAAACGCCACTAACAGCCTGGACACTATCAGGGCGCGCGTAAACTATGCCTACAGAAGCCCCATTGGTACGATGGGCGCAACCGTTGGCTATTTCTCCACAACCGGGTCTGCCGACGCCACAATGTACAGCACAGTTGACCAGGATGGAAACCCCATCCAGTACACGGGCAGCGCCAACGGCAGCCCCAACACTGACGGCTTCATATTCGAGGCAAATTACCTGCCGACAAAATACGTAAAGCTCGCAGCCCAGTACATCGCTTATGACAAATTCCTCGGCGCCCGCTCAAACTATGACGGTCTTGGTACGAACGCCTCGCATAACAATACAGTCTACCTGTACACGAGAATCATGTACTAACAATCAGCCAATCTAGTATAAAAAGGCCGGGCTTATCACCCGGCCTTTTCTTTTTCATACCAATTTGCAATCATACAAGTAGATTTTCACTCACCGACAAAACCCTGTCGCCCCCGCCTGTCGTCATTCCGGCTTGTCCGGAATCTTCTTTGGCCTGACGATGTGCAGAGACAGATTCCGGACGAGCCGGAATGACGGACTATGGAAATCTCTTTACCTCTATGATTGCAACTTGGTATCAGGTGGATAGTTTACTTTGAGAAGTAATTTCCCTTTCTGATAATATCAAGCATTCCTGCCACCATCGCGTCCCATGATTTTGTCTTGACAAGGGAAAGCCCCTTGCCGCACATATCGTTGTCTTTACCTTCGAGGCGGTCTTTTACGCACCCTGCGAACTCTTCGTATGAGTTGGCGATAGAGACCATGCCGGTAAAATTCTTAACGATATCGGGAAGGGCGGTGCTGACGATGGGCTTTCCCATGGCAAGATATTCAAGGGTCTTTGTTGGATTAAGGTGCTGCGTAACGGCGTCGTTCATCTTAAAAGGTATAAGGCATACGTCAAAAAACGAGGCATAGACCGGCAGTTCCTTGTATAGCTTGAAGTCGAGATAGTGGATGTTTTCTATCCTGTCGAAACAGTCAGGGCGTTTTATTTTCACTATCGGGCCAACTATGACAATCTGCCATGACTTGTCGTAGTTGGCGATGAACTCAAGCAGGTCATAGTCAATGCGCTCATCCACAGCCCCGAAATACCCAAGTATTCTTCCCTTAATACCGGCGATGTCAACTGGAGCTGGGCTTGGGCGATGTGCTGCCTTGGCAAAATGCTCAGCGTCAACCCCGCAAGAAAATGCCGCAGCGTTTGGATGCCCGGCACCCTTGTTTTGTAAAAGTGTGTCGCCGCCGGCGAAAAACACATCTGCTGCCTTTGTGATCATCTTTTCCTTTTCAGCAATAGCCTTAGGCGCATGTAAGAAGGATATAAAATCATCCATGCAGTCATAGACCACCGCTTTTTCGCCAAGTTGGCCGGGCAGGTAGTAGGCCATCGGTGTATAAAGCCACAGGAGCAGGTTTTTGCTGAACCTCTTTCGCTTCATAAAGTTTTTGATACGGTTAATAACCAGCCACTCATTTATACGCTTGATAAGCGGGTATTGTTCGCCAAAGGGCAGCACGACAGGGCGGTAGTATGTCAGATTTTTATTTATTTTCAAATAGCGGAATGATCTTTTCCTCATATGTTTAAACCGCCACAAGCCCTGTAGTGAAATGGGGATGACATATAAGACCTTATGGTCTTTAGACAGCCGCGTCATAATCTGCTGCGGCCTTTGAAAGAGGTGCAAGTCCCACGTCAGATGTGAAGAACAAACTATATCGAATTCGTTTTCAGCCATCGAAAATCCTCCTCAGTTTATTTTTTTTCTCTAAAAATACCACGGCGCCGAATAAATGCGCGGTGTTGTGGCGCCGCTATATGCGGCCTCAATAATTTTTACTATCTCAATGGCAAAGACATGGGAGGTGACCGCATATGTGTGGATATCGCCTTTCATTGCCTCAGACAGAGGGATGACCTCAATGCCGTTAATAC
>JAKOEO010000113.1:1906-4171 GCA_022321325.1 Candidatus Magnetominusculus sp. LBB02 | reverse complement strand
TCATAGTATCTTAATTGTGAATCGGATTTGTCCAATTCACGCTGAACCAAGACACCGCCCACCCGTCTACCCTGGAATGATGAAAACTGAATGCAAGCACACCATCATCTTTCAGTACACGACGGCACTCGGCAAACACACAGGCAAGCTGATGAGCGAAAACATATGTCTATAGTTGAAAAAATCACTCCAATACATGTAATTATAACCACGCGCTTGGTCGGTATTGTGACCTGATCGAACGGCCAAGGTTGGTAACGGCAAATCTTCCTTTTTTAACATAGCCTCAGCTTCGGCAACCAATGCAAAATCATCTTCACGTGGGGGAAGATATACTTTCTCGCCATCATGGCCTACAGCAAGCATCGCATAAAGCCGATGCTCTGGCGGCTTTCCATCAGCCGATAGAATATCCTTAATTCGATACCTTTTCCCTTGTTTAGTCGTAACATATTGCCCAACAACTAACCCTTTCTGTGGATTAAAACTATTGGCACAATGCAAACACATTACCTCTGTAGCGTCATAGCGATCTTCAATTAACCCCCAACAGTTGGGACACACAATCTGTGCGCGTGGCTTCTTCTTAGGGTAAGCATCCTGCGCAAAAACATAACGCGAAAGCAACGGAACGGATTCACCGTCTGGAGTCGTCGCAGTTTTAACCCAAAAAAAGTACAGTACAGGAATATGCTCACCGGATTGTGGATCACGGGTCTGATAGTATTGCCTGATTTTTGGTGCGACTTCCCTTTCGAGGCACTCAAACGCAGCATACAACTTTGCCTCAGAAACACGTGTGAACGCTTGGCGAACCATAAAGCTACTAACTGGATTGATGTCACATCCGACGGCTTTAGCTCCCAGCTTAAGTGCTTCTCCTATCGTTGTTCCACTTCCCATGAATGGGTCAAGAACCAGTTTTCCTGCAATGTCATGTTTTTTATAAAATCCCTTCCATGTGTCAGCAAATGGTCTGCTCAACGCCGAAAGCGTTATAGCCCGAAAAACTGATCCAAGGCGTGTCGCCCACCACTTATGTATGTGATAGATTGGGCGGTTTATTTCTTTACGCCAACTTTCCTGCTCCGCTACCTGACTCACCTCAATTATTGGAAAGTCTTTTTCAAGTGCGGTTGCCGCCATTTCAACAGGATTCGAAAAGACACTAATTTGAGCAATGTCTCTCATTACTCATCGCTCCCATCATTCTCCTCAAGAATTATACCATGTTCTACCATAGAAACGGGCTTCATTGCTTGATTAGAAAGACGATACGCTACGAAACGATGTTCCCCGCCAGACTGTGGATTTTTCATACGCTCTGCTCTAAGCTCATTTGTCCTAAGATCAAACGTGTAGCCAACAATAAGACCTTCTGTCTCGGTTCTACAAAGCCGCCCAACCTCCTTGTAACGAGAATCAACATAAATCATGCAGCGCTGAATGCTCCTGTGTCCTAAGTAGTCCTGAATGAGCCGCATTTGATCTGCGAGAGCAAAGCCGCGATTAATTATAACATGGTAGCCAACAGGATTTATTAATAAAAAAATGGACAGTTACAGAGGCCGTACTTAAAGGCAGGACGGCTCAAGAGAAGATATATCATAGCCCTGCAGGCCGACACTATGGGTTACACTAAAAAACGAATGTTGTACCTACAGATGGGGCTATGAATGAATCGGGAAAGGCTGCCAAAATGGAATGTACCGCCGTAACTCCGGTGCAATGGCATGGTATGATGTAGGTTGGATTTATTTTCTTTAACTCGGCGATAGTCTCCGGTATCACATGCTCAAACATGGGACCTGATAAGTGGAATCCCCCTATTACCGCATAGACTTCGCTGATTCCCGTAAGTTCTACCGCATATCTGATTATATTGATTAAGCCTGCGTGGGCACAACCAGTAATAATCAACAGCCCTTTGCCTGAAACATGTAAAACTATGCTTATGTCATCTTTTATCAATGGATCGGCAGTCCAATCCCCGCCCTGTCTTGAGTAGTGGATGGGGAAGCCTTTCTCAAAATTCGTCGTTCTCGGAATTTCCCCGGAGATTAGCAGCCGGTCATTATAAATCAGGACAGGCTCGGTAACCGTTACTATCTTAAATACTTCGAGTGAAAGCAGATGCTTGTCTATAACTGGAAGCATTATTTCTGATTTATTTGGAAGGAGCAGTTTTCTCTCAAGTAAGGCGTCAGGGTGAAAGTACAGATTGAGGTTCATATTTTTCAGTCTGTCTGCTATTACCTTTAATCC
>JAKOEO010000113.1:0-1896 GCA_022321325.1 Candidatus Magnetominusculus sp. LBB02 | reverse complement strand
GAAAGTACAGATTGAGGTTCATATTTTTCAGTCTGTCTGCTATTACCTTTAATCCTCCAATGTGATCAAAATGGCCGTGACTTAAAATTAGCGACGATACGTTGTTCATCTCTACATCTAAAACATCAAGGTTGTGGGCATAGCTGTTTTTATTCAATCCGGCATCGAATAAAAAACGCTCCTTAGACTCATCATCTATAATTGATACCAGTAAGGAGAATCCATGCTCTGCTATCGGCAGACTTTCATTGCTTAACTTATGGTCAGGTATATAACGCTTCGCAATAGCAGTATCTGTCATAAGTAAATCTACACAGTTGTCCATTATAACGGTAATTCTCACCTCTGTGACATCTTTTAAATTTGTATAACTTTTGTTGTCAGATTTAACCATAGATATACCTGCCGGTGCCATAGTTGACACACTCTAAACGTTGCATAAACCCTCCCAGCTTCCGCTTGCTAAGCTGCGTTTTCCAACACCCCAAGCAATAGGGTTATTCTACCATGATGATAACCGCATTTTCCAGCGCGCAAATTGCCTCACGAAAAAACTGAGAAACGCTGCCTCAACGGTCTCTTGGTGCAAATTTGTCGCTGCTATATAAATGTCAATATATTTCATCCAGATTACGGCGCAATATGCTATACTATCTCTTTGATATCGTAAATGGAGGATGACACATATGGCGGACGAACACTCTTTTGACATTGGCTGTTCGATAGATATGCAGGAGATTGCCAATGCGGTGAACCAAAGTTTGAAGGAGATTCAACAGCGCTTCGACTTTAAAGGCAGCAAGAGCAACATAGAAATTGACAAGGCCAACAACGCTATCATGGTTACGTCTGACGACGAATTTAAGCTGAAAAATGTCCTCGACATCCTTCAGGGTAAACTTGTAAAGCGCGAAGTATCCCTCAAGGCCCTATCATACGGCAAGATGGAACAGGCAGCCTCCAACACCGTTAAACAAAAAATTACCCTTCAACAGGGTGTGCCCATGGAAAAGGCAAAGGAAATCGTAAAACTCATAAAAGACATGAAACTCAAGGTATCCTCTGAAATTCAGGGCGATTCAGTCAGAGTAAGAGGCAAGAAGCTCGACGACCTTCAGACCATAATCGAAAAAATAAAGGGCCGGGACTTCGAAATCCATCTGCAATTCACTAATTATAGATAAGTCTGATAGGGGGATTTTATGGCATCAGGATTTAATGAACTTATTGACGCAACAATGGACTTCGTGAGAGAGCAATTTGAAAAGGCCGGCAATCAAAGCGTTAACATCTTCTGGGATTACCTGTCTCTGCTTCAAAACAAGGGTCTTGATATGGGCAACGACTTCGCCGAGTTCTCCTCAGAGGTCCTCGACGCAATGATAGAATATCAGAGGGCCGCCATCTCCACCGCCGGCATAGAGAGCAAACTCAAGGAAATCAACGAATTCATGCTCGAATTTATCAAAGAAAACAAGGGCAAGGGAAACTGGAACGATTTCCTTAATCAACTCGCAGACAAACAGCTGCAACTCAATAACGAATACACTCAGTACGTAAAACGCGTGATAGAATCTGTGCATAAGATTTATTCATACCATATCTGGTAGACCAATTAAGCGCACTGGCGGATGTATGACAATAGATGACCTCAGAGGCATCGGGCGGGCACTTCTTGCCATAGTTCCCAGATATCGTTTCGCCGCTGATGCACAAAAGGGGCTTCGTACCGGTGCGGCGGGCGATACGACATTCCCTATGGACGAGGCCGCTGAAAATATCATTATTTCCAGTATCAAATCCCTCGCTGAACCTGTCTGCATAGTATCAGAGGAATGTGGCATCGAAGACAGTGAAAGCCCAAGACTCAGGGTGATAATTGACCCGATAGACGGC
>JAKOEO010000112.1 GCA_022321325.1 Candidatus Magnetominusculus sp. LBB02 | reverse complement strand
AGGTCTTTTGACCTCCCGATTCAGTTCGCTTCTCATCTCTAATGGACAATCTGGGCTAAAACAATAGGCAGGTGGTCAGGTATGACGGGCTGATGACCAAATCCGACCATTCATTCATGCGTCTGCCCTGCGTCTCCACCCCCGCTTGACGCTGCCCCGTGCAATTGAGTATATTACAGTTTGAAATTCATTATATTTCATGGGGGTGTGACGGCGTATGATGTTTTCGGCATTGAAAGAGTTAGCGGCGCAAAAGAAGCGGCTGGTCTTTATGTATGCGCTGGTGATTTTAATAGTCTATGTGGCTGTAATTTTTTACTCGGCCTCGGCAATGCTCTACAACCGCCAGATGTCCGACAAAAAACATGCCCTAAGAATGAACCCCACGGCTGCTGAGCCAGGTAAAACACCGCCCGACCCTCTGCCCGATACCACAGGCTATGCTGCCGTCAAGGTTGGAACCTATATTGACAACATAGACACGCTGTCCATAAAGGACAGCGTATGGAGCGCCAATTTCTATATCTGGTTTAGCTGGCAAGGCGATGCCAAACTTGACCCGGGCGGCAAAGTCGTCCTCGTTGACGGCGTGATAAACAAGAAAGACCTGCTTGAGGACTACCACGGACAGGATGGGATTAACTACCAGCGATATAGGATTTCGGCAAAGATAATCAAGTTTTTCGATACCGCCCGCGTACCGATTGAAGACCATATGTTAAATATTTACGTGGAGGACGGCTCAAGAGACGGCACGAGGCTGCGATATGTCGCCGATGGGACCTCTAATATCAGTTCGCGGCTGAGCATTCCGGGCTTTAAGATTACAGGACACTCTAATGTCATAAAGACGCATACCTATAAGTCCAGTTATGGCGACCCGCGTGTCTCTGCCGATACAAAGAAGGTGTTTTCGCAGTACATTGCGGCGGTTCAAATTAAGCGCGTGGACTTTGGGTTTTATTTTAAGATATTTCTTTCCCTGTTTGCCGCGTCTTTGTTGACGCTATCCAGTTTTTTTATCAAGGCGTCTGACGTTGGGCCGCGATTTGCCCTTCCTACAGGCGCATATTTTGGCGCTGTGGCAAATACCTATCTCGCCAATTCTCTGATACCATCGTCCGGGGCATTCGGGCTGGTTGATCACATCGGCGGCATTGGCCTGTTTACGATTTTTGTCTCTATTGCCGTGTCCATGCTCTCCAACTACTACACGCGCATAGATGAAAAGACGATGTCGCTGGCGCTGGACAGGGTAATGTTTTGGGTGGTTGGATTGAGCTGTATCGCAGCTAATATAATAGTCCCCTGGTGCGCCAGAGGTTAAGAAATTAAAACTAATGGAGGTCTTATAACATGAATATGGCGGGTTATTGGAAACGGTATAAGAAATATCTCTACGTCAGCGAAACGCTTGGCCTGACGATAGACATCAGCAGGATGAGATTCACTGACGCCTATCTGACGAAGATGGAGCCGCACATGCAAAAGGCCTTTGACGATATGCAGAGACTTGAGGCCGGGGCTATCGCAAACCCCGACGAGGGCCGCATGGTCGGGCACTACTGGCTAAGAAACGCTGCCCTTGCCCCGGACAAAAATACAAAGGCGGAAATTGAGGATACCCTTGTGGCAATAAAGGAGTTCTCGCAGGGTGTGCACAAGGGCGCGATAGTGTCTGAAAAGGGAAAACCGTTTAAGAATGTGCTGGTAATAGGCATAGGCGGCTCAGCCCTCGGTCCGCAGTTTGCCGCTGCGGCAGTTGGAAGCCCTGATGACCCTATGTCGGTTTATTTCTTCGATAACACAGACCCCGACGGCATGGACTTCGTCCTTGGCCAAATAGGAGAACACCTCGGTGAGACCCTGTCTTTGGTAATCTCAAAAAGCGGCTCAACGCTTGAGACAAGAAATGGAATGCTTGAGGCAAAGAACGCCTATGAGACTAAGGGGCTTAACTTCGCCAAACACGCCGTTGCCGTTACCGGCAAAGGCAGCAAGCTCGATAAGATTGCAGTGGCTGAGGGATGGATTGCCCGCTTCCCGATGTGGGACTGGGTAGGCGGCAGGACATCGGAGACATCGGCAGTGGGGCTTTTGCCGGCAGCATTGCAGGGACTTGACATTGATTCAATTCTCAACGGGGCAAGGCAGTGCGATGAGGCGACGCGTTCAAAGACAACTATGGAAAATCCTTCGGCCATTATCGCCCTGATGTGGCACTATGCCACTAAAGGCAAGGGCGTTAAGGACATGGTCATTCTGCCATATAAAGACCGTCTTTCTCTATTTACCAAATACCTTCAGCAGCTTATCATGGAATCCCTTGGCAAGGAGAAAGACCTCGATGGAAAGGTTGTAAATCAGGGAATAGCAGTCTATGGCAACAAAGGCTCCACAGACCAGCACGCCTATATTCAGCAGCTAAGAGACGGCGTCAACAACTTCTTTGTTACATTTGTCGAAGTCCTCAAAGACAGAGAGGGAGACTCAATGTTTGTCGAGGGCGATTTCACAACGGGCGACTATCTGAGCGCATTTGCCCTTGGTACGCGCGCCGCCCTTACCGAAAGCGCCAGGGAGAGCATGACTATCACAATTGACAAAATAGATGCCTTTTCCTTAGGCATACTAATCGCCCTGTATGAAAGGGCGGTTGGATTTTACGCCTCATTGATAAACATAAACGCCTATCACCAGCCTGGAGTTGAGGCGGGGAAAAAGGCCGCAGGTGCTGTGGTTACGCTTCAGAATGCTGTCCTGAACCATTTGAGGGCAGACAAGACAAAGGCATATAGCGCCGATGACATTGCAAAGGCCATTGGGGCGGAGGACATCGAGATGGTATTTAAAATACTCCTGCGCGCCTGCCATAACTCTGGAAGAAAGGTGAAAATAACACGCGGCAAGACAATTACCGAGTCCCGATTTCAGTACATGGGCTAGGCGGCACGCTTGAACTGCCCCCCTCTGCCATATGGCGACCGGAGGAGAGATACTTATCGCGCCCTATGGCTGCCGGAGCTGTTGGCGCTCTTTGGCATTGCCCTGACTGCAACGGCGATATTTATTAAAACCCCATTAGATATTGAAGTTGCGGGGTTTTTCTATGGGGCGTCGTCATCAAATACGCCGTGGTTTTTGGCAGATCATTTTCCATGGAAGCAACTCTATCGTTATGCCGCGCTTCCTCCCGTGCTGATTGCGGCAGCCTCTGCCGTGGTGCTGATACTTGGCTCTATAACGGGCAAATTCGCAAAATACAGGATATATGCGATATTTTTGATTCTATCGCTGGCAATAGGCCCGGGCCTGCTTGTGAATCTGACGTTGAAAAACTACTGGGGAAGGCCGCGCCCGGTTGAGGTAAAGCAATTCGGCGGCATGTGGGACTACCAGCCGGTGCTGCAAAAAGGTGTGGGCGGCAGGGGGAAGTCCTTTTCCAGCGGACATGCCTCGGCAGGGTATTATTTCTTTGTTTTTTATTTTATCTTTCGCCGTAAAAAAAGAGCCGCTGCCTTTTTAGCCCTGACTATGGCAATTGTCTACGGGACGCTTCTCGGCATATTGAGGATGTCTATGGGCGGGCATTTCCTCTCGGATGTCCTGTGGTCGGCCTTTATCGTATTTTTCAGCTCACTAGCGCTTTACCATTTTATTCTCAGAATACCGCAATGGGAAGACGCCGTCTTTGAGCAACAGGCCACGCCGAGTCCTAAGAATGCCCCTGCCATATTAACATACTGCGTAATCACCGCCGGTATAATCTTTACGATAGCCCTGACAACCCCTGTTTTTAAGGATATACATCACGAGGTTGATATGCCATACGTAAGGCCATATAATATAACGATTCGATGTACTAAGTGTAATGTCAATATATCTTTAGCAGACAGCGGGGTATTTACTGTATCTGGAACAGCACAGGGGGCAGGCATGCCGGGAAACGACATAGAGGAAACCTTCACTCTGACAAAGCAGCTTCCGTTGTCGGAGTATAAGTATGAGCTTACTCCTCATGGTTTCTATTCGACATTAACGTCAAATCTTGCAATTACAGTAGGGACAAATAACGTATCGGCGCTAAGCGTAGATGTGGAACAAGGCAATATTACAGTTCAGAGGCCGGAGGTAAATACAAAATTGCCGCAGCGCATATTTATCAGGTTAAATAATGGAAAATTATCGCTTCCCGAAATACTCAGGGACAAACCGATTGATCTGTCCGGCACTAAAGCTGAAGTCTCATATAAATAATATGGCCAGTTCAGAATTCATGTTGATTTTACCCCTGATATTATGAAACAATAGGGGAGCGGTTAATGCTGTGGGCGGTTAGCTCAGCTGGGAGAGCATCACGTTCGCAACGTGGGGGTCGGGGGTTCGAATCCCCTACCGTC
>JAKOEO010000111.1 GCA_022321325.1 Candidatus Magnetominusculus sp. LBB02 | reverse complement strand
GACAGGGTTTTGTCGGTGAGTGAAAATCTACTTGTATGATTGCAAATTGGTATGAGGCTTTGGATAATACCAAAGAGGCTGTCGAATTATTTGTTGAGCCTGACCTTGATGAGCTGATTTAGAATGATTTCAATTGCTCAGACAATCAACATCTTCAATGAGCGGTATCCCCCATTCGCTTAGCACTTCGCGTGAGTGCTGACTGCCGTGAGAGAGGCAGCGCGCACGCCGCCCAAGAACTCATCATATTTGCCGAAACATTGTGCCTGTTGAACAATCACCCTCTCGGCCAACTCTTACTCGCTTGCAGCTTATTAGCGTATGTTTTGAAAAGCGTTCTTTCCGAACAATCCGCAATGGCTGCGACAATTCACGGCCGATGTGAGGATATTTCTACTATAATTTTCAAATGCGTCTGCCCTGGCAGCGGGCGTTTAAAACGTATCGCCTACGTAAATTGTTGTCTTTGATTCCATGACATATGCCGTTGAGGTGTTTTTCTGCGTAGAGAGTATCTGTATCTTACCAATCGGCGATACTGGTTTCGTAGTTGACATGACTGTAAACATGTCGCCCGCTCTAAGGCCGTCGTCCGTGCCCTTGTCAACATATATGATTTCATACTGGGCGCCAAGCAGATGAGCCTGAAGGACTTTCACAATGACACCGCCAATATTGGGCTTCAAGGTGCCGCTGTCTTCCGGGCCTTCATAGGCGTAAGCAGGCACTATTGGCTGATTTACCAGTATCTCTTTCGATGATTCTGTGATTAAAGCCTTCCTGTATCCGGCCTCCTGGCCGACTATCCTGAGCTTCCCGATAATGGAGAACAGCCTGCCAAGCTTCTTGCCTGTCCTGGGATGTCTTACATAGTCGCCTATATCAACGATAAAGAAATCGGTGTATTGGTCTGCGTTGTCCTGACTGATGTCCAGATAGACATAGTCGTTCCTGCCGAAAAGCATACGGTCAGAGCCGGGAGCAGGGGCAGACACCACCTTGCCGTATACCTGAAGGTCGTCCGCAATAAACCCGCCTGATGAGATGAGGTATTTCTCTAAGGTAGTACGACTGTCTGGCTTTACAGCAACAGCCCCGGCGCCTCTGCCGCCAGAGCCCTCGGCGCTGCCCGGTGCAACCACGCTATCGGCGGCTGCAACGAAGACCCCGTTGTGAAACGCGACAAGCAAAACCAGCGCTAAACACACCAGCGACAGCTTATTAATCGCCAAAAATCCTCTCTTTGCTATCTCTATTTTTTGTTTACGGCATCCTTAAAGGCCATTCCGGGTGTAAACTTAGGAACGGACGCCGCCGGTATCTTAATCGCATCGCCAGTTCTGGGGTTGCGTCCATCTCTGGCCTTTCTCGTCGTGACTGAAAAAGTGCCAAACCCTACAAGAGTAAGTTTCTCGCCATGTTTTAACGTGTCTATAATTGCAGCAATAGCCGCATCAAGCGCCCTGCCGGCATCCGCTTTTGAAAGATTAGCATCTTTGGCCATCTTCTCTATCAGTTCTACTTTACTCATCTGCCCATACCTCCAACACAGTTTAGGTTCATTTCACTTTAAAGGCCAACCGCGGCCTACGCATAGCCGTAATCATACATCAAAGATTAACAAATTGCAAGAATTATTTTATCTATAGCGGGGACGCCGCCGTCTTTAGCGCCCCCACTATGCCATTCCTACCACGTAATTATCTTATCGCTTGCCACGACCTCGCCGATTATCTTGTCGTAGTCCTTGTCAGTCCTCATGTCTATAACGGTAACATCGGCAAGCGTCTTTTGCGTCTCTATGATGGTCTTTGCCGTATTGTCAGGTTCCTGCTTCAGTAAAAATAAGACCTTTGTTGTAGCTGCCATTTAACCCTCCTTTATGATTTCCTTAGTAGGCAAGTATGTTGTCATATTCAAGGAGCTTCTTTGCGATATCACTGGTAGAGCAATACGCAATTCCCTCATAGTCCTTGATGTTCGTACATAACGCCAGTTCCATCTCTTTTATCATCTCAAGATTCGTGTCGTTCTCATCGCCAGGCTCTATCTTCCTGTCCAGAATGAATACATCTATGATGTCGTCCATTACGGTTATGCCGACACTCATCCTAAGTGCCTCGCCCTGCCTGTCTCTTACCAGCACTGCTATCTTCTTTGGCATGTAGTTTTCCTCCCTGTATTGGGTTATATTAAGATTACCTTGTCGGCGTCCTGATTCATAACGGAGTTCTGGTATTGGCTTCCAGCCGCACATCCCTTAGGTATCATATGTTCGGTAATGTCCCGAAGCTTTGCGCTATGGTCGCAGAGGCTCATTGTCACCCCGCTTAAACCCATCAACGCCACGATGTCCTTGTCCTGAGAGTGCCTCGTACCGTCGTCCATCATAAACAGGATTACCTCCAATCCGCGTTTGACGGCGGCCTTCGTAAGGCCGATGATGTCGTCCTTAAAACCATCCCTTGTTATCAAAAGCCCAACTGTCATTGTTCTGTCCTCCTTTTAAGGTTGTTATTGAATGGTGAATTCTTTCTTATATATGGCGATATTCTTATCAGCATCAACGGCTTTTTTGAGCAACGGATACCTCTTTAGCGCACCGGGCGAAAAAAGCCTGTATATAACCTCAACTGTAACATATTTAACCGCGTCGTTATCAATAGGATAGGAAAATTTGCGCATCTCCGAACCCTTCAGCCTTGTATCAAACGCCACCGCCTCGGCCTTCCACGCCGGTACGCCTATCTCGTCTTTTGCTCCTTTGAATGCCTTCATAAACAGGGCGTTTTTATCCTCCAGCGGAGTCTCTTTGTAATTAGCGAACACGGCATTTTTGGCGGCGTCAAACCCCGTCAACTTCAGCCATGCCATGCGCATAGGCATGGTCGAGGGAAACGCGTGAGAGGCCATATTAGTTACCTCTATTTCAACTATTGACACGCCCTGTGTCTTTTTGACTGCGGCATTGACCTTGACGGCCTTTGCCAGCATCGCCAGACTATGGCCGCCGCCCATTTCGTGGGAGGCATGGGTCTCCTTTTCAGATTCAATCGAGGGCGGCCCTTCCTTACTCTCCATATGACAGCTTAGACAGTTGCCCTGGCCCTCCTCTTTCATCGAGCATATTGCAACGCCGCTTTGGTTCTCTAAGTGGCTGTGGCAGCCCATGCACATCTGACCGCCTGTAAACAGCGGGTTTGCCCCAACGCCGTGAGGCGCCCTCTGCGCCATGCCTGACGCGACATATGAGCCGTCCTTATTGATCTTAAACAGATTCCTGTCTTTCCCCTCCACAACTTCCTCAACACGGTGGCAAAACGCACAGCCAATGCCCTCGTCCTCTTTCCAAAGTTCCGCGTTTGGCCTTTCAGTCCCTTCCATTAGCGCCTTTATATTGTCAGCCATAGGCATATGACATGTTACGCAGTTATAGCCGCCATCTTTGCCCGCGGCCTTCATATCGTCCAGAAATGCCCCAAACATTGCGCTATGGGCGGGGTCTTTGTGGGTGGAGGACATCGAGTGCATAGAGGTCTGCCATTCCTTATACACAGCCGGATGACACGCTGAACACCTCCTTGACTTCTCATAAGGGGCCGCGCCATCGGGGACTTCATGCGCCCTGGCGGCAGCCGGCAGCAAAAGCAACGCTATCAGTATAAATGCCATGATATACTTTTTTTTAAAATCCTCCGATGATATTGCTGGACTCTATAATGCCATAAACCTCTTGTAAAGGTAAATCCCTCAGGCACGCAACTGTAGCACATTTTTTCCTGAAACATGGGCGGCACTCAATATCGCGCGCAATGACGGCGTGGCCGCCGCCATATGGGCCTGTCCTTTTTGGGTCGGTCGGGCCAAATATGGCAAACACGGGTATGCCCGCAGCCGCCCCGATGTGCATAGGGCCGGTGTCGTTTGTAACCATAAAGCGGGCGTCTCTGATTAATGAGGCAAGGCCCTTTAGCGTCGTCTTTCCTGCGGCGTTTATGGCCATGCCGGAGGAACTCTCAACAACCTGCTGACCAAGCATATAGTCGCCAGAAGCCCCTACAACCACAGTCGGGATAGAAAACCTTGCGGCAAGAAGCCCGAAATTGCGGGCTGCCCAGCGCTTTGTAACCCACGCCGCCCCCGGGGCCATGACAACATAGCGCCCCTTTTTCAACTCCTTAGCCCAGTCCTCATCAATCTCTTCATAGAGAAGCGGGAATTCTATCTCTGTTGCAGATGCCCCGGCAAACCCGGCAATCTTCATATACCTGTCAACTGCGTGCACATCCATGCCGCCTTCAACCGTGTGACTGTAGAACAATGGGCTGCCCTCTCTGGCCTCCTTAAAGCCAATGCGTGTATGGCAGCGGCTTAAGGCGGTTATCACACCGCTTCTGAAAAGCCCCTGAAGGTCTATAGCGAGGTCGTAGCGCTGCCCCCTGAGTGCCAAGGTAAGGGCGGCTATCTCTTTTGCCGTATTTATTAACTCATGGGGACGCTTCCACCGGTCTTTATTTATCACCCACAGCCGTTCTATCATAGGATGTCCACTTAGAAGCCCCTCAAGCCCCGACGCTATCACCCAGTGGATAGCGGCACCGGGATATGCCCTATAAAGTGCGTTCAGCACGGGCAGGCTATGCACAACATCCCCAAGCGCACTGGGCTTTACGATAAGAATCTTAGGCGGCATTGTCAGGCCATTATAACAAATTCTCATCTGTCGGGGCTATGGTGTGCCGGATTTTGTCAGTTGTGACATATTTTGTCATTATTAGTCAGGCATATGGCTGAAATGCAGTGGGTTTCTATGGTATGGAATTTGCTGTTACAAGTGTGGGCTGCCAAGTTGACATTTTATGTCACTGTGAGTTATGTTAGAGCGGATGATGTTTCTATATCACGACATATGCGATTTTTAATCGCACAATGTATTGTTAGGGAGGTACATTCAAATGTATGAGATAATTTCAGGGATGAGGACAAGGGACGAGAGAGGTTTTACGTTAATTGAGCTTCTGATAGTTATTGCTATCATAGGCATATTGACGGCAATCGCGGTACCGGCGTTTCTGGGGCAGAGGGAAAAGGCAAAGGTAAGGGCGACCGAATCAGGCGCAAAGGGTGCAGTATCTGATATGCAGGGCTATCTTGACGCCTATATAGCCGGCGACCCATACATCATAATCACTGACACAGCGGGCAATCAGGGCTGCTACGAATCCACCAGCGCAAGCGCTACAGGCGCCTCTTGCTTATCAATCTTCAACCAGGCCAGCACGGGCACATACGCGGCGTATCCTGGCGGTCTCACAACGGTTATTGCCCATTTTGTCTCTCACCACACGTTTAAGGGGGACAAGAGCGCCTTTACAGGTGCAGCAATGTTTGTAACATCAGCCCCGACAGACGGTCAGGTTCTTATATC
>JAKOEO010000110.1 GCA_022321325.1 Candidatus Magnetominusculus sp. LBB02 | reverse complement strand
AAGGCTATGCTGTGCTAAAGTATTTTAGAAAATGAGCTTTGTTGATGGTAAGAAGTTCTTGCAACTACAAGCTAAGCGGCCATCATTAATATTGTAAAGATTGTAGTTGACTGGCGCTGCCTACCACCCTGCATACCAGCCTCACATCACTCAGGCATGCTCACATACAAATAAAACCCCGCGGCGGCAAATATGAGCGGCACTATCCACGGTGCCGCAAACGCCCCAAACATCCCCGAATATCCAAACGATATCGCCATCGCATAGGCTATCCAATATAGAAGGCTTATCACTATCGCAATCCCTGCGTTAATCAGCCCGCTTCCCATCTTAAACCGCGACGATATCGCTATCCCTAAAAACATCATCACCATGCACGTAAATGGGTAGGCCAGTTTGGCATACATGTCCACAAGGCTCTTCTGGTTATTGTAACCTGCCGCCTTCAGGCGCTTATTATAGGCGCGGAGTTCTGAAAACGGCAGCTCATCGGCCAGCAGTTCGTTTTCGTCATACACGTTTATCGCGCTGAACTGCCCCAAGGGTATCGCTTCAAAATGTCCCGCTTTGAGCGTATCAAGCTCATAGCGCATACCGTCGCGTATGACCCACTGGCTGCCGTCCCATGTACAGACCTTCCCCTTGATAATCTCCGCAATAGCCGCCTCTTTCGTAATAATCGCCGTAACGTCATAGAGAGCCTTCTGGTCAGGCATGTAGAGACCAGCGTTAATTATCATATCCTTTTTTTCCATAAACCAGATGTCTGCGGTCTTATAGACCAGCCGGTCGCGCTTGTTTTTTATCCTAAACAGAAGATTATTGGCCTGTAGGTTAAACCGGCTCGATACATACTCATCCACCGCAAAATCCACGCATGACAGTAAAATGGCAATAACAATAAACGGTAAGAACAGCTTTTTCAGCCTTCCCCCTGCGGCCTTATAGGCAGTTAATTCATTATATCTCGATGCCTGGCCAAAGACCATCAAGGTTGCCGTCAGCACCGACATAGGCAGGAGATATTTAAAATACTTTGGCGTGATATATCCCCAAAACAGCGCCATATCGCTAAAGGACGGGGAGAATTTCACAATCCTGTCAAGCTTATCAATCACCTCAAATGTCCCCATCACCGCCGCAAAGCCCACCGCAATTACCAGCACATGCAATACCATGCTCTTAACGTAGCAGCGCGTGATGGTGTTCATCGGGCGTTTTCCTTTCTGAAAAAATAAATCGAACATATAAGCAGGATTACAAACGATGTCCAGCCTGCCACTACATGCGGAATTGTCCCCGCCCGTGCCAGCTTCTCAAAATATATCAACATGCTGTAGTACGCCAAAAACACGACCATTGCAAGGCTTAGGCCGCCCAGCTTGCCGGTCTTAGCTGAGAGCATGGCAAAGGCCGGTGAGAAGAAACTTATTATCAGCACAAGAAGCGGCAGGGCAAGTCTCCTGTGAAACTCTAAAAACACAGAGATGCGCTCCTCGCCCACTGTCACCTTCGTGCGCCTTAGGATTTCAAACGGCGTGAGTTCGCTAATCTGCGAATTGCTCTCCGGGTTGAAGTTTATTATCATATTATAGGATTTGAACGCGATCTTTGTAATCGAGTTATTGTCGGGCAGGAAGACCTCGCCGTCAGTGAGGATGAACTCTATGCCGCCCTCGCCGTAGACATTGATAGCGCCGTCTTTTGCCGCGATTGTCCAGTGTCTCTGTGCGTCTCGCTTGTCGTAGATGAACACATCTTTCATCGTACGCTCTGTAGGTTTTTCTCTGACGAGGACGACGACATTTTTAAAGAGCGTGTAGAAGACGCCCTCTTTTATGGCCATTGGGGATTTATTGATAATGATGTTTGTGATATCTTGTCTAAGCGCCTTGGATGTAGTAGGTCCGAGGTAGAAGCTATTAAACGCCGAGGCGCAGAAACAGAGAAGGCCAAAGAAGAACACGGGCTTAGTCAGCGCCGAAAACGAAACGCCCGCGGCCTTCAGAACGATGATCTCATTGTCAGCGTTTAGTCTGCCATAGGTAAAGAGCACCGCGGTCATCAGCGACATTGGGATAGTAAGCAGAAAGAGCTGCGGCTGAACGAGGACGATGATCTTGATAAAGTCAAAGGCCGATGCCCCGACGCCGGAGAGCAGCATACTGAATTTCAGAATACGCTCCATCATCAGTATCATATTAAAGGCCGTGATACTGAGAACGAATGAGATAAGCAACTCTCTGAAAAAATACCTATGGATTATCTTTACGCGCATAACCGGCAACACTTTCCATGATGGGGATTATACCAGAAACCCAGAGTAATAAACCAGCCTAAAGAGCCGCCCTCACGGCAGCTTTTCCCGCGCCATATTCAGATTTCTCATAACAGATTCATGCCTGTCAGGAAATTCCTCTTGGGTATAAACCTTCAATGCCTCATTGTATGCGGCAATTGCGAGTTTAAGATGTGCCTCTGTATCTTGTACATCGGCAAGTCTTTGATGGGAATTGCCAAGATTATTATGAGAATCTGCATAATATTGAGGGAATTTGTCAATGGTATATATTTTAAGAGCGTTTTTGAATGCGGCAATTGCGAGATTAAGATTTGCTGCTTTATCATCTACATCAGCAAGATTGCAATAAGCCTCTCCAAGATTATATTGAGTTGTCGCGTATTGATTAGAGAATTTGTCAATGGTATATATTTTAAGGGCGTTTTCAAATGCCGCAATTGCGCGATTAAGATTTGCTGCTTTATCCTGCACATCGGCAAGTCTTTGAAAAACAATGCCAAGATTATTTTGAGTCTGTGCGTAATCAACAGGGAATGTGTCAATAGCTCTGATTATAAGGGCGTTGTCTAATGCAGCCAATGCCAGTCCAAGATTTGTTTTCTTATCCCGTACATCGGCAAGTCTTTGATAAGCAGCGCCAAGATTATTTTGAATTACTGCATATTCATTAGGGAATTTATCAACGGTATTTATTTTAAGGGCGTTTTCAAATGCCATAATGGCAAGTTTGAGATTTGCTTCTTTGTCCTGCACATCGGCAAGTCTTTGAAAGGCAATGCCAAGATTATTTTGAGTCTGTGCGTAATCAACAGGGAATTTCTCTATTGTCAATATTGCCAGCGCTGTCTCAAATGCTATTATCACGTTTTTCAGATTATCTTCTTTGTAATTTACCAATGACAAATTATATAAGCAAAGACCTTCATTATGTTTTGTTCGCGCGAATAACTCAGCGTCGGTAAGAGGGGATACAAACTTCAGGACTTCCTTGTATATTTCCAGAGCGCCGTTTGGATCAAAATCATGTTTCTTTGCAGCCTCCTCAATCTTAGATTGATATATAGCCTTTTGAGCTGCCAGATGTGCTTGTTCTTTATTCTTTGCCTTGCGCATCTGATGAATGTATATTGCTAAAGGCGCCATAATCGCCACTACAATAGTAAGAAAAGTATCAAGTTTACGCCACGATAATATCTTATGGATAATAGTTATATTGTCAAACGCAGTTATAGTGTCAAACATTAAGCACCTCTCATAGAAGAATAAGTCATTATAACATATCATTGAAGAATTTGCTGGGCGTATCACGTCGAGTATAAATCTTCGTGAATTGGCAGCTTGACACCACTGACCTCAATTGCTTATCATCCACCTGTGAATATAGATGCGATAAACTGCGGCGGCATTGCATGAGTATGTCGTCTATGAAAAAAATTCTGGTAACCGGCGGGGCGGGGTTTATTGGCTTTCATCTGTGTCAGCGGTTGATTGCGCTCGGCTTTGACGTCTTTACCGTTGATAATCTTAACGACTACTATGATGTGAAAATTAAACGCGACAGGCTCACGCTGCTTGAAGGCGCTGAGCATTTCCGGTTTATCAAAATGGACATCGCCGACAAGGCAGGGATGACACAGCTCTTCGACTCTGAGAAGTTTGACTACGTTGTGAATCTGGCCGCACAGGCCGGCGTTCGATATTCTATCAAAAACCCCCACGCATATGTCGAAAGCAATATCGTCGGCTTTACCAATATCTTAGAGGGCTGCCGTCATAATCACGTCAAACACCTGCTCTTTGCCTCCTCAAGCTCCGTGTATGGGGCAAATAGAACTCTGCCGTTTTCTGTGCGCCACAACGTTGACCACCCTATGTCGCTCTATGCGGCTACGAAGAAGGCCAATGAGCTGTTTGCCCACACGTATTGCAGTCTCTATAACCTGCCCGCTACGGGGCTTCGATTCTTCACGGTCTACGGGCCCTGGGGACGCCCTGATATGGCCCTGTTTCTCTTTATCAAGGCAATTTTAGAGGACAGGCCGATAGAAGTGTTTAACCACGGCGATATGAGACGCGACTTTACCTATATTGACGACATCGTAGAGGGGGTTGTCAGATTAATTGAACGAATACCTACGCCAAATCCCGCATGGAACGGCAACAGCCCTGACCCGTCGTCAAGCTATGCCCCGTATAAAATTTACAACATCGGCAACAATGAACCCGTCTCTCTGCTTAAATTTATAGAGGTAATCGAAGGGCAGTTAGGGAAAAAAGCAGAGAAAACCCTGCTTCCTATGCAGCCCGGCGACGTTGCCGCAACCTATGCCGACATTGAGGAACTCACCAGAGACACAGGCTTTAAGCCGTCCACGCCGCTTGAAGAAGGGATTAGAAACTTCGTTGCGTGGTATAAAGGGTATTTTAAGATTTCTTAGGAGTAACGGTGGTAAGCGTAATCTCCGCCTCGGCTACAGCCAGCCCCTCAACGCTGGTCTTTGCACTGAATACGTATAAGGGCGGGAATTTCTTTATCAACTCCGACTCAATTATGAGGACATCCCCGGCGGCGGCTGGTTTAATATGCCGTGCGCCATTAATCTTCGTCAAAAACGCCATCTCAATCTGCTCAGTCTCCAAAAGAAGCCCCGACGCCTGAGCCATCGCCTCAACAAGCAGGGTAAAAGGAAAGTGTTTCGCCTCTGAGGCGCTTATGACCTCTTCGCCCGCCGTAATCGCCTTCGCTGCCCTGATGTAGCGCCCAGTGTCAATCTCCAGCACCTTCTCGATAAATATGAAGGGCATGGAGTGCGGCAGATGTGTAATCATTTGTCGTTCAGTCATCAGTTGTCCTATTGCGCTCTACAATATAGGCGTTTAATTAATCGCGTTAAGGCAGCATGGCGCTAGTATAACATTTTGAGGCTCTATAATCCAGATGCCCTGGTCTAGGCAGGTGTCTCAAAAAATTATTTTCGACCGCACTAAACCTTCACGCCGTTTGCGGTGTCTATTAAGTAAGTTTACCGGCAATGCCGGAAGCAAAGGCATATCTCCACGAAGGGGGCGGCTGTGGTTTCTGCAGTCGCCCCTCACCACTCTTTAAAATAACAGCCGTAGTTGGCACGGTAAATTTATTCTCCATCGTAAATAAGCGGTAGTTGCTTAGTTTTTTGCC
>JAKOEO010000010.1:62518-67806 GCA_022321325.1 Candidatus Magnetominusculus sp. LBB02 | reverse complement strand
CTTGGCGGCAGGGCAGCCCTGACCACAAAGGCGCTGACAGATGTAGGCTTCACAAACGTAACCGGGGTGGATATGAAGATCGCCGACTGGGTCAAGGCCAGCTATCCTATAGAGAGATAGGGTTTGCAGAAACGCAGACAGGACGGCGCTGCCGTCTTGTCTGCATAATATTAAACTCTGAATTTAAGGAGGAATCTATGGACTGGTATCTCGCAGTATTGAAAAAGTATGCTGATTTCAACGGCAGGGCAAGAAGGAAGGAACTCTGGACGTTTGTACTTATCAATTTTGCCATCTCTATCGCGTTGGGCGTTGTTGGTGGGATTTTGAATTTCAACGCACTTGGCGGAATCTATCAGCTCGCCGTCGTTGTCCCGTCAATAGCGGTCTCTATCCGCAGATTGCACGATGTTGAAAAGAGCGGGTGGTTTCTTCTAATACCTATCTATCCTATCGTTTTGGCCTTCATGGAAGGCACAAAGGGCGACAATAAATATGGCCCTGACCCAAAGGCTGCTGCAATAACCACGCAATAAATCGTATAATATGTAGTACAATGTCTTTTGACAAAAAGATAACGCGCAGGGCATTCATTAAAACGGCTGCAGGCGGTACATTGGCCGCCGGGCTTGCCGCTGGGACTGTATCGTGCGGCGTTAATAACGAAAAGCGGGCGGCCTCCCCTACAGAGGCGGCTGCCGACATAAAGAAAATCCCAACGCAGTGTCAGGGCTGCGGCGCAAATCGCTGCGGTATCTATGCCTACGTAAAAAACGGCAGGCTCTGGAAAGTAGAAGGTAACCCCAGAACATACAACAACGCGGGGACGGTCTGCCCCCGCGGCCACGCCTATATCAAAGAGCTATATAACCCGGACAGGATAAAGCAGCCGCTGAAAAGAACCCCTGAGGGTAAGTATGAACCCATCTCATGGGAGAAGGCCATTGAGGAAATCTCCACAAAGCTCAACCTCATTATTATGGATAACAGCCCGCAGTCAGTATTTTGGATTCAATACCCAATGGCCAACATACCGCTTGCCTTTCGGTTTATGCACGCCCTCGGATCACCAAATACTATTACGCACGGCGCTACGTGTTTTACGGCGCGAAATGCCGCGTTTAACGCCACAATAGGCGGCCTGCCTGACAATGACCTGAAAAACAGCCGCTATATCATCTGTGTGGGAAGAAACCCCGCAGCAGGGGTTAAGCTACAGCAAATCAAAGATATCGCAGAGGCAAAAAGACAGGGGGCGCGCCTCATAGTCCTTGACCCTCGCCATAGCGAAACGGCGGCAATTGCCGATGAGTGGCTTGCCGTGAGGCCGGCCTCTGATTTGGCCTTCCTGCTTGCCATGCTTAATGTAATCATTGAAGAGGGCCTCTATGACCACCAATTTATTGATGACCATACGATAGGCTTTGACAGGTTAAGAGATGAGATTGCTACATATCCCCCTGAATGGGCTGAAAAACTATGCGACATTCCAAAGGAAGCGATTTATAGAGTTGCGCGTGAGTTCGCCTCATACAAACCGCGCGCCCTTATTCACAGGGGCTATCACGGCGGCTACGGCGCCGGATACCTTAATAGTTTTCAGACGGCGCGCACGGTGGCGATTTTAAACGCCGTCATTGGAAACTATGAGCGCGTTGGAGGGCTGTTCCTGCCGCTTAAGCCCACGCTTGGAGAACTTGAAAAGGGCGGCCATCCCGCCCCAAACATACCGGAGGTAGAGAAGGCCGACGGCGCGGGTGTGCCGGGACGTTATCCTGCCGCCTCGTACTCTGACGGCATAGCCCATGCCGTACCTGAATTGGCACTGGCCGGTAAGCTCAAGGCAGGGTTTGTCTATCACATGAACCCTGTAAGGACAAATCCTAATCCTGAACGTGTCATTGCCGGTTACAGGAAACTGGAGCTTCTGGTAACGATTGACTGCGTAATGTCAGAGACGGCGGCGCTTTCGCACTACGTACTTCCAGAGTCGTTCTTTCTCGAAAGGGACGACCATGTGGATACTGTTCACTCGGGGAAAGTTGCAGAGCTCACAGTGGTTCAGCAGGTTGTCAAGCCGATGTATGACACAAAACCGCTGCTCGATATAATCACGGGCCTGTCTAAGGGGCTTGGAATAGGGAAATATTTTAATTTCACAATGGATGAGTTAAACGCCCTGCGCCTGAAACCATTCGGCGTGACGCTTGAGGAGTTGAAAAAGGAGGGCGTAATAGAAGTCGGCACGCGCTGGGAGGAGGGATTTAAGGCCTGCAAGACGCCCTCTGGCAAGGTTGAGTTTTACTCGGAGCAGCTATCTCAGTGGGGACTTGACCCCATGCCGCGCTGGCAGGCGCCGCTTGTCAGCCCAGACCCCAACGATAAACACTCATTCAGGCTCCTGCACGGCAAACAGGCCATCCACACGCACTCGATGACCGCAAACAATCCTTTTCTGATGCAATTAAGCATCCGTTATGATATGATACGCCTGTGGATTAACCGCCGGAGGGCTGAGGCGATTAACCTCAAAGACGGCGATACTGTGCTTGTAGAGTCAGATATTGGAAAGGGACTCGTAAGGGTGCGCCTCACCGAGGGCCTGCATCCCTCGGCTGTGTGGATGCCAAGCGGCTACGGCATATTCTCTAAGTATCTTACAACAGCCTATGGAAAGGGCATAAACTATAATGATTTCCTCAACACATTGTTTGACCCCGCGGTTGGCCATGTGATGAGTAACGAGATAATTGTAAAGGTGGCAAAGGCATGACTAAATCACCGAAATGGGCAATGATTATTGACACTACAAAGTGCGTCGGCTGCTTTGCCTGCGTAGCAGCCTGCCACAACCAGAATGACCTTGAGCTGACTGAGCATTTCAACCGTGTTGAGGAACAGGAATTTGGGACTTTCCCAAATTTCAGCAGGAGATTTGTGCCAATGCAGTGTCAGCACTGCGACAATCCCCCGTGTGTAGGCGTCTGCCCTACAGGGGCATCCTATAAGAGGACTGACGGCGTTGTGGCAATTGACGCCCAACGGTGCATCGGCTGTAAATACTGCATTCTGAGCTGCCCGTATAATGCAAGGACAATTAACCGCGCACACGGCTACGTGCATAAGTGCAGCTTCTGTATATCGTTGGTAGAAAGCGGCAGCATGCCTGCATGTGTCAGCACCTGCCCTACCGGCGTGCGAATATTTGGAGATATAAACGACCCCGGCAGTGAGGTTGCTAAACTGGCACACTCAAAAAAAACATCCCGGATAGGAAAAGACTTGAACACAATGCCCTCGATTTATTATATTATAGAGTAGCGGCAGCGTGACAGATGTTACACTGCTGAAATACTGGAACCGATAGATGAGAAAGATAGCATTAGCGGTATTGATATGGACACTGGCCGCATGTACGGCTCAAAGGGATAAGACCGCCTCTGTGGCTAAAGACCCATATGCGGCGCTCTGGCAGATGCTTGCCGTGTCAAGCGCGCCGAGTACAAAGCCACTGAACGAAATCAACGACAAGGCCGCATTCAAAGACGCATCGCACTCAACCGGCAAGGGAAAGATAGCCGTAGGAACCGCCTGAAGCTGACGCGGCATTTCCCGGTCAGGGAAATCAAAAAACAAAGGGTACTATAGCAGTGATATACTGGAGCCACTATATAACGTTTTACCTGTTTAGCGCGGGCATAAGCGCGGGGGCGATGATTGTGTCGCTGACCTCCGGTTTTATTAATCGCAACAAGTATGAAAGGATTGTGCGCATGGGGGCATATATCGCCCCATTTCCCATAATGGCCGGCATGGCGCTTCTGATTGTGGATTTAGAAAGGCCGCAGATGTTCTGGCTTCTGCTTACGACCTTTAAGTATAGCTCAATAATGTCTGTAGGGGCGTGGATTATCAGCCTGTTTTCTATTGTAAGCATTTTATATTTCATGTTAAATCTGCCAAAGGACTATCTAAGGCTAAGCTCAATGGCTCGTGCCATAACTATGATAAAGTCGGCCGGGTTTGTGCTTTCCACAAGCGTTGCCCTATATACGGGCCTTCTTCTGTCAACTCTCGCGGCAAGGCCGCTTTGGAATACTCCGATAATCCCTGTGCTGTTATTTATTTCAGCCGTGCTTGACGGTCTTGCGGCAATATCGCTGGTGCTGCTGCTTACGCAAATTGGCCGCAAAGACGCCAGTGCTTCGGACAAGTTTATGCATACCGTGGACTTTATGCTGCTCTATCTCTTGTCATTGGCAACGGTGGTGTTCTTAGTTGGCATGGGCAGGTCAACACAGAGCGCTGCAAGCGCCCTTGGCATTGTTATGTCGGGGCGGTTTGGCGCATTGTTCTGGTTTGGATTTGTGGCGGCAGGTGTTGCGATACCGTTAATTGCCGCGGCCTATAGGCTGCTAATGAAGCGGCAGGGACAGTGGTTTGACTTCATAACGGCGTCTTTGGCGCTAATGGGAGGGTACATTTTACGCAGCGTAATTATTGAGGCCGGGCAGACGGCACAGGCGGTGCTGTACTGATGGGAAAAGCTAAGGAGTCTGAGGAAATGTACAAGCTGCTGCTTGACGCAACAGGCGATATGATTCTAACGGCAGAGCCACAAACCGGCGAGATTCTCTACTGCAATGAAAAATTCACAGAACTTCTTGGCATACCGGCCTCTGAGCTTGTCGGCAAGAGCATTTATAAAATTTTCCCCGATGACCAAAGGGAAAGATATGAAAAACTTCTTTCAGGAAGCGGCAAAAAACACATAGTGGACGATGTATTTGTGGCGCACAGGGAAGGACGTCTTATCTCTGTCGAGATTAAGACAAAGACTGTTGAGATGGAGGGTAAGACAGTCCTCTGTGTCATACTCAGAGACATCACCGCGCGCAAGACCCTTGATGCGCAATTAAAGAGAAACTGCCAGCTTCAGACAATAATAAGTTCAGTTCTGCAGGTGTCCACAAAACCAATCCCTCTGAGAAAGCAGCTTGATTTAATCCTTTCTCTGATTCTCTCTTATAAGTGGTTTGACTTTCAGGCCAAAGGCAGCATTCACGTTGTTGAGGCTTCGAGGCCGGAGGTACTGGTTCTATATGCACAGAAGAATTTTGAACCTATACAGCTAAAACTCTGCAATGTTGTACCTGTAGGCAAGTGCCTCTGCGGTATGGCGGCGGCAACGCATAAGACAGTCTTTGCCGACAAGATAGACGCCCGGCACGAACATCAGTATGAGGCAATGGCGCCTCACGGCCACTACTGCATACCCATAATGTTAA
>JAKOEO010000010.1:58913-62418 GCA_022321325.1 Candidatus Magnetominusculus sp. LBB02 | reverse complement strand
CATCAGTATGAGGCAATGGCGCCTCACGGCCACTACTGCATACCCATAATGTTAAACAAGCGTGTGCTGGGGGTGCTGAATCTATACGTGAATGAAGGACATGAGAGCGCCGCAGAGGAAGTGGAATTTCTCACGGCGGTAGTAAACACATTGGCCGGGATTATAAGCCGCGCAAGGACTGAGGCACACTTATTTAAAAGTGAAGAGCATCTGCGGTCAATCGTGCAGACCACCGACAACGCCATCATCTGCACAAACACTGAGGCAGAGATTGTCCTCTGGAATGTCGGGGCGGCAAAGATGTTCGGCTATACACAGCACGAGGCGTCAGGAAAACCATTTGAGCTAATCATACCAGAGCCGGGCAGAGACGGTTTCAGGAGAGATTTCAGGATGGCTGTCGAAACAGGGCATTCAAATTTGCTGGGTAAAGAGCTGACCATGTCCGCAAAAAGAAAAGATGGGACAGAGTTCCCTGTGGAGCTTTCGGCCTCATTGTGGAAGGTGCATACAGGGACATTTTTTACGGCGATACTCAGGGATATTACGCACCACGTACACGAGAGACGACAGTGCGACCAGGCGATAGAGAAGCTGCGCAAACTAACAGGCTCTGTGGTGATAGCCATATCTGCCATTCTGGAGGCCAGAGACCCGTACACGGCGGGGCACCAGAGGAGAGTTGCAGACCTTTCCCGCGCCATAGCCGACGAGATGGGCTTTGCAAAAGAGATGACAGAGGGCGTCAGAATAGCGGCCTCTATACACGATGTCGGGAAGATTTACATGCCGGCTGAGATACTGAGCAAACCCGGAAAGCTGCTTGACGCGGAGTTTAGTCTGTTAAAGCATCACTCTCAGATAGGGTTCGATATATTAAAGGACATAGATTTCCCATGGCCGGTAACAAATATAATCCACCAGCACCATGAAAGAATGGACGGCAGCGGTTATCCCTTGGGCCTCAGGGGGGATGAGATATCAGTCGAGGCAAGGATACTCTGCGTAGCTGATGTAGTTGAGGCAATGACAAACCACAGGCCATACAGACCGGCCCTCGGCTTGGAGATGGCGTTGAGTGAAATATCGGAAAACGGCAAAACCATATACGACAAGGATATAGTGGCCGCATGTCTTGCCGTCTTCAGAAAAGGCTATACGTTTAAGGATTGACGACCAGCCCGCTGCCGTTTTGTATAATTACTCCAAATATCAATAATCGTGACGTGTAAACTGTTGACATAATATTTAGCATTGTGATATAAAAGCGCATGGTCGGTGTTGTGACTGGCTGTCTCAGATAAATGGTCAGGAAGATGGCTAAGTTGGCGGAGGTAGCGATGAGATGTTGGGAGATTAAGAAGTGCGGTGTAGTAGCGCGGGAGAAGTGCGAAGTTTTCACAACAGAGATGGCAGCGATGGAACAGGAGGCAGGATTTATTAACTGCTGGGATTTTAAGGGATGTGAGGAATCTAAAAGAAATCAGTGCGTGGCGTTTATCAACAGACAAGGGCAGGAGTGTTGGATGCTTACGGGAACTCTCTGCAATGAAAATGAAATATTAGAGTTTAAGGAGAAAATGAAAATTTGCAAAAAATGCGAATTCTTCAAGAAACATGCAAACAAGCACATTTAGTTTAATACCCAGGCTGCAAACAATCTCTGTAGAACGGCTTATGTGGCATATATGAAGTTGCGCGATATACTTCTAAAAGAACGAAATGCCATTTTAGACGGCTGGTATAAGCTTATACTTGGGACATATCCGATAGAGAGCAGGGTCTTTCTTGCGAAAAAAAATGACGCAGCCGCAAACCCGGTGGGGCACGTTATAGCTGTCTCTATTGAGGGAATACTGCAAGAGCTGCTAAGCGGCATGGATACCAAGCGTATGGCGTCCCTGTTAGACGACATTATCAGAGTCAGGGCAGTTCAGGACTGTTGCCCGTCTGAGGCTATATCGCTTATACTTCTGTTGAAGCAGGCACTGAGGGACGCCGCAAGGGGACATTTAAAAGGGGAGCAGCTTGTTAGTGAGTTATTAGCGTTTGAGGATGAGGTAGACAGATTAACCCTTCTTTCATTTGATATCTTTATGAAATGCCGTGAGGATATCTTCGACCTTAAGGTTAATGAATTAAGAAGAAGCACATTTCTGATAGCAAAGAGGTTAAACCATGAAAAAGAACAAACTCAGCAGAAAAATAAAATACAGGAGGTGGTTTAGGTGAAGGTCATGCTTCCATTAATTGGAGTAGTTGGCATTATAGTGATTGCCATTGTCGGAGTTGAGTTGATGGGTTTGCACTATCTTTTTGGAGTAATAATACCATATGCAGCCTTTATTGTCTTTGTTGTGGGAATTGTTATGAAGGTATTGAAATGGGGAAAGTCTGCGGTACCATTTTGCATACCGACTACGTCCGGGCAGCAGAGGTCTCTTCCATGGATTAAGCAAAGCAGGTTTGACAATCCCTCAAACAACTTTGAGGTAGTTGTCAGGATGGCGTTAGAGGTTTTTCTCTTTCGCTCTCTGTTTAAAAACACACGTTCGACGCTTAAAGGGGATGAGGGGCGGATTGTCCATGGCTCCAGCAAATGGCTGTGGATAGCCGGAATAGCGTTTCATTACTCGTTTCTGACCGTAGTGCTCAGGCACTTGAGGCTGTTTTATGAGCCAGTGCCGTCAGTGCTTCATTTAGTTGAGAGTTTGGATGGTTTCATGCAGATTGGCGTACCTGTTTTATATATGTCGGGGCTGGTGTTGCTGGGTGCGGCCACGTATTTGTTTATCAGAAGGGTCTATATCCCTCAGGTACGTTATATAACGCTGCCCAACGATAACTTTCCTTTGATGCTGATTATTGCGATTGCCCTGACGGGGATTCTTATGAGGTATATCGCAAAGGTAGACATTATCAGCGTTAAGGACCTCTTAGTCGGGCTTTTAACTCTTAAACCAGCCGTTTCAAGCGGCATAGGGCCAATATTTTACGTTCACATTTTTTTAGTAAGTGTATTCCTTGCATATTTTCCATTCAGCAAGTTGATGCACTCAGCGGGCGTCCTATTAAGCCCGACGCGAAACATGGCGAATAACAGCCGCATGATAAGGCACATCAACCCGTGGAACTATCCCGTAAAGCTCCATACTTATGAAGAGTATGAGGAAGATTTCAGGGATAAGATGATACAAGCCGGCATCCCTGTGGAGAAGGAGTAGATATGTCAAAATTAAAGCAAGAAGACTTGTTAAACGTAACGTATACGCCGCCGGATAAGAACTGGATGGATGTGCCGACACAGATGAGAGAAGGCATGTATTGCCACGGCGCAAAAGAAGCCAGCTTGGCGACCGTTGGATTTCCAAACCCGCGGCAGTGGTCAGCGGCTGACTCCGACTGGAAACTGCCGGAAAATTGGCGCGACACAGTGCTGAAGGGAATTGCCGAAAGGCTTGAGAAGTACCGCTCATTTCACATCTTCATGGACATATGCGTAAGG
>JAKOEO010000010.1:46778-58903 GCA_022321325.1 Candidatus Magnetominusculus sp. LBB02 | reverse complement strand
CGAAAGGCTTGAGAAGTACCGCTCATTTCACATCTTCATGGACATATGCGTAAGGTGTGGGGCATGTGCCGACAAGTGCCATTTCTTTCTTGGCACCGGCGACCCAAAAAACATGCCGGTTCTTAGGGCCGAGCTGTTAAGGTCAATCTACCGCAGGGAGTTTACGACGGCTGGCAAGATACTTGGCAAGATTGCCGGGGCCAGAGACCTTACCGAGGCGGTGCTGAAGGAGTGGTGGTATTATTTCTTTCAGTGTACGGAGTGTCGGCGCTGTTCGGTGTTTTGTCCTTACGGCATAGATACCGCCGAGATTACGATGATAGCCCGTGAGCTGCTTAACCTGCTGGGGCTGAACATCGAGTGGGTGGCAGGGCCGGTTGCCAATTGCTACATGAAGGGCAATCATCTTGGCCTTGAGCCGCACACTATAACGAGCAGCATGGAGTTTCTGACAGACGAGATAGAGGAGCTGACAGGCATAAAAATAGAGCCAACATTTAACAGAAAAGGCGCTGAGATACTGTTTGTGACCCCGTCAGGCGACCTGTTCGCCGACCCCGGGACGTATACGTGTATGGGCTATCTGATGCTGTTTCACGAGTTGGGGCTTGATTATACGTGGAGCACCTATGCCTCTGAGGGCGGCAACTTTGGTTCGTTTACATCGAATGAAATGGGCAAGAGGCTCAACTCCAAGATATATGCCGAGGCAAAGCGTCTTGGCGTTAAGTGGATACTTGGCGGTGAGTGCGGCCATATGTGGAGGGTGCTGAATCAGTACATGGATACGTGGAACGGGCCTGCCGATTTCCTTGAGGTTCCTGTCTCTCCGATAACCGGTACGAGGTTTGAAAATACCAGGTCCACAAAGATGGTGCATATTTCGGAGTTTACGGCAGATCTCTTAAAGCACAACAAGCTCAACATTGACCCCAGCCGTAACGACAATTATAGGGTAACCTTTCACGACTCCTGCAACACGTCGCGGGGGATGGGGCTTTTAGAGGAACCACGCTATATTATAAACAAGGTATGCAATCACTTCTTTGAGATGCCGGAGCACACGATTCGTGAAAAGACATTTTGCTGCGGCAGCGGTTCGGGCCTCAACGCCTCAGAGAACATGGAGATGCGCCTGAGGGGCGGTTTTCCGAGGGCTAACGCCGTCAAATCCGTAAAAATTAAGCACGACGTCAATATGCTTGCCTGTGTATGCGCAATTGACAGGGCGGCTCTGACCACCTCTGTGGACTACTGGGTGCCGGGCGTCAGGGTAGCTGGCGTTACTGAACTGGTGGCCAATGCCATGAGGATGAAGGGAGATAACGATAGAGAGACAGACCTGAGGGGCGACCCGATCTCTGATACAGAAGACGGCGGCGCAGAGGAGGAAAACTAAGATGTCTGACAAGGGCAAGGCAATATTTGTGTTAGTTATCTTTCTGGCAGTTGCCGCCTTTCCATTTCTATATAACAGGGCGGCCTCATCGGCAAGTCCTAAGATAGAGCTGAATACGCCTGTTATAGATGCAATGAGGGTTAAGCAGTGCATACTGCCGAAAGAGAAAATGAGGCATGACCACATGCAGTTATTAAACAGATGGCGTGATGAGGTGGTACGGGACGGGCAGAGGGAATTTGGCGAGATTGATGGTGTTAAGTATGAGAAAAGCCTTCAAAAGACATGTCTGCATTGCCACTCAAATAAGGCTGAGTTTTGTGACAGATGCCATACGTATGCCTCTGTCAGCGTCTATTGCTGGGATTGCCATCTTGCGCCTAAGGAGAACAAACCATGACGATAGGTAGAAGACAATTTTTAAAAGCGGCGGGGGCCGCGGGCATACTTGGCCTTTTGGGTTCGTCCTACAGGATATTCGCCCCCGGTGAGCTTGAGGCATTCACTGAGCACAAGACTGGGGCGTCCTCCGCTTCCCGCAGGATGTCATTAGTAGTGGATATGAAAGGCTTTCCTGATGAGGCAAGTTACAACAAGTGTGTAGAGGCATGTAACAATACGCACAACATACCGCACATTGAAGACGAGAAACATGAGATAAAGTGGATTTGGCCGGAGAAATATGAAAATGCCTTCCCTGATAGTTCGGACGGGCACCTGCCTGAGCAAATTGAGAAAATGAAGTTTTTGGTATTGTGTAACCATTGCGATAAGCCGCCGTGCGTCAGGGTATGTCCGACAAAGGCGACGTTTAAGCGTCCAGACGGCATAGTGGCTATGGATTACCACCGCTGCATAGGGTGCAGGTTTTGCATGGCTGCGTGTCCTTACGGCGCAAGGAGTTTTAACTGGAGCGACCCTCGTCCATTTATTAAGAAAATTAACCCGCTTTATCCTACAAGGACAAAGGGTGTGGTTGAGAAGTGTAATTTCTGTGCTGACAGATTATCCAGAGGAGAGCGTCCTGCCTGTGTCGAGGCGTCAAACGGGGCGCTGATATTTGGGGATCTGAATGATATGGATTCCGATGTAAGAAAGACTCTTCGCGCCAAATATGCTATCACGCGCAAACCTGACAGAGGAACGCTCCCTGGCGTCTATTACATAATAGGAGGCAGCTCTAATGATTGAAAAAGCTCTATCGGGCAATAAGGCCTACTGGACATGGATTTGTTTCCTCCTGACAATGATAACAATTGGCGTTATCGCCTATATCAGGCAGTTTAACTATGGCTTGGGCTTAACGGGGATGAGCCGTGATGTTTCGTGGGGTTTTTACATATCCCAGTTCACCTTTTTCGTAGGCGTGGCGGCCTCGGCGGTAATGGTGGTGCTGCCGTACTATTATCATGACTTCAAGAGATTTGGCAAGGTTACGATACTTGGGGAATTTTTGGCCATACCGGCTGTCATCATGTGCCTGCTCTTTATATTTGCGGACATGGGGCAGCCTACAAGGGTACTTAACGTGATTCTGCACCCAACGCCGCAATCCGTAATGTTTTGGGATATGATAGTGCTAAACGGCTATCTGATGATTAACCTGTTTGTTGGCTGGGCAACGCTGAACGCGCAGAACAAGCAGGTGCCGCCGCCTAAGTGGACAAAGCCGCTGATATACTTATCAGTGCCCTGGGCATTTAGCATACACACGGTAACGGCCTTTTTATATGCCGGACTACCGGGCAGGCATTTCTGGATGACGGCGATATTGGCGGCGAGATTTCTGGCATCGGCATTTGCCGGAGGTCCGGCGCTCCTGGTGATATTGTGTATCATAGTGAGAAAGATATCGAAATTTGATCCGGGCGAAAAGGCGATAAAGAGCCTCGTAACGATAGTAACATATGCGATGCTTGTGAACATCTTTTTTGTGGGATTGGAGCTTTTCACAGCCCTATACAGTCAGATACCGGGACATGTGCTTACGTTTCAGTACCTATTTTTTGGTCTTGAGGGGCATGGGAATCTGGTACCACTGATGTGGTTTTCGACAATATTGGGCTTTATAGCGGTAGGATTGTTGTTAATACCGTCCACACGCGAAAATCCTGCGAGGCTGATATTTGCGTGTGCGGGAGTGCACATAGCGTTGTGGATAGACAAGGGATTTGGATTTGTAATAGGGGGTTTCATCCCGAATCCATTTGAGCGTGTAACGGAGTATTGGCCGTCGCTGAATGAGTTTTTTGTAGCGGCGGGCATATGGTCAATAGGCCTATTGATATTAACGGCGCTCTACAGGATAGCGATAGCGGTAAAGGTAGAGATAGAGGCGTAAAGACAAAGTTACTGGCAGGGCACACAGAGCTAATAAGCTGTGTGCCTTGTCATTTTTTTAAACAATCATACCTTTGAGCTCATCCAAAGAAGCACCGTGTTTGATAGAATTATTAAATGCCTCAAGCCAAATCATCATTACACACCCCTGATAATTCCACAAGATTAAAACCACGGCCCCGCATATGGAATCCAATACCATAAAGTGGGTGTGGATTCCTATATTTCAGGATATTTCAGAATGTCTTGAAAATTAAATATCGTGAATAATCTAATACTTACAATAAATATAATTGTGGCATGAATATTGCATCTTTTATTAGCATGTTTTTATTGGTATATTCGTAATATCATTTAATTGACAAGACGAATTATACCTTTGCAATGAGTTTTAAATTGATATTTTGGAACTGTTGCAATAAATAGATTCTAAGTATCTGATATAGGGGATTCTAATTATGGAAATAATTAATAAACTTGCAAGTGCAATAGAACATATAGACATAATAAGTATAGTAATAGGTGTAATCCTCAAAATATTATTTGATAGATGGTTAGAAGATTATAGAAAATGGATATCAACAAATAAACGATTGAAAAGAAGGGCTTTTTTAGAGAATAATAAGGAAATAAGTAATCGTCTTATCAAATATTATAAGGATAATAATAGCTTAGATAATCTCTTTAATTGTGAAATTGATGGATACGATGTGAAAATACCATTTCTTACAAAAAAAGAATGGGTTTACTTCAAACGAATTAATCCAAGAGAAGAGATTCTATTACATCATGCTGAAACAGACATAATAGACACTCAATATGATAAAAAAATTATTAAGAGGAGAATTGATCTTGGTCAGAATTTATTTGATGATCCTACTCTTTATTTAGATCGAATTGATATGAACTATCACGCTTTAACTCTACTCGTAAAAAGTTGTAACTATTTCGAGATGGCAGTAAATCTAATAAGGCTTGAGGAAGAAACATTCAAAATGGTTCGAAAAAGGAGATATAAAAAAACACCTTTACGCGACTCTTGTTTGGCTAACCTTTCGATAACGCAAAGACTTTTGATGAAACCACTGTCTATGGGTTGTTCAGTTGCGCTGACATTGAAAACTGGAACCGGATATCAGATATTGGTACATACCAGGTCTCATGAAACAATCAGCGCTGGCGGATTAAGAACAGTACTGCCTAATTTTGGTCTCGCCCCAATTTGTGGGCCCTATGGGGAAATCAAAGAGAGGAAATTAATAGAAAGAAACAGTAATTCTAATGCTTATAACTTGCTTTACTACAACTTCATAAAAGAATATCTGGAAGAGCTTTTTAATTACGAAGACTTAATAACATCGTTCAAGGATAGAAGGGCAGATCCATTCTGGTTTTACGAGTTACCTGAGGCGAGACTATTAATAAAATGGATTGAAGAAAAGAAATTTGTATTAGAGTTTCTTGGATTTGGATTTGAGGCATTAACTGGAACTGCTATGGTTACTTTTTTAGGCCTCATCGACGATATAGAATATAGTGCAATACTTAGATCAAAATTAGAACTAAATTGGGAGGTTGCAAAGAAAAACGGTAGGTTAGAGATGGAATTTGTTAACACGACATCAGAAGCCTCACAATTAAAAGAATGGCTTCAAAAAGGTCAGTATACTGCTAGTGGTGCTTTTACTATTTCTCGCGCTTTAAAGAAATTAAACTCTCTGAGTTTGTGAGAGATGTATATTATCAATAAAATGATATTGAGATAATACATGATTAATGGGGGTTATTATGAAAGTATTGTTGATTCAACCTTTTCCTTACAAGATTTCTATTAATGATAGATATACCGAACGTATTCCTCTGGGTATTCAATACATTGGAGACATAATCAAAGATAGACTGCGACAGGAAATACGCATTCTTGATCTTTCGATAAAAGATTCAAATTTTGATCTCTCAAAATATCTTATAGACTATGCTCCTGATGTAGTTGGGATATCTATCCACTCAACCTATATTGCTCCTGTATCTTTTACGATAGCCGAAATCGTGAAGATTGTCTTACCTGACTGCATAATGTTGGCTGGTGGTGCTCATGCATCTGCAGACCCCTATCATATTTTGAAAAATAGAGACTTCGACATCGTAGTGCGTGGTGAAGGTGAAGAAATTGTCTATAACCTGTTGAGACTGATAATGACACGAGAAGATATAAATAACGTTCAGGGCATAATTTATCGAAGGAATGAAGAATTAATTGATAATGGTTTTGGATCCCTTCCTAACATGGATTTGCTTCCACCAATGCCATCGACTTTGATAAATATTGATGACTATCAGTTGAAGGTTCCATATATGCCTGAAGGAAAAACCTTAAATTTGATAACATCACGTGGTTGCCCGTATAGATGCTCATTTTGCTCTTATAAATCTATATCTGGGACACAACATAGATTTAAGACTGCTGAGAATCTTGTGTCCGAATTGGAAAGAGCCAAAATCAACTATGGAATTTCTAATTTTTACTTTTTAGATGATAATTTTCTGTTAGATAATAATAGGATATTAGCTATACAAAATATTTTACGAAATCGTAAACTTAGAATATATTGGCGTTGCCAAGCTAGAGCAGATTCATTTGTCAAAAACTCTAACTTAGCAGAGCTAATATCTGGAATGGGGTGTACACATATCTCATTTGGTATTGAATCCGGTGATCAGCAAGTATTGAATATAATCAATAAGAATCTATATCTAGATTCAGCAAAGCAAGCTATATTTTTGGCAAAACAAAATGGAATTCTTGTTAGGCTCTTTCTAATGGTCGGGCTACCGTTTCAAGATGTTCACAGTATTCAAAAAACTATTGATTTCTTATATGAAACGCAACCTGATGAGATATCTGTATCTATATTCGTTCCCTTTCAAGGTTCACCGATATATGCTGATTTATCAAAATGGGGGATTTCCTTCGTCAACAACGATCTATCTAATCATTTGTATAGAGAAGACTGGTTGAGTTGTCCAACTTCAAATAACGTAAGACCCATAATTGAAACTAAATGGTTAACTTCAGATGAGATATTCGATGCTAAGATTAGAATTGAGCAGGCCTTTGAATCAGTGAAAGGTCAAAGGGTCAGCTCTTGTAATAACATAATTGCGCAGAGAAAAGGGGCCGTTAGCTAAATAGTGCCAAGCCTGTTATGGTTATTAATATCTTTGTACAAAAACAGCTCATATACATGTCGGCGCAGGTATTGTCACGATAAACGTCGTGCCTTCGCCAACGGTGCTTTCGCACGTTATTGTGCCTTTGAAGGTTTGCGTTATCAGGTTGTAGAGGATGTGCAGCCCCAGGCCTGTGCCGCCTCCGGCTCGGTTCGTTGTGAAAAATGGGTTGAATATCTTGCCTATGTTGTCCTCCGGTATCCCCTTGCCGTTGTCGCTGTATCTCAATAATATCGAATCAGCGTTTCTTATCACCTCTATTGTGATTATCCCCTTATCGCCCGGATTAAAGGCATGCATCAGCGAGTTTATCACAAAGTTGGTTATTATCTGGGCCAGTTCGCCAGGGTAACTGTTTATCTCAAAATCTGCAGGGCACTCAAGCCTGATTTCTACCGCCGTCTGCTTTAATTTTGGACTAAGGCTCGTTATCACCTTCTCTATGTACTCTTTTACGTTAAACAGCCTCATCTCGTGCGATGTCTGGTCTGCCGCCACCAGCTTAAAACTCTTCACCAGCTCGCTCGTCCGCTCCAGGTTCGTCAAAATCAACTCGCTTGATTTCGTCGCATGTGTAAAATAATGAAATAGCTCGTCCTTCTTTGCCGTCTTGTTATTTATCGCCTCCGAGAGCTTCTGCGTTACGTCCTGCAGGTGCGACGCCGTCGTTACCGCTATCCCTATCGGCGTGTTTATCTCATGCGCAACCCCCGCGACAAGGCCCCCCAGGGCAGCCATCTTCTCAGCCTCTACCAGTTGGTTCTGACTGTGGCGCAACATCTGCTCTACCTGCTTGCGCTTTTCTATGTCCTGTTCAAGCTGCCGGTTCGTAACGTTCAACTCCTCAGTGCGGGCGCCTACAAGCTCCTCTAAGTGGTTCTGATATGTGAGCAGCTCCCGCTCTGCCCTTATTCGCTTGCGAATATTAAAAAGCAGTATTACGATAAATATGACAAGCCCCACAATCAACGCCGAGGCCGCCCATATCACCCGCTTATACTTATAGTAAAATGTCTCCGGCTGATTTATCACCACAGCCCCCTCAGGCAATGACGAGACTTTTATGCCAAATCTCTCAAGCGCATTATAGTCAAACATAAACGTATTCGGGCTTCTCATCACAACCGGAATGTCATCCGGCTTCTCGCCCTTTAATATGCGAAGGGCAAGCTTGCCCGCCGTCTCGCCCTGATAAAAACTGTTTTTTAACATGCCGCCCACTATCCCATACCCCAGCATGTAGTCCACCCCGCCATATACAGGCACGGCCGAGGCCTTTGTTATCTGCGTTACTGCTGCTGCCGCTGTATAGTCCTCACCATTTCTGTCCTTAAAATATGAGAGATAAAACACTGCCGAGTCGTTGGTTAAGCGGCTTACGGTCTGCCTTGCCTCCTGCATCGTGGAGTTATCGAGATATGTGAAATTAACCGTATTTCTGAACCGCGTCGTTGCATCGTCAAATGACTTCCTCTCCAATATGCCCGCCGTCATAAGGTCACTTATCACTATGAACTTCTTGACCCTCGGATTGAGCTTTAACGCGGTCTCTACTGTCGCCTCATAATCCGCCCCTTCATTGACGCCCGTAAAACCCCTAAACCCCTCAATTCTCTCAGGCGTAAAATCATTTATCCCACAAAACACTACCGGAATGTCCTTAAAGAGCGTCTCCCTGTACTCTTTGACAAAATCAAGGGCGTCATCGTCTGTAACGATTACAACCTTAAATCTCACCCCGCTGTACTTATAGGCGAATAATTCGCTCAACTGCCTATAATACTCCGCGCTCTTTATGCGCTTTGTATCCATGTACTCAATGTGCAGGGTGATGTTCTCCATGCCTTTAAATACAGACTCAACTCCCCTGACCTCATTGTCCGTCCACTGGTAGCCCTTGTTGTATGAGTTCAGAAGCAGCACGCTTTCATAACTGGCAGGCTTTGCCTCGCCCATTGACAGGGGCAGAAGGGCACAAATTAGTATGATTAAGATAGTCTTTTTCATTTGTAGAAATGGTTGCTTGCCCTTGCACTTGCCTCATAGACCATAGGCAGGTCAAAATGCAGCTCTTTCGCTTTAGTATAGTTCATCGAGACTACAAACTGTGAGGTTATGGCAACAGGGATGTCCTTTGGCCGCTTATCATTGTCAAGGATGTCTACGACCATTTTTGCCGCCACATCGCCCTGTTCAAATGGAGATGTGGCAATGGCCGCCACCCCGCCGTCCTCGCCAAAAAAGGCGTTTGTGCCAATTACCGGCACCTTTGACCGTGCAAGTGTAAGTTTAATCAGTTCAGCGGCTGAGACAAGCTCTGAACTGTTGGGAGCACGTGAGATCTGTCTGTAGTTTGATACAACGATATAATCGGCAGCCACAGAGGCGTTGTCAACCGCAGAGTTCCACTCATCCAGTGTGCCGACAAGATTCGTTGCCACAAGGCAGAGCGGTCTCCAGTCGTATTTGTTAATCCATTTGGCGTCGCCTGAGACGGTCTCAGACTTATCCCCAATGAAAAATACCCGTATCACGCCCGTATGCCCATGTTTAAAAGAGAATGTCTGAAGCCCCTCCTTTAGGGCATCAAGCGGCAGACGCTCCAGTATGCCGGTAACATTTACAGCCTTGTTGTAATGATAATCCCCCGGTTCATTATTCACGCCTGAGTAGACGATGTCTATCTTAGGGTTGTTGACATAATACCTCGCCACATATTGCTGTGCATCGTCATCTACGGCAAGGATAACGTCTGGCCTCCAGTTATCAATTATCTGTCTTGCCGTCTTGCCCGCGTTTTCCTTAAACTTAGGCCACGGGTGGCGCTTGGTGTCCAGATAATGCCATCTCACATAGTAGTGAGATTTATTTTTTAGTACACGTTTTATCCCAATATCCACATCCCTGACCCATCCATAACTCTTGTCATAACTGTGCAGAATGAGCACCCGCTTCTTGCTTAGATTAAACGGCAGCAACATCACCGCCACCTCAACTAAAAAACAGATAATCAATATATTGTATAAGCGCCTTGTCATAGAATGCCCTGCAGTCTCCAGTACGGGACGCTGGCATAGACGGCCGCCAGTTTTATTATATTGGATATCATGTTGAGCCTCAAGAATTCTCTCTCGTCATATGTATTGTCAGTTAATGCAAGCCCCTGAAACTGCATGTAGTATGAGCACTGATACGGCGCTGCCCACATCTCCCCAAGAAACAGGATAATAAACCCCACAAGCCATGAGTTAAGCCCGGCAACATCAGCCAGCGGCATCAACACCGCCGCCATCAGCACAATCGCCGCGTTAATCGGCATAGCAAGGCGCAAGACAAACATAATACCGGCAAGCATCATGACGAAGACACCAAAATCGTAACTCATATAAGGAATCAGCATAGAAAGATGCCGCGCAACCACACTGTCAAGCCCAACCGCCTTCATAGTCTGAATAATGCCGACAACCGAGGCAAGATAAACCAAAAACGGCCAGTCCACCTTCTCCCTGAAATCCTCCTTTTTAAGAGAACCAAAGAGCAGAAGCCCATAAAGGATGGAAAGCCCAACCCACGACGGCTGTATCTTATGAAACGAGTATGTGGCAATCCCTATAACAAAAAACACTATCCCCGCTATGGCAGACCACTCTGGCGCTGTCAGTCGGCCAAGCAGCCAGAGCTGTATCCTTATCTGCTCTGTGGAAATCTGTATAGGTTCACTATTTCTTAACATCAGCGCTGTGGCCGCATATACCGCTACAAGGACAACCGCCCCTGTCACTATGGAGGCCAAAAACCACGGCAGCCACTGAAACTCCTCCTGTACCTGTGGCGGCATCATCCCCAGTACTACGAAATTAACAGACTTACTGGTAAGAAATATGCCGGATAACAGGGTAGTCCCGCTAAACGTTGAAAACGCCAGCCTTGTTGCCGCCCGTTTGCCGCGCGTTAGCTTGCAGGTCTCAACAATATCCCTGAGAAACGGGCTCAACATGGCAACTCTGCCGTTTGCGGTTGGTATGATCGGGGTAAGCACAATCCCTGTAAGCATCAGTATCAGGTTGAGAAAGGTTTGCGTCTTAGGCAATTTCAATATCAGCAAAAGTATAATGCGATAGCTTAGCCCTGATATGACAATCACTGTGCCTAAGCCAAGGACGCTCATCGCAAGGAAAAAACCATCTGAGGTAAACCCTGAGAGGACAACATCGGCAGGGGCAACCCCAATACATAAAAATGCCAATACCGCAAACAGGCCGGGTATAAACTCATCCACAAGTTTAAAGACCCACATAAGGACTACAGCCGTCATCGTACCCAGAAAAAAGACCGCGTTTGAGTCCAACCCCGACTTATAGCCAAGCCAAAGCGCTAATGGGAAAAGGACAATGACACTGGTCCAGCCTGCTGCCCTGGTGGACAGAACCTTCCTCTTTGTCTGCCTTCGCTCAACGCCCTGCCCTGCCAACTCCTTTTCAACAGTAACATCTCCCCCTATAAAACTCTCTATCATAGAGAGAGTAAAGCTGCCCTTTATCTGTGAATTTCCCTTAATTAGCTGAAGAACCTTCTCAGCCGGGATTGCTATTGCCTCTGCCGCCTCAAGCGCTGTAACGCATGTAACATAGTGCGTCAGGCCAGAACAACTCTCAACGCCAAACCTTCCCCCGCATCCAACTGTAACTGAGGCAATGTCAGAGAACAGCCTCACCTGCCCGCTAATCAACATGTAGAGAAACTCTGCGTGCTGTCCCTTGCTGAAGATAGTCTGCCCGTTCTCAAAGGTACGCAGCGTTATGTGAGGCAGGAGATGGGCTATTTCCTTTTTATTAATGCTCGAAAATATCTCATCTTTAAGCAGATATGAACAAATCAGCCCTGCTTGTCCTTCTAAAGGCGGCTGCTCATATGATGATCGCATTTTCACTATTTAGTCCGGCGCAGTCACGCCTTTTTCGGCATATAACTAAAACACAGTACTGTGATGTCGTCTGACTGGTCTGCCCCGGCAGTGAACTGCTCAAGAGTGCTTATGACGTTTTCTGTCATTTCCCTTGATGCCCTGCCGTGGTTTTCCCTTAGTACAGCCTCAAGCCTGTCCTCGTCGAAGAGCCTGTTTTGCCTGTCCATCGCCTCTGTAACTCCGTCGGTA
>JAKOEO010000010.1:14656-43561 GCA_022321325.1 Candidatus Magnetominusculus sp. LBB02 | reverse complement strand
CGCCGCCGGGGCTGTTACGCTTTACGAACTGGACAGGCCGCTGGTTACGGAAATCGTCAAAGAATACCCTGAGGTACTTGATTACTTTAAGAAGACCTATCAGACCAGCATTAATAATCTTATAAGAGAGGCCGCAGCCATTAAGGAGTACTACAAGGGCGACCTGATACCATGAGTGTTTTAAACGCTCTATTTTTCGATTCTGAACAGGAGGCAATATGAAGAAGCTTGTGTCGTTATTATTAACCTTAATGTTTGTTTTAATGTTGTCCATGGCGGCCTTTGCCACCAATGGCGACAACCTTATCGGAGTGGGGCCAATCTCTAGGGCTATGGGCGGGGTAGGTATAGCCTCTCCTCAGGATACAATAACCTCGCTTAATGCTAACCCCGCGTCATTAAATTGCAGCGGCCAATGCACTAACTATGAGATTGACCTTGGGGCGACACTTTTTATTCCTAAAGTAAATACCTCTGTGGGAATAGATGTCAATACCTACAACGCCGACTCGGCAAAAAAGGTCTATCCCATTCCCTCGCTAGGCGTTGTAATTCCCATCAATGACAAGTGGAAATTTGGCTTCGGCGCCTATGGCCTGGCAGGGCTTGGGGTTAATTACAGGAACACCAACATTGACCAGCCGGCGTACTACGATTTCTCGGCCATGTATGGCCTGCCTGCCGGTACAAGGACCTATCCATTGAGCGGCGCTCAGTACTCCCAGTTTTCATTGCTTCAGATTTCACCCACAATATCGTTCACGCCGGTCAAGGAGTTCTCGATTGGCCTGGCACCCAAGATAAACTATGGGATGCTGGACTTTGGCTCAGGGCAGTCTACAACATTTGGCATCGGCGGACAGCTTGGCATAAACTTCCGCCCCGTTGATCAGGTCTCTATGGCGCTTGTTTACACAACTCCTATTCAAATGACTTACGGCAGCCTATATGACTTTTCTGGAACAGGCTCAAAGGGCAGCCTGAAACTGGAGGCACCGCAGACGCTTGCCGCAGGTATATCCGTAGAAACGCTCAAAGACGTATTTCTGATTGAGACCGACGTTAAGTGGATTAACTGGGCAAATGCGGACGGTTACAAGGATTTCGACTGGAGAGACCAGTGGGTATTAGGAGTGGGTGTACAGTATAGGCCGATTAAGGGCTTGTCTTTAAGGGCGGGATATAATTATGGCATAAATCCAGCCAGAACCCACTATAACTTCAACGGCAGCTCAATGGTCAACATGCAAGGCTACACTATGCCGACGTACTACTATGAAAACTTCAGAATGGTAGGATTCCCCGCATTTCCCGAACATCATATTACGTTTGGCTTAGGGTATGAGTTTACCAAAAACTTCGCCGCAAACATTGGCTACATGCACGCATTTGCAAAGAGCACGACTGAGTCCGGCACTGATATGACAGGCCTCACGGCAACTCTGTCTTCCACATTGTCCGAGGACTCGGTAGAGTTCGGCCTGAGCTGGAAGTTTTAATATAGTAAAGCGATACTTCCCCTTTGATGGCAAAGCGCCCCGGTGCGCTTTGCCATTTTATTGCCACATGCCAATATTGTCTAAACCATCGCCATTTTTTTGATTTAAGAAATAACTGTTATTATGATAGAATAGCGTGCAATGGACGGAATAACGGTTTGAGTGTGAAGGGGCTGATGGGAAAGAAAAGCATCTTGGTAGTTGACGACGAGGTAGTAGTATCGCTGGAGATAAAAAAGCTGCTTCAGGGTTGGGGCTACCGTGTTACGGGCACAGTCGGCTCAGGCGAGGATGCCCTTGCCAGAATTGAAGAGGAAATCCCTGACCTGATTCTCATGGATATAAACCTGCGCGGGGACATTGACGGCATCGAGACCTCGCAGCGTGTTAAAAATAAATATAAGATACCAATTATTTACATTACCGCTTATATAGATTACCATATATTGAAGCGTGTCGAAAAGACTAACCCCTACGGATACATACTAAAACCGTTTAATGAAAGCGAACTTTATGCGGTAATTAAAATCGCCCTCTATAACAGTAAGACGGAGAAAGAACTTGAACACCAGTACCTGATTCAAAGCGTCTTAAACACAATACTTGGCATATCGCTTGAGCCTCTGACGCTTACCGAGCAGATGGACAAGATTCTGGATACAATTATTGAGCTGCCGTGGTTGAAGCTGGAGTCAAAGGGATCAATTTTTCTGGTTGCCGAGGGCGAGGAAGCGCTTGACCTGAAGGTTCAAAGGGGTTTTTCGGCAGAGCTGCTTGAGGCATGTAACAAGGTACCTTTTGGCAAATGCCTCTGCGGAAAGGCCGCGGCCAACCGTAAGGTTGTCTTTTCGGACTGTATAGATGGCCGCCATGATATCAGATTTGACAAAATGACCCCACATGGGCATTTCTGTATTCCTATCATACTGGCAGGCAAGCTGCTGGGAGTGATAAATTTCTATCTGAAGCATGGGCACAAGAAATCAGAAATGGAAGAGGATTTCCTTGTTGCGGTTTCAAACACCCTTGCTGGCGTCATTGCCAGAAGGAGTGCCGAGGAGGCGCTTGAGAAGCTGAAGCGGCAGCAGGAGCTGATTCTTAACTCAGCGGGCGAGGGCATCTTTGGTCTGGACAGAAACGGGTTTATCTCTTTTGTAAATCCTGCGGCGCAGAAGATGACAGGCTACAGCGCCGAGGAGCTGCTTGGGGTGATGCAGCACGATGTAATTCACCATCCCGGCACGGGCAATATAGCCTGTTATATTGACAAGTGCAGCATATATAAGACTTTTTTTGATGGCAAGGTCTATCGGGTGGATGGTGAGGCGTTTTGGAGAAAGGATGGCACGAGTTTCCCCGTAGAATATGTATCCACCCCTATCTTTGACGAGAAGGGGCCTCTATTGGGGGCGGTTGTCGTATTTAACGATACGTCGCTTAGAAAACAGGCGGAGGAAAAACAGGCTCAGCTCCTCGATGAGTTAAAACGCACAAATGAAAACCTGCGGTTTAGCCAGGAGAAGATAATTCAATCAGAAAAACTGGCAGCCCTCGGTCAGCTTGTCTCAGGCGTCGCTCATGAGATTAACACGCCCATAGGCAACAGCGTAATGTCTGCGTCTCATCTTGTGGACAGGACAAAAGAGATTACAGAGCTGTTTTCCCAAAACAAGCTGTCGAAGTCCAAACTTGCAAGTTATTTCTCATCGGCAACTGAGGACAGCGATATTATTTTAAAGAATCTCATCAGGTCATCCAGCATGATTAAGAGTTTTAAGATGGTCTCAGGAGACCAGACAAGCCAGCAGCGGCGCAGGTTCAAGCTGCGCGAATATATAGAAGATATTATTATGAGCCTTCGTCCGGCAATAAAAAAAACCTCCATTGGTGTGCGCGTACACTGTGCGGAGTATTTGGAGCTGGACAGCTATCCCGGGGCATTTGCCCAGATAATCACGAATCTTGTTATGAATTCAATAACCCATGCCTTTGATACGCATTCTAACGGCATGATAGATATTGACGCCGCAGAAGATCCAAAAAACATAGCCCTTACATTCAGAGACAATGGAAAAGGAATACCAAGCGGCAATTTATCAAAGATATTTGATCCATTTTTTACCACTAACCGAAAGGACGGCAACAGCGGGCTTGGCCTCAATATTGTCTTTAACATTGTACAAAAGACCCTGAAGGGCGATGTTCGTTGTGAAAGCAGAGAGGGCGAAGGGACGAGTTTTATTATCACAATACCAAAGGAATTGCCGTAGGGTACAGATGGAAGAGACTTATTCTTTTTATGAAGATGAAGAGCAAGAGCCTAAGGCAACAGACGCCTCATGGAAGGTGCTGATTGTTGACGACGACATTGAGGTGCATAGGGCTACAAGATCATCCATCGCGGACTTCGTATTTCAGGGCAAGGGGCTTGAGCTTCTTTTTGCAACCTCGGCTATGGAGGCAAGGAAGTTAATCTCTGCACACGACGATATAGCCGTAATACTTCTCGATGTGGTGATGGAGGATGATTTAGCCGGCCTGAATTTCGCAAAGTATGTCAGAGAGGAGCTAAAGAATCGTTTTGTCAGGATATTGTTAAGGACTGGGCAGCCCGGCATAGCCCCTGAGAAATCGGTTATAGTGGATTACGACATCAACGGCTTTCTGGAAAAGAGCGACCTGACGATACAAAAACTCTACACGGCAATAATCACCTGTCTGCGTTCATACAGGGACATTATTGACCTTGATAATGCCAACGCGGCGCTGAAAACGGAATTTGAAATGCGCATAGAGGCCGAAAGAAAAATGGCCGAACAGGCGCAGCAGGCGGCGATTGGCCTTGCAATTGCACAGATTATACACGGGGCAAAGAATATTTTAAACGCCCTGAAGGGCGGCAAGTACATTATTGAGGCTGCCCTCAAGGACGAAAACCTTGAACTAATCAAAAAGGGCTGGGACGTTACAAAAATCGGCATCTCGCGCATGGAAGACCTTACCGCCGGTCTGCTTGATTTATCGCGCTATAATCAACTCAAGCCAGAGCCGCACTCGCTTAACGCCGTAGTAGCGGAGGTGCTTGAGACCTGCAGGAACACTCAAAGTTGTTCTACAATGAATGATGTGGCGATTATTGCCGACATAGAGGAGGCGCTGCCACTGGCAAGGTTCGATTATAAGGCTATACATACGGTGCTGATGAATCTTCTCAGTAACTCTGTAGATGCGTGCAAGGATAAGGCTGACGGGGCTTCTGGCAGGGTAAAGATGAGGACATATCTTTGTGGAGACGATTATGTTAATCTGGATGTGGAGGACAATGGCTGCGGCATTAAACCTGAGGACTTGGAAAATATCTTTAAACTGTTTTATACTACGAAGCACTCTAAGGGCAACGGGCTTGGGCTGTCTATAACAAAGAAGATTATAGAGGAACATGGAGGAAAGCTAAGCGTCTCTTCTGAACTGGGCGTTGGGACGAAGTTTACAATATCGCTGCCAAAAGACCGGCGGCATAAATAAAATACTAAAAGGAGACTCATAATGAGTAAACGCATTCTGGTAGTTGACGACGACGAGGCGGCAAGACAGTTTCTGACAATCACGATGGAACAAAAGGGATATACTGTAATCACGGCGGAAAACGGCGAGGAAGGGGTTAAAAAGGCAAAAAGCGAAAACCCCGACATTATCGTATTAGACATCATGATGCCAAAGAAAAACGGCATAAGCGCCCTGCAGGATATAAGGTCTAACAAGTCCACAAGGGACATTCCTGTCATAATATTAAGCTCCGCCCTGAGCTTCATAGACCAAGCCAGAAAAGAGATTGACAACGTAGAGGTGATAAAGGAAATGGAGCGTCTGCTAGATAATGTGGACAGCAAGATAGATAAGGTATTCCTGCGTTTTGCCTCATACCGCAAGATACTGCTCTATGAGAGAGAGCAGCTGCTGAAGCAGTTCAAAGACAGAGAGGCGGACATTAAGCCATACCTGTCCTTACCTGACCTGTTTTTGGATAAGCCTGTAGACCCCGACCAACTGGCAGAGGCGATAAAGGGGCTGTTAGGGCAGGGATAACCCTATATTAACTGGATATTATCCATGATATAATTGCGATAGCCGCGGCTTACAATCAAACTGGTCTGCTTGATGCCGGTTGGAAATGATTAGGCCGGCTGGTTTGCGGCGCTTGGATGTTATTGTTTATTTGACAGAGAGGGATAGCGTATAAGGTAGATGTAGAGTCATATGTCATTTCCCTGCTGTATCATGTTATTATAAACCACCATGAGGCATATTATATTCATAATCGTTGCGGCGCTGGCGCTCGTGCTTGGCTCTTGCGGGGGAGACAGCCCCAAGTCTTTGTTTGATACCGCCCAGCTTGAGGAACTTCAAAATAATCCCAAACACGCTAAAGAACTCTATGAAGAGATTGTAACGAAGTATCCCAAAACAGAGTACGCCGCTAAATCTAAGGAACGCCTCGAGAAACTCAAATGAAAAGCTACCGCAAAGAACTCTGGTTTCAGACTAAAACCCGCCGCGCATATATCAATATTACCCCGGATGTCGAGGGCTGCGTCCGCGAAAGCGGTATCAAAGAAGGCATCGTGCTGGTTAACGCCATGCACATCACGGCAAGCGTCTTTATAAACGACGACGAGAGCGGCCTTCACGGCGATTTCGATCAGTGGCTTGAGACATTAGCCCCGCATGAACCTGTATCCAAATACCGCCATAACGTGGGAGAGGACAACGCCGACGCCCATCTCAAACGCCAGATAATGGGCAGAGAGGTCGTCGTTGCCATCACAGAAGGAAAGCTTGACCTCGGCACATGGGAACAAATCTTCTACGGCGAATTTGATGGCAGGCGGAGAAAGCGCGTGCTCGTGAAAATCATCGGAGAATGACACTATGTTAGCCGGACTCACAGGAAACATTGGAAGCGGCAAGTCGTCCGTCCTCGCCATGTTTAAATCGCTTGGGGCGCGCGTCATAAGCGCCGACGGTATTGTTAAACGCCTGCTGACAGAACAAGAAACGCTGAGTAAAATCAGGGCAGCCCTTGGGGACGGCGTCTTTTCTGAGGACGGCACTCTTGACAAACAAAAGACCGCAGGACTTGTATTTAATAACGAAGCGCTGAGAAAGAGGCTTGAAAAGATTATCCATCCCGCCGTGATGAGCGAAATCAGGGACTACGCGCTGCCCGATGAGATTACAATTGCCGAGGTGCCGCTGCTTTTTGAGGGCGGCTTTACGTCAATGGTTAATTATGTCATCACCGTTACCGCACCAAAAGAGATTGTCTTTGAACGGCTTGGTAAAAAGGGTCAATTGTCAAAAGAAGACATTGCTAAAAGACTGGCCTGCCAAATCCCTGATGAGAAAAAGGCCGCTGACTCAGATTTTGTCGTCATAAACTCAGGCAGCATTGAGGATACAGAACGACAGGTCAGAGAAATCTACCGGCTGCTGCTACATAGGGACAACGTTTAGCCCACACAGAAGAGGCATATATATTTTAAAACATGCACCGTCTTTTATGTTTTCACAGTCCAGCCTGCCGTTCATGTTGCCCTCAATGATATTTTTGGACATATACAGCCCAACCCCTGTGCCCTTATCGCCCTTTGTCGTAACATACGGTTCGAATAGCTTATGTCTTATCGTATCCGGTATGCCGCCGCCGTTGTCGAATATCCTCACTACCGCGTACTCGCCCTCTTCATATATTGTAATAGCTATCTTGCCGCGCCCCATCGCCGTCTTTAAGCGGCGCTTCCGGTCAGTGATGGCATCCCTTGCATTGTTTACTATGTTTAGTACGGCCTGCTTGAATTCGTTTGGATAGCCCCATATCGTTGGATCTCCTTCACATTCCACGCTGGCGTCTATGTTTCGGTTAATAAACTGCAGATATATCAGCGCAAGGATATCCTCAACCGCCTTCTTTGCGCTAAACGCCGTCATTTCCTTTGCCGGCTTAAAGAAGTTTCTGAAATCCTCAACTGTGGCGGCCATAAAATTAATCAGCGTCATTGACTCGAAAATTACGTTATTAATATATGGCCGGTCTATTTTGTTGTCCTCAAGGTCTTCTTCCATGTTTTGAATTAGCAGGGCCAGAGTGTTCAGAGGCTGCTTCCACTGATGCGCTATGGCGTTTATCATCTCCCCCATAGCGGCCATCTTAGACTGCTGTATCAGAAGGCGCTCCTGAACTAATCTGTTCATTGCCTCCTTTCGCATCTTATCCCCAAGGCTGAGTGTTAACTCTCTCAGATCATCCTCCGCTTTAACACGAAGTTGATAGTTTCGATATGCCTCAATCATATTGCCGCAGGCTGAAGAAAAAGGTTGAAGAAATTCGACAAGTTCTTCGCTATACCCGCCCTCTCTATTTGCCAGGGCAGCCAGCCCGATAAGCTTAGAACCGCTGTACATCGGAATCCCAAGGAAAGACCTCAACTCTGGATGGCCTTCGGGAAGCCCGCCTCGCCGCGAATCATTGGGCGGGTCATCAGATATTACCGCCTTGCCAGTCTTGATTATAGAGCCTATTAGATTGTCCATGTTGTGAAACTTAAATCCGTCTTCAATATGCTTTTCAAACAATTTACGAGTCTGGTCATCCCATGCTATGTTAGATACGGCAAAGGCATTTAAAGATTCCTGCCCATTGTCGTCAGTCAACACCTCGCCTATTATGCCAAATTCGCTGTCTGTCAGAGACAGCAGCGCCACAAGCAGCTCATCCATCAGCGTGCGCGGATTGGGCGAGAGTAAAAACTTAGATTGTATGCGGTGTATTGCATTAAGCAGATTGTTGCTCTTTAAAAGCTGCTCATGGGAGTTAGTTCGCTCACGCAGGGCAATACCCTTTTCAATAGCCTGTTCAACCGCCCCGTATAGGTCATCCTCGTTCAGTGTCTCTTTTAGCAGATAATCTGAAACGCCAAGTTTCATTAAACGCACCGCTGCTGCTAAGTCTGGAGTTTCTGAAAGCGCTATAATTGGTATCCTTAAATGACCGGCGGCATCCCGCAAACTTTCTATAAATCCAAGCTCTGAACCGCCCGAATCCCTATAACTCATCACAATGCAGCAACAGCCGCCGTTGCCGCAGTACCTCAGCCCTTCCTCAATCAACGCCGCCCGCAAGGGCCTACACTGTCGGCCTGCCTCAGATAGTCTGTCGCAAAGCCGCTCTCCGACGGCCTCCGGCACATCGCCTATGATAATAAGATTCAGTTGCTCATCGCCCATATTAAGATTTTAGCCTTGATTCAGTCATTAAAAGGCGGCGGCCGGATTTGAACCGGCGCATAAAGGTTTTGCAGACCTCCCCCTTGCCGCTTGGGTACGCCGCCACCACTAACTGGGTAAATATAACACAAACCAGTCAATATTTGCTATTAAATAATATTATGGCCTGATAAAAACTCTGCCGCCTGAAATTATAAAATAATTAAATACAAACATGCCAATCGGGATAAATATCAGGGTAAATCTCTGATTCTTATCTTCATATCTGAAAACAACGCGATGGTAACCGACATTGTTTACCGCTATGGATTGAAACGCAATATCAGCCCTGAACACAGCCGTTTCCTGAGCGTCAATATAGGCCTTCCAATGTGGGTCATAGTTGTTTGAAGCTACGACAAAGGCAGGCGTGGCCAGATCAAGGCTGAGGACTGTTTCGTCAGGGCTGTAATACTCAAGCGTTATTTTATTATCTTTAAATTGCCCGCCGTCTGTGGCATAAGGCAAAGGCGAAGGGGCGTGTGTACCTGAGAAATAAACCGTATCAACCAACCCCGCACCCTGCGTCTGGACAAGCATATCATAGACGGCCTCGTCTGAGGCCAGTGTCTTCATATCTTTCACAAGGTAAAACCTGCTAAACGCAGACTTAAAGCTGACTACTGAAATCTGCTTATCGTAGAGTTTGAAGATACCGCCGATTATCCCATGATGTTCCTTTAATGAATTGCCTATGTAGACTATGTCGAGCATACTGGCTGTCTGTGCAGATATACCTCTGGCAATAATATATCTGATATTAAAAAAAGAAAACGGGTAAAAGAAGGTGGTTGACGTGAAGTTAGAAATAAACAGATTATACCAATTACTATTGAAATATGGGAGAAATCCGGGGGCTGAAAGCTGAGGGTTTATAACAACCTTAAAAAATTCCCTGTAATATTTATTAAAAAGCGGGCCTCTGGCATCGGGCGTTTCAAATCCCAGAGATTGTATATTTGGGATTGATGTATAATCAACTGAGGCAACCCTGTATGGGATACCGCTGTTTTCCTGTTTAACGCTCTTTAACACGCTGGTATCAGGCATAATACTGATATATGGCACTGATTCCTCACCAAAAAACCGTACAAATCTCACCTGAAAAAAAAGGATTACACATAGCGTTATTATCAGAAGGCCAGTTAGTTTCCCGCTTTCCACAACGTTAAAAAACTTATTACAGGATAAGGCTAAAACCAATATTGTAATTATCATCACAGGGGCAACTGACACCGCATCCACTTTCATAAATGCTCTCGGGCTGAAATAAAATATCGCTCCAACCAACGCATAACTGCCAATAAAGGAAATAAATGGTAAATTCGCCAACTTAGGTAACAACAGCTCCTCATTACCCTCTGCCGTCACTATCATAAGCGCTATGACAACCCCGCTGACTATGTTCAGGATAAAATAGTTGACAGCCTGTGTCTCAAGCGCCTTGAATATAAACACCGCTAATACTGAATAACCAGCACCAAAGGCCGCCCCTATGAGATAACGCCTGAGCAGCCGCCTGTCTTTTATTACAGCATCAATCGCTATAAACGCCGCCATTGTCATCGCCATCGGAAATACCGTATTTATATGCCCAAGGTCCATTTTCTCAAACAACGTTCCCCTGAATATCATCTTCACCCCAGAGGAAAACACCGCGTACAATAAGACCACTACGCCTGCCACTATCAAGCCCCGCCTCACTCGCTGCACCTTCCCGGCTATCGCCATTGCCCCGGCTAGCGGGATTAATGTCATTGTCGTCAGCAAATGCCCCGATAAACCGTTATGGAGAGTTCTCAGAATTCCAATTGCCGCCACAGCCTCATACTGATACGTCCTGTGCGAATATGGTATGTATTTATACAGCCCATATATCACAGGCACACATATTAAAATATATCCAAACCACACAAACGCAGTCCTTATCAGCATCCTAACTCTTGCGTTTTGCCCCTGGGGCTGCAGCAGCACTATGACCAGCAGCTCTAATATCACAAAATACGGCAGTGTCAACACAGGATATGAAAGCGCCACAAGCAGGTTTAATATGATTAACTTTAATACCTTCCCGCCGCCCTTGTGAAAATCATACGCCCAAGCAAAATAAAGCGGAAACGCGTAACTAAACGTGTACAGAAAAAACTGGCTGCTCAACTGCATATTTAATGCAAAAAAGAGGCCGCCCACCGCCGCAACCCAGCCGTCTATCTGTAAATATCCACATAGAAACCTGTACATCCCATACCCCGCCACTGCCATCATCACTATAACCATCGCCCCATACAACACCCACAGCGGCATAATCTGCGCCGCTATGTTCAGTATATAAAAGGGTGTGTGATGCCACGCATACGCAGGCGCACCGCCCGGCCAGTTCGGATACCAGAAATACAGGCCGTGCTTAAACAACAGCTCTCCCATCGGCTTATACCGCGGCAGGTCCGTCTCAAATACGTCATGAAGCTGCACTGGCGCAAACGGCCCAAGCGTCAGCTTGTCTATGAAAAACACCGCCGCGGCTATCACGAAAAACAGCGCCGTACGGCTGCGGTCTCTTAATATGTAGTCCTCTATGTAGGATTTAAACATATGGCGGGCTTATATGAATGCGTAGCTTGGGTATCTTAAAATCATATCCCATCATTTATGATTATACGTTAGCAAACTGGTTTGGTTTTAATATTTTGTACCCTTTCAGCAGCTCCACAATGCCGTCATCAAGAGAATGTGCCGGTCTAAAGCCAATTGATTCAATCTTGTCGTTACTGACGACATAGTCGCGCTTGTCCGGGTCTTCACCCACCGGGGCGCTGTGGATATAGAGATTTGGGACATATTCCTTTATCTTTTCACAGAGCTGGCGCTTTGTAATATTGGCGGTGCTAAGCCCCACGTTATAAGGCTGCCCGGCCATTTTGTCGTAGTTTGCCATTGCAAACATAAACGCGCGGGCAACGTCTCTTACGTGTATGTAGTTTCTGCGAAAATGCTCCTCAAAGAGTACGATAAAGCCGTCTTTATATGCCCTGTAGGTGAAATCGTTTACAAGCAGGTCCATTCTCATCCTTGGACTCATGCCAAACACTGTGGCAAGGCGAAGCGTTACTGCGTTTCCCCTGTCAAGCAGCGCCTTCTCAAGTACGACTTTGACCCTTCCATATTCGGAGACCGGCCTAAGCGGGGATTCCTCGGTGCAGAACTTGTCCTTTTCCCCAATGCCATAGCCGCTGTTTGTCGTTGGAAATATAACCTTTTGCGATGGGGAGAGCTTATCAATCATCGCCATCATCGCGTCATGGTTTACGAGGGTTGTCATCGTAGGGTTCATCTTGCAGGCGGGTGCGCCCACAATGGCGGCAAGCGGTATGATAATGTCAAAGCGCGGCAGAAGCGAAGAGATAAGTTCTAAGTTACAGATATCGCCTTTTATGAAATCAAAACCCTTATTAGCGCAGCACTCAAGCAGCGAGACCTGCCCAAACATAAGCGAATCAACCACTGTGACATCATGCCCTGCCCTTAACAGCTCCGGAACAAGTACGCTGCCAAGATAGCCCCCCCCGCCAGTAACCAATATCTTTTCTTTTCCCATTTTAACCCTCTCTTAATTTAATTCACAATGATAATTGCCGCTTTCATTATATGCCTACGCTCTGGCTATGTCAACTTTCCGAATTCCCTTTTAAAATACTCAAGCGTGGCGTCGTCAAATATGCAAAATTCGATAATCTTCACGCTTGATGAGGGGTTTTCCTCAAGATAGCGCCTGCTTTGGCCGACTAAAACTTGAGCGCACCTGTCCTTAGGAAAGCCGAATATGCCGGAGCTTATCGCTGGCATAGAGATACTTGTGAAACCCCTTTCGGCGGCTGCCTTTATGGAATTAACCACTGCGTTTTTTAGTTTTTCGTCCTCGTTTCCCTCGCCCATCTGAGGCCCGACGGCGTGTATGACGGCCTTGCAGGGGAGTTTACCCGCCTGCGTTACTGCTGCTGTGCCAACGGGGGTGTAACCTGCCCTGTCACTCTCTTGCTGTATTACAGCCCCGCCCTTTTTCACGATAGCCGCCGCTACGCCGCCTCCGTGTTGAAGGTGCGAGTTTGCCGCATTTACAATGGCATCAACCTGACGGTCTGTTATATCGCCCTTAACGAGGCGTATCTTTGCTGAGCCAATTGTCTTTTCGCTTATCAGCTCCATCTCTTAGCCACCTCCGTATTCTGTATATTTGGCCGATTTGCCCTTTACGAGGGATGCGGGATATTTCTTTTTGTTTATTTGCAGTTTCGCCAAGGCCGCCTCAAGCGGGTCTATGTTAAATTTACCGGCCAGATTCGTTAGATATATCATCACATCGCCTATCTCTTCCTTGAGCGCTAAGAGCTTATCGGCAGATAAACCATAGCTGTCCTCTTCCTTCGTCCACTGAAACAGCTCCACTATCTCGGCGGCCTCAACGCTTAGGGCCATCGCCAGATTCTTTGGGCTGTGAAACTGCCCCCAGTCCCGCTCACTGGCAAACTCATCAAGTGCCTCTTGTAATTGTTTAATAGTCATTTGAGCGCTCCTGTTAGTCAATTAAACTTTCAACGGCATTACTAACTGAAAATATGATAATATAACCGTCAACATATGTCAAACTATCGCAAAACTACAGCGCCTCAACAGGAGCTTCAGATACAGGGGCAGGTTGAGCGAATAACCTACGCCAACGAGGAAAACGCCTATAGTATCGTCAAGGTTACTGTTGACAAACGGCTTGTGACAGTGGTGGGAAATCTCCTGTCAATTAACCCCGGTGAGGTGCTCTGCCTCAGGGGGCAATGGATTAACCATCCCAAGTACGGAGAGCAGTTTAAGGTAAACTCATACTCATCAATCACGCCGGCAACCGTTACGGGGATTGAAAAATACCTTGGCTCCGGTCTGATTAAAGGCATTGGCCCGGTGCTGGCTAAGCGCCTTGTTGCGAAATTTGCCGAACATACCCTTGATGTCATCGAGCAGACTGCGGAAAGACTTAGAGAGGTTGACGGCATTGGCGAAAAACGCATCTCGATGATTAAGTCGGCATGGGAGACGCAGCGCGAGGTAAAAGAGATTATGCTCTTTTTACAGTCCCACGGTGTAAGCAGCGCCTATGCCATAAAGATATTCAAGCAGTATGGGCATAACTCTATCGAGGTCGTAAAGACTAACCCATATCAGCTTGCCACGGACATCTACGGCGTGGGCTTTCTGACTGCAGATAAGATTGCGGCAAAGCTGGGATTTGCCAAAGACTCGCCGCTGCGGGCGGAGTCCGGCATTTTATATGTCCTGCAGCAGCTTGCCGACGAGGGGCATGTCTATTATCCTCTTGAGCAGCTTGCCGTTGAGTGCGTGAAAATTCTGGATATAGAGCTGGCGAACGTTAAAGAGGCTATCGTGGCTGCCGCCACCGCTAAGCACATCGTCATTGACGATATAGCCGCTAATGACAATAACCCCAGCGGTAAGGCCGTCTATCTGGCGAAGTTTTATATATCTGAGACTTCAATAGCGGCTAATCTCAAGCGGCTGCTTGCTAATATCACGGCGCCATATCTGTTTAACGAGGGCAAGGCTATTCAATGGGTACAGAGGGAGCTTTCAATCACGCTTGCAGAAAATCAAATTGAGGCCGTGAAGATGTCATTTAATAAAAAAGTGCTGGTGATAACCGGAGGCCCGGGCACGGGAAAGACGACAATTATCAACTCCATAATAAAGATATATAAGCGGCTGGGGCAGCGTGTCCTTCTTGCCGCCCCCACAGGACGCGCCGCTAAGCGCATGGCCGAGGCCACCAGCGACGACGCCAAGACCATTCACCGCCTTCTGGATTTCAGCCCAAAAGACGGGGCGTTTAAGAGGACTGATAAAAACCCGCTTGACGCTGAATTAGTAGTCCTCGATGAGGTCTCGATGGTTGACACCATACTGATGCACCATTTTCTGAAGGCGCTGCCGCCTCATGCGACGCTTATCCTTGTCGGCGATATAGACCAACTGCCCTCTGTGGGGGCGGGCGGCGTATTGAGAGACATTATTGACTCCGGCGTTGTGGCGGTTGTGAGGCTTAATGAGATATTCAGGCAGTCGCAGCGCTCTCTCATAGTGGTCAATGCCCACAGGATAAACAGCGGCGAGTTTCCCATATTGGTAAACGATATGGACCAGGACAGGGATTTTTATTTTCTTGAGATGGATGACCCTGAGGCGATGGTCGAGAGAATTGTAGCGCTTTGTAAGGAGAGAATACCGGCGAAATTCAACTTTGACCCGTTTAAGGACATTCAGGTTCTAACGGCAATGTACAAGGGGCAGCTTGGTGCGGTCAATCTCAACACAGAACTCCAAAACGCGCTAAATCCGCGCGGGGTGGAGCTAATCAGGGGCGGGCGCACGTTCAGAGTGGGCGACAAGGTGATGCAGCTTGTAAATAACTACGATAAGGATGTCTTTAACGGCGACATAGGAAAGATAATTGCAATCAACACAGAAGAGCAAGAAATATCAGTAAATTACTACGGCAAGGCGGCGGCCTATGACTATACGGAATTGGATGAGATAACGCTTGCCTATGCGGTAACGGTACACAAGTCGCAGGGCAGCGAATACCCTGCGGTAATAATGCCCGTCCACACGCAGCAGTACATAATGCTCCAGCGAAACCTGCTCTACACAGGAGTAACAAGGGGCAAGCGCCTCGTAATCCTGTTAGGCACCAAAAAGGCCCTCTACATCTCGATTCAAAACAATAAACCGCGACATAGATATACGTATCTGAAGGAAAGGCTGCGGTAAGCCGTACCAGCAAAAGACAAGGCAGCGGCAATGTTGAGAAATTTAACCTTAGAGTATTGGGTAGACGATGGTTGCTATGTCGGCAGGCTGCGTGAAGCCCCGGGTGTATTTAGCCAGGGAGAAACCCTTGGACAATATCAGAGAGGTATATAAACTTATGCAAGATGAGAATGGGGAAATATATCAAACAGAAGTCATCACAAGGAAATAGCTGTTGACGTGTGAAAAGGCGGTATTTAATGCGAGAGTTGGTGAGTTTTGGATGTTGCCTTAGGTAACGCATGTATCAAGAAACATTCGGATAATCAATGACTTATAAGACATGCAAACATATAATGCTTCTTGCTGTAGATACTTGCAGTGCGTAGTGCGAAGATTTTTTTGCCACTGCCATAATACTGTTGCACTTTTGTATAGAGAATTGCTATAGTCTCTACTGCTATGCTATCAAAAGTGCTTAGTGCCGCTATTGCCGGCGTCAATGCCCATTTGGTTGATGTCGAGGTGGATATTGCCTCTAAGGGGCTTCCCCATTTTTCTATCGTTGGGCTTCCCGATACTACCGTCAAAGAGAGCAAGGACAGGGTGCGCGCCGCCCTTAAAAACATCGGGTTTTCATTCCCTCTAAAACAGATTACCGTAAATATGGCCCCCGCTGATTTAAAAAAAGAAGGCTCCGCCTTTGACCTGCCCATCGCCGTTGGAATATTGGCCTCCGAGGGCGCTATTCCAAAAGAAAAACTGAAAAACTTCCTCATCACCGGCGAACTCTCCCTCGACGGCAGCCTCAAGCCCACTCGCGGCTGCCTCTCTATGGCAATTGCGGCGGCGAAGGCCGGGCTTGACGGCTTGATCTTGCCCTATGAAAACGCCGGTGAGGCATCCGTTGTAAGCGGCATAAAGATATACGGCCTTAAACGCCTTACCGACGTTATCGAGTTTTTTACTGACGGCGCCTCATTCGCCCCGTGCGTTACCGATGTGTCACGGGTTATGGCTGAGTCCTCGGTGTACGAGGAGGATTTCACTGACGTAAAAGGACAGGAACACGCTAAGCGCGCCCTTGAGGTGGCCGCCGCCGGTGGTCATAATATCCTGATGATTGGCCCGCCCGGCGCTGGTAAGACCATGCTTGCCAAGCGCACAGCGTCAATCCTCCCTCCTATGACCTTCGATGAGGCGATTGAGACTACATCCATTCACAGCGTTGCCGGAGTTCTCAAGACCGATGTGCCAATACTTGCAAGGCGCCCGTTCAGGTCTCCCCATCACACCATATCTGACATCGCCCTGATTGGCGGCGGGCAGGCGCCGCGCCCCGGCGAGGTCTCTTTATCTCATAACGGCGTGTTATTTCTGGATGAGCTTCCAGAGTTCAAACGAAACGTCCTCGAGGTTCTCAGACAGCCTATTGAAAACGCCGAGGTGACAATATCGAGGGCTGCCGCCTCCGTTAACTTCCCCGCCTCGTTTATGCTTATCGCGGCTATGAACCCGTGCCCCTGCGGTTATTCAGGCGACAGCCGCCGGCCGTGTATCTGCTCGCCATCGCAAACTCACCGCTACAGAAGCCGCGTCTCAGGCCCGCTGCTTGACCGCATAGACATTCATGTGGATGTCCCCAATGTGCCCTATAAGGAACTCTCTGCCAGTACGTGCGGCGAGTCATCCGCTCAAATCAGAGAACGTGTCAACAAGGCAAGGCAGAGGCAGACCGAGCGCTTCAAAGAGCATTTCAAAAAAGACAAGATATACTCAAACGGCCAGATGAGAACGCGGCATATCAAAAAATACTGTACATTGACGCCTGAGGCGCAGCGCATCTTTGACATGGCGATGGAGCGTCTGGGGCTTTCGGCACGCGCCTATTCAAGAATATTAAAGGTCTCAAGGACAATCGCAGACCTTGATTGCGCAGATACCATCACGCCGCGGCATATCTCCGAGGCCATTCAGTACAGGACGCTTGACAGGGTTACGCTTTAGCGCGTGTGAGGCCGTCTCTATGAAAAAGGTTAAAGCAATAAATAATCCCGTGCCGCCGTCTGTCAACATTTCCATTGAACGCGCTGCCGCTGTGGCGATGTTTGCCGTTTTTGCCGTTATCCTCTTTCTGTTTACGCTTAGAGAGCCGTACCATTATGACACGGTGCTGTATATGAAGACCGTGGATGCGTTTAGGGAATCCTCTCGGCTTCAGTGTTTTTTTGATGCGCGCTGCGCTACAGGATATACGCTTGTCCCGTTGAGTTTAATCATGGGTAAGCTGACTCTTCCTGTAACGATAGCCCTTAGCGCCTTAATCGGCCTGTTTTTCTATTATCTGTGGATAAAGGAACTTGCCGGATTCAGAGCGGCCATCGTCTCAACGCTGTTTTTATTCATTACACCTGCGGCCCTGATGACCATTACGCATCTCAAGGAGGATTTCATCGGCATCATGTACATGTCCGCCGCGCTGTGGCTTGCCGGTAATCGGCGTCCCTCGTACGCTAAATATATCTCTGGCATTATGCTTGGACTTGCCATACTTTCTAAAGATACGATAACGCTGTTTCTGCCGTTTTTCGCGTTCTACGCCTATGTCAGCGCGGTTGATATCAAAGACAGCTACAGCGATGTATTTAAGATAGACAACCTGAAAATAGGGCTGAGGCGCGTAGGGATAATCATGGCCTTGGCGCTTGCCGTATCTTTTATTATTGACAGCTCTCATTTTATCGGCCTTATTCACAAGACCAAGTCGCCGTATGACGGGCAGTTTCTGGGTGTGTTTTCGGAGCTTTTCACAACGGGCGTTGCGTACTGCAGATATGGCGTGGGGAATGTCTTATTTATCGGGCAGTTCATTGGCCTTGCCGCGCCCTTTTTGGTGAAGGACAGGGCGAAGAGACTGATATATCTGGCCTTTGCCGTTCAGTTTCTGGCGATTTCGGATTTCTACTGCAACATTACGGTTGTGAAGTACAGGCATTTTCTGTGGCAGGGGCTGATGTCTTTCCCAATTATGGTGGCAGCCCTCGATGATACTCTGAAACGATACAAGATAAAAGAGGCTCTCTCGAATGCGTTGGTCTATACAGCCTCAGCGCTTATTTCACTTGCGTTATTATGGGGCGTTTACCCGGCGCTTTCATTTCATGCCAGATATAATCCTGTTGCAGATTTTTTCATTAATGCCAAAATCGCCAAAGAAAACGCGACGGTTCTGGGGATGGACAACTGCGTTTATGTGCCGTATTTCATGGCAGCGCAGTGCGGCGTCCACCCGCTAAACCCCTCAGAAGAGGCGGCGCGTCACTACGCAGAGGATGTCTTATCGTCCGTTAAGAGCGGTATAAGTATATATCTGCTCCCTGATTTTTTCTCTTATGACAGAGACGGCGCGCTTCGTAAGGCGTTTTCAGAACGTTTTACAGGCGGCGTGGCATACAAGAATTGGTTCATAGATTTTCACGCCATGGACTACGGCTATTCGCTGGACGAGTTGAAGGACAATCTGCTAAGCCGCTACCCACCTGGGTCATGCGGCGTCACATACGAAAAGACCGCGGACGATATGATATTTACCGGCAAGGCCGCAGATATTCCGGTTGAGATATACACGTATAAGCTGCAATGCGGTACAAATGTAAACAGTATGAATGTGGCGGTAATACAGGGGCGGGCGTTTACGGGGCTTGAAGTGCAGGGGATAATTCAGTTGACACCGGTGAAGCCATAGACTGCGGCGGCTGGAGCCGCGGAAGGCTATTATCTGCTCTTTTGTCCGCCTTGTTTTGAGAAATCCCTATAGTCCCATACGTGTTCTTTGTTTATAACGAAGTTAATTTGCTTTGTGGGAATAGGGCTGACAACCTTATATTCCACGGCCATGGTGTTTCTAAGCTGCGGACTGTATCGCAAGGTTCCATTGGGGTTGACCAGTGCCTGGACGATCGGCTGGTCTATTTTTTCACCTCGGTATTTGACAACGCCGATCTCTCCGTTTTGCAATCTTACGACAGTGCCGGGGGGATAGATTCCAAGATTTTTTACAAATAACTCCAGCTCGACATTTCCCAGCTTCTTATTGGCCATAAAAATCTTCTTCATAGCCCCATTAGACGGCATGGGCGCTCTGTATGTGCGCGAAGAGAGCATTGCGGTATAAATATCTGTCAGTGAAATAAGCTGCGATTGCGGCGTTACGCTGCTGCCACTAAGGCCGCGCGGGTACCCGCTACCATCCATTGACTCATGGTGTTGCAGTATGGCTGTCAACCATATGTTGTCAGTTACTCCAAGCTCTTGAAGCAATTTGTGATCGGCAACCGGATGCTCTAACAGGACTGACTTCTGGTATTGTGACAGCGGAGCGCTTTGAAATTGCATCTCTTCCTGAAGTTCTATCATAGAGATATTCATCGTCAGGGCCGCCGCCAGCATAGGCATTCTGTCCTCCTGAGAATATGCCATGCCCTTAGCGATGGCCTCGCATATAATGGCAACATGAATCGGGTGTTTTATTGTGTATCGCATGTCCTTATCAAGAAATGTAACTCCAATGGCAAGGTCTTCATTTTCATTGCACAACCGTTGAATCATGCCGCAAATAGCAACGACCTTGTCGGGGAAATCAAAGACGGGGTGGTCTGAGTCACTGTTCACTACGCTTAACAGCAGACTGTCAAGGCTTCTCTGTATCATTTTGAAAAGGTCGAATGGCTCGCAGTCTTGTGTTCTGGAAATGCGCCTGGGTCTGCTTTGAGGGGCGTCTGCACTGTCATCGCCGCTATCGCCCACCAGTTCTCTGATGCGGTTTAGCTCTTGCTCATCCTTAATAACGTAGCCCGGGCTAAGCAGCCGCCTGCCATTTTTATCCGCAACCGCGTATGCTAAAGGGACGCCTACAACGAGGTCGTCCTGCCTGCCTCCATTCATAGACCCCACAACGGCAATCTACCACAATGGCTGCGGCGATGTCAATAACGCCTCAGGGCAAGCAAGGTAAATTACCTACTGTACCGCCAATTAATCCTATGATTAATCGCACCGTCTACCTATTGATTCGAAATTTAATTTCTGTCAAAATTAAGCAGCTTAGCGCTAAATTCTGAAAAAAATGAGATTATGGAGGTTTTGTATGAAAAGAGTTGTTTTTGCTTTGGTATTAACGATGACGGCGTTTATGTCTTATGCCTATGCCCAAACAAACGAAAACGGGAAAAAGCTGTTCAATGACAAAACGCTCGCCGGCAGTTCAAGTGGAAAAAGCTGTAATACCTGCCATCCTTCCGGCAAAGGCATTGACTCCGCAAAGTTCGCCGCAAAGGACTCAGGGCTTGAGGATATTATCAATAAGTGTATAGAAGGCCCTCTAAAGGCTAAGGCACTGCCAAAGGATTCTCAGGAACTGAAGGACATAGCGGAGTACATAAAATCTCTTGGCAAACAGAAATAGTACATCTTTCAGGTTATGGCGTAAATTAAACAAGTAATCTAACTATGGAGGTATGGACATGTACGAAATGGATAGGCGAGATTTTATAAAATTAATTGGAATGGGCGGAGCTGTGATTGTCATGGAGACAGGCATCACCGAAATTGTCATGGAGATGGGGAGTTCAGCGGGCGCGGCCACAATGCCACAGGAGACGCTCACGTTCATTCAGTTGTCAGATACTCACTGGGGATTTAATGACCCAAAGATAAACCCTGATTTTGCAGGTACGCTGAAAAAGGCCATCGCACAGATTAACAGTATGAAATCTCAACCAGATTTCATTATTTTCTCAGGCGATGTTACACATTCGACAGACGACCCAAAGGAACGGCGGCGGCGTATGGCAGAGGCGCGTGATATCATCGCCGGTCTAAATCTGAAAAATGTCAAAATGATGCCCGGCGAACATGACGCCGGCTTAGACAACGGCGAGGCATTTCAGGAGTGTTTCGGGAAGACCCATTATACGTTCAAGTACAAGGATGTCAACTTCATAGTTGTGGACAATGCCTCAGATTCCACTTCCAGCATTGGCGATACGCAGTTAGAGTGGTTAAGCGCTGAAATGGGCAAACTGGAGAAAGAATCTAAAATTGTGATTTTCACGCATCGCCCGCTGTTTGAGCTGTATCCTCAGTGGGATTGGTGGACTCGCGACGGGGCTAAGGCGATTGACATTCTGATGCCATACAAAAATGTCGCCGTCTTTTACGGACACATCCATCAGGAACATCATCACATGACCGGACACATCTGGCATCATGCGGCAAAAGGAATGTTGTTTCCCCTGCCGGCGCCAGGCTCTCTCCCAAAAAGAGTTCAGCTTCCATGGGATAGCGCTCATCCTTATAGAGGCGTGGGATATAGGAGCGTTGTGCCCAAGACCGATGAGTACGGCTACACATTGACTGAAATTCCAATAGCGGAGGTGTAATGCGGTGAAAAAAAACCTGTTGGCAATAGGAGGCATCGCCATAGCAATCGCTTTGACCCTTGTTGCAGCGCCGCTGCTTTCGCAGCGATTGGCAGCCGGAAGTGAAACTCAAGGGAGCGAACAAGTAATAAAGATTACCGCGAAAATGTTTGAGTTCACGCCCAGCAAGATTAAATTAAAAAAAGGGGTTGCGGTAATCCTTGACTTTGTGTCGTTAGACAGGCATCACGGGTTTGATTGTTCAGGGATAGGGATACGCACCGATATTTGGCCCGGCCAAGTCAACAAGCAGCGTGTAGTGCCTCAAAAAGCCGGTACCCACGAGTTCCACTGTGACAGGTTCTGTGGAGACGGCCATGAAGGCATGTCAGGAGAAATAATAGTCGAAGAGTAGTCGGAGCGTCGGGAGAACCTGTACATTGAATACTGTTGAAACTTGCGATGGCATAAGGCAAAACCGTGATGACCTGTTGTCAATTCTCAATCTGCTGAGAGTTGGCTCTATAATGCTCGACAAAAACGGCAATACGATTTTTGCGAGCAATCTTGTCCTCAACATCTCTGGCATTAGTGCCAAAGAAGCGGTGGGAATGCCCATAGAGAGACTTATTCGAACAGACCGCGGCGCGCTGTTTCGATCCATACAAGACACAGGCAGGTTTACGCTTGAGGTGGACTCTCCCGACAGAAGACACTTTTGGCTGGAGGTGGAAGCGGCTGTTGACCCTGGGGATTCGCAGCGATTAATCCTGTTTTTATATGATGTTTCAGAGGCGCATGGGCTTAGAAAACTCCTTAAAGGCAAGTATAGTTTTCAGGATATGATAGGAAAAAGCCCCGCCATGGAAAAATTGTTTGCCCAAATCAAAAGTATTGCCGACGCTTACTGGACAGTCATCATCGAAGGCGAGACGGGCACAGGAAAAGAACTGGCTGCAAGGGCAATTCATTCGCTTGGCGGCCGTAAAGACAAGCCGTTTATACCCGTAAATTGCGCAGGATTGACTGAGTCGCTGCTTACAAGCCAATTATTCGGACACACGAAGGGGGCATTTACCGGCGCGGTAGCAGCTCACAAAGGGGTTTTTGAAGCAGCGGAGGGCGGCACGGTGTTCCTCGATGAGATTGGCGATGTCTCTTCAAACGTGCAGGCAAATCTGCTGCGTTTCCTTGAGTCGCGTGAAATAACGGTGCTTGGCGAGTCTATATCAAAAACCGTTGATGTAAGAATAATTGCCGCTACAAATAAAATTCTTTCCGAGGAAGCGCAAAAAGGGGCTTTCAGGGCAGACCTATTGTATCGCCTCAGGGTTGCCCGTTTAGAGCTTCCCCCGCTCAGACAGCGAAGGGAAGATATTCCCCTTCTGGCAAACCATTTCCTATCTTTGGCAACTGCGTTTTCCGGCAAGAAAATAACTGAGATAAGCGCCGCGGCAATGGCCTTGTTGATAGCATACTCATGGCCGGGAAATGTCAGGGAATTGCGCAGCGCCATAGATTTTGCAGTCATTCATAGCGAGACCTCGGCTATTGACCCTCGCGACCTGCCACCGGAGATTTCTGATCTCACAAGGGCAGCTCCGTACCCTCCTCTTGAGGCAATAACAGACGAACGCGAACGATTTCTGGAGGCATTGAGGCAATCTAACGGCAACCGCGCTAAGGCAGCCCGCCTGCTTGGAGTTAGCAGGGCGACCTTTTACCGCCATTTCAACAATAATATGAGACACATTGTCTCATAAGATACATGCCTGAGACACTTTAAGTGTCTCATTTTGATGTTTTATTCACCGTAGATTGAGGGTTGACGCCGTTGGCATGGTAATTGCTCTATCATATCTTGTAAAGCGTTATTACAAGGATGTAGTTTAGAGCCTAAGGCTCTATGGCGCTTTAAGGAGGGTTGGCCATGTTAGTACAGGGAGTGTCTTCGGCAGAGGCAATGTGTGAAAGAACAACGCATGATAAATTGTTTAAGCGTTTTCGTCGGGGCCGCAAATTCCTGGTTGCCGCTGACAAGGTCAATGGGAGGTTAATTGAGATCAGGCGCAGCGATTGCTTAGTGGATGTCAGCATATAGTTTGCTGAAACATTAGGCAGGGGAAAAAGGAGGATTAGCTATGTCAATACTAAGATGGTATCCAACAACGGCAGGCTATGAGAAGCTATTCGGCACAACATATGACGTGTTGTTTGATCGTTTGCACCACGATTTGGATGTATGCAACACGGACACGGCGGAGTTAACGCCGAGGATTGAGGTGCTGGAGAAGAAGGACAGCTATGTGCTGAGAGTTGAGCTGCCCGGCGTAAAGAAAGAGGATGTGGACATCAGCGTAAACCTCGGTGTGCTGAAGATATCGGGGGAGAAAAAGGCCGATGTGGAGGAAGGTGCCGAATGCGGTTGTTCGGAGAGGGCATATGGTAAGTTCCTGCGGACATTTCAGCTCTCTACGGATGTGGACGCAGACGCTATAGCGGCTGTGCACGAGGATGGAATCCTTGAGCTTTGCCTGCCCAAGAGAAAGGAGGCACTGATTGAGGAGAAGAAGATAAAGGTCGCTTAACCAATCTTCTGAATCTGAACCGGCTGCCATGCGATTGACCGCCCGTTCAGATTCAGGTTCATAAGGAGAACTGGACAATGTGTGATAAAACTGATTATAAGGCAATTGATAAGGCAATCAATATGGCAATGGACAGCGATAAGGCAATCATCAATAAGACAATGGATATTGAGGCAAGCCAGTGTGTATGCGATATGGAGTGGCGCGCCATTAAAGTCGGGGACGACTCCGATGATTGCCGCTGTTTGTTTTAAGCAAGGGCCTTGGACTACATAACGGCCACGCTAAGGGGGGGAATCCCCCCCTTTCAAATTATTGGTCACTCCACGGCACTTTCTCAAAACCCTTGAAGCAAATCAATACGACCATCCTGTATTTATTGGACACGAGCACAGTCCAATCTCTAACTCGCTCTTGACATAACACTGCGCAATAGACCATATTATCATACTAAGAGAGATTTACGGCAAGTGCATGTGCCATTATTAAATATCAGGAGGAGAAGGGATTATGAGAGATGTTGTTGTGGTAAGCGGCGTTAGGACTGCGGTAGGGGCATTCGGCGGTTCGTTGAAAGATGTATCGGCTATTGACATGGGCGCGCTCGTCATGAAGGAGACATTGAAAAGGGCCGGGCTCAGGCCGACTGTCAGCGACGAGGCAAAGGGCTTCGCCCCCGATAAGCTCAAAGACAAGGGTACCACAGATTTAGAAAAGAAATATCACGATTATGCAGATTCACTAAAGCCTATCTCTGTTGACGAGGTGATAATCGGCAATGTCGTACAGGCCGGACAAGGCCAAAACCCCGGCAGACAGGCAATGATCAGGGCCGGCATTCCAAAAGAAACCCCCGCATATACGATTAACAAGGTTTGCTCATCCGGCTTGAAGTCAGTGGCGCTTGGCGCTGCCTCAATTGCCAGCGGGCAGGCCGATGTCATCATCGCAGGCGGTATGGAAAGCATGAGCAACATCCCGTTTGCTATGCTGCAAGCCAGATGGGGCTATCGCATGGCGCTCACAGGCATAGGCGAGGTACATGACCTCATGGTCTATGACGGCCTCTACGAGATATTCTACGGCTATCATATGGGAATCACGGCAGAGAATATCGTTGATTTATATGGAATCAGCAGACAGGAACAGGACGAATTGAGCCTGCTAAGCCACCAAAGGGCGCGCGCCGCTATGAAAGACGGCACGTTTGCCGATGAGATTGTCCCCGTGGTCATCAAAGGCCGCAAAGAGGACACCATCATTGACACCGACGAAAGGCCGATGGACACAAGCATGGAAAAACTGGGAAAAATGAAGCCGGCGTTCAAAAAAGACGGCTCCGTTACGGCAGGTAACGCCTCCGGCATTAACGACGGCGCGGCGTCGGTGCTTCTGATGTCGGCAGATAAGGCAAAAGAGTACGGCCTTGAGCCAATCGTAAAGATTAAGGGCTTTGCCACAGGCGGCGTTGACCCGGCCTATATGGGCTTAGGGCCAGTGCCCGCGGTAAGAAAACTCCTCAAGGCAAATAAGATGACCGTAAAAGACATTGACTGCTGGGAACTCAACGAGGCCTTCGCCGCACAGGCAATCGGCTGCCTCAGAGAACTTGGTCTGTCAAACGACAAACCCAATGAGCTGGGAAGCGGCATATCGCTTGGCCACCCTATTGGGGCAACCGGCGCAAGGCAGCTTGTTACAGGCATGAGACAAATGAAGCGCAAGGGCTACAAGACCGGCATAATCAGCATGTGCATTGGCGGCGGCATGGGCTTTGCAATGTTGGTTGAAAGATAATTCACAGCTAATTTAAGTTTACAAGCGGCGGGGACATGCGGCACTGTGTCTCCGCCGTTTTCTTTTAATTCTCTGGTTACTTCAAAACGTAATTCTGTATTTTATCTCTCCAAATCTCAAATCCACCCTTGTTTAGATGGCAGCCATCAATCGTGTATTTACTCGTGAGGTGGTTACCACCTGTCTCTACAAAATCTTTATGTAAATCAACATACGATATATTCGCATTGCTAATCTTTGTTACAAACGATTGCAACTGCTTATTGAGTTCAATTATTTTCATATTATCGATAATATTCTTTGGAAATTCATCTTCGATTATAGGCAGGATACTTTGCACATAAATCTTTGTATCCTTCAGATTATCCGAAAGAGTGTTGATAATTTTCTGGTAGCTGCCGATGGTATCGCAGTGTTGCTCAAGTTTGGCCATATCGTTAATACCAACCATAATAAATATCTTTTTTGGCTTTAGCGCTATAACTTTGTCTAACCTTTTTAGTACATCGCATGTTGTGTCGCCTGGTATCCCCTTGTTTATGCTCCTTACACCGGGAAACAATTTAGACCAGTCAGCCCCATATGTTATGCTGTCACCGAGGAGAACGACCTCCGGCAATATATCAGGCCACTTGTAGCCATTAGACATTAAATATTGTTTTGACGGCTCATCCCCAAGCAACGCCGCCTCTATATAGTCGGCAATGGCCTTTGCGTGGTCTTTCTTTTTATCATATAAAGATGCGCGTTTGACATATAGAGATGCAGATTCTCTATACTTCTTGCTCCTAAGCACCTTGGTCAAATCAACTATCGCCTTATCATACTCTCCTTTTTTTATATATAAATCCGCTCGTACAGTGTGATAATCAATATCATACTCTGCCATCGTTGTCAAGTTTGCCGTTGCTAACTCTATCGCTTTTGTGCAGTCTTCGATAGCTTTATCGTTGTTCATTGCTTTGTAAAGACGGCAGCGTGCAAAATACAATGTGCTAATGTCTCTGGGCAGCTGGCTTGCAGGAAAATTTGTGATGGCCTTGCTATAAGAATCTATTGCATCTCGGTGGTCTCCTTTCTTGTCATGAATATCTCCGAGAAGATTGTACACTGATGACACTAACATGCCTGGTACAAGCTCGACGACCTTGTTACAATCTGCTAAAGCCCTGTCAAAGTCCCCCTTTTCAAAATATAGGCCACAACGCATGTAGTAATGAGGCGAGTATTCAGGGTTCATATCAATAAGCTTGTTATAATTCATGATTGCCTTATCCAGATATGGTATTGATTTATCCATAAATGCCTTTAAGCGATATGCTTTAGCACGCTGATAGTACACAAGCGGGAGTTTTGGGTTTAAATCAATACACTTAGAAAAATCAGCAATAGCCTTGTCGAAGTCTCTCATATTCATATAGGCTGTTGCACGGGAATAATACGCAGAGTCGCTCTTTTGATCTATCTCAATAGCCTTTGAGAAATCGGCAACTGCCCTGTTTATATCTGCTCCTGCTTCAAACGCATGGCCGCGGGCAATATATTCAGCAGCAGTTTTTGGTTCTGAACCAGAGCATGATAAGTTCGATGACATAATAACAAACAGAACCACCGGCAATAAAATAAACCTTCTTATCATTCCACCTCCAACGAGAAATTCAGTATAAACAGGAGACATTCTTTTTGTCAATTTTAAACAAATATTGGACTGCTGCGCAAGAGCCTCTGAATGATTAACAAAAGTTGAGTTATGAGGCGATTGACTTTAGCAACTCTAACAGCATGTTGGGAACTTCGCTGTTTTCTATGTGTTTAGCAGGGATTTCAAAACCATTCGGTGTGAAATAGAGCTTGTGTTTGTATTTCTTTGGCTCTGACGCCATATGCAGTAGCACATCCGCCCCCTCTTCAAAAAACTGAACCACTATCTTGCCAGCTGCGCGCTTGACCGAGGCCGCCCTTATCTCCTTACAGAGTATCTTAATCAGCATCAGATTAAAGAGCCTCTCTGCCGGTGCGGGCAGGCGGCCAAACCTGTCCGTTATCTCATCCTCAAGGTCAAACAGCCCCTCCTCATCTTTGGCAAGGGCAATACGCCTGTAGAAGTTCAGACGCACTGAGACATCCCCAATATAGTCCTCAGGTATATGCGCCTCAATTTTCAGATCTATCACAGGTTCTTTTTCCTTTGACACGGGCACATCCCTGAGCCTTCCAATCTCCTCTTCAAGCATCTCCATGTAGGTTTCAAACCCAAGTGCGTGAATGTGCCCGGACTGCTCTGCCCCAAGCATGTTGCCCGCCCCGCGAATTTCCATGTCCTTTAGCGCAAGCCTTAGGCCGGCCCCAAGATAGCTTAGTTCTTGTATCGCATTGAGGCGCTTTCTTGCGTCCTCTGAAATCAGATCTTCCCCCGGTATAAAGAAATACGCGTACGCCTTGACATTGCTCCTGCCTACACGCCCGCGA
>JAKOEO010000010.1:3140-14646 GCA_022321325.1 Candidatus Magnetominusculus sp. LBB02 | reverse complement strand
CGGTATAAAGAAATACGCGTACGCCTTGACATTGCTCCTGCCTACACGCCCGCGAAGCTGGTACAAGTCGGCAAGGCCCATCGTGTCAGCCCTGTTTACGATTATCGTGTTGGCCGAGGGAATGTCTATGCCTGAGCCGATTATGGCGGTTGAGACAAGAACGTCTATTTTTTTGTTAATAAAGTCGAGCATAATCTTCTCAAGTTCGGCGTTGTTCATCTGGCCGTGTGCGGCGGCCACACGTTTATCCATAACCATGCCCTTTACCATCGCTGCTGTCTTGTCTATATCGTGTATCCTGTTATGGACAAAAAATACCTGCCCTCCCCTTTTCAGCTCCCTCTGAAGCGCCTCTGATATTATTTGCTTATCGAAGACCGCGACCTTTGTGATAACTGACTGCCGCAGTTCCGGTGCGGTCTCTATGACGCTCATCTTCCAGATGCCGGACAGCGACATCTGAAGCGTCCTCGGTATTGGCGTTGCACTAAGAGTAAGGCAGTGCACACCAGTTTTCAGCTCCTTTATGCGCTCCTTCTGGGCTACGCCAAACCTATGCTCCTCGTCAATGATTAAGAGGCTTAGCGCCGGTATGTCCAGATTCTTTCTCAACAGCGACTGCGTGCCGATTACTATATCTATCTCGCCCTTTGCCAGCCTTTTTAGCGTCTCATCGGCCTTGGGCTTAGGTTTGAACCTGCTTATGTAATCAACTTTTACAGGGAAAGGGGAAAAGCGCTCCTTGAAATTCAAATAGTGCTGTTCGCAGAGTATTGTCGTGGGCACAAGGACAGCGGCCTGCCTGCCGTCAAATACGGCCTTAAAGGCCGCGCGCATCGCTACCTCGGTCTTGCCATAACCGACATCACCACAAAGCAGCCTGTCCATCGGCTTGTCCAACTCCATGTCTCTCTTGATCTCAGCCGCCGCAGTGATTTGGTCGGGGGTCGGCTCATATGGAAAGAAATCATCGAATTCAACATGAAGCGGGCCGTCTGGACTTAGCGCAAAGCCCTTCGATACCTCGCGCTCTGCGTAGTGGGCGATGAGTTTCTCGGCCAAAATCTCTATCCTCTTTCTGGCCCTCGACTTGGCGCGCTGCCATGTCTTTCCCCCTAATTTATCCAACTGCGGCAGGACGCCTTCCTCTGCCCAGTACTTCTTAACAAGGTTGATACTGCTGATGGGGACGTAGAGCCGGGCGTCGTCTGCATAGCGAATTATCATCATGTCATAGATAAAGTTGTCCGCCCTCTCCTGTCGCAGGCCCTCGAATACGCCGATGCCGTGGTCAAAGTGGACTATGCAGTCACCCGGCTTCAGCTCCTCAAGTATCTTAAATATATTTGAAATGCTGGCCTTCTTTTTTGTCACATGGCGCTCTACCTCGCCAAAGATTTCAGTCTCGGTAAGGACAATGAGGCCGTCTATGTAAAATCCTTCGTTTAGCGCCCCGACGGTGATGAGTATATTGCCCGCGTATTGCCCGGCGTCTTCTTTTTTTATGATAGGGACAGTCATGTCCGCCTCGTGGAATATCTCCTTTAAGCGCTGCCCTTGTGCTGTCGTTGCCGAGACTATCATAACGCAATTGTCGGCAAGCAGGGCGCTGACGGCAGATGGGAAACTCTCAATCGAGGCTCGTTCCTCAAGCAGTATGCCAAGTCCGTTTAATTTGAGGGTGTGCGCATCAACTCCAAATGGGTCAAACGCAGCGTCAGAAAGCACTGTCAATGGCGGCGGTGCAGGAAGGCCGGCAATGAAACCCCTTCCCTCTGGCGCAGAGCTGGCAAGTATAAATACGCGGGAGGCGTCAAATAACTCAATAAGGCCGGTCTGGCCGCCGCCCGGGTTTTCCATGAATTTAAGCGGAAACACCGTAATGGTCTCAAGCGACTTTGTAGTCCTTTGGGTCTCGATGGAAAACTCCCGAATGGATTCGACCTCATCGCCAAAGAACTCTACCCTGACTGGATTGTCGCGGCAGACGGGATAAAAGTCCAGTATATAATTTCTCAGGCTGCACTCGCCCCGTTCAATCACCAGCGAGGCGTGTTTATAGCCGAAAGATATGAGCTTGGCGATTATCTCATCCCTTGAGCGCTCTTGCCGCTTTTGGATTATGAGAGAGTCGGCATGGCCGCCTTTGGAGATATTTAATGGCGTTGTAAGGGTCTTAATCGAGGCCATCGCCGTGGCAGACCGGTCAATTGTGGAAAGTATTTCCACAAGCGCCCCCGTAGAGGCAGTATCCTCAGGGGCGGGAAGGCGTATGAGCGGTTTAGCGCCGGTTATAGAGGCAAAAAAGTTGTACGCCTCTGAGATATCATCAAAATCGTCGTCTGAGTTTGTGATAAGAAGAAAGCTCTCCTTGTACTGCGCCAATAAAAGCGGCAAAAGGCTGCCCTTGAGATTATATATTCTCTCATGGAGCGGCGTTGTAAGGCATGTACTGAAATGTGCCGCGATTGTGTTGAGTATTGTTTTCAGTTATATGTTTCCAGTATCCTGTTAATAATCGCTGTGGTTGACATGCCGTCCAGATATGGCAGGCTATAGACCTCCGGCACTATTGCAGAGCCAACGATGGCCTCCTTCTTCCAGTCGCCGCCTTTTACAAGGACATCCGGCCTCAGGGCCGTGATTGCCTCTAACGGCGTGTCCTCGTCAAATATAAAGACGAAATCCACTGCCGCAAGGCCGGACAATACGAATGCCCTCTCTGCCTGCGGTACAATCGGCCTCTGAGGTTTAAGCCTTCTTACGGAATTGTCCGAGTTCACGGCAACTATAAGCATATCGCCAAGCGCCCTCGCCTCTTGCAGATATTTGACATGACCGGCGTGAATCAGGTCAAAACAGCCGTTTGTAAAGACAATCTTCATACCGCCTTGCCGGGCCTTGCCAACGATTTCAACCAATTCATTCAGGCGGCGAACCTTATCGTATTGCCGGTTTGAGGTCATATCCTTGAATGTATTAAGTGCATTGCAAATAATACGGCTATTACTATTATGGCTGCTGTCATCAGAAGGTCTAAGACGATGGAGCGCAGGTATAGCTCTTGTTTAATCTGCCTTTCGGTGTTGATGTATTTCAGAAATTCGATAACGGCAATAAACACGCCGATGCCGATAAGAAATATGCCTGTGTGTGACGAGTAAGTCTCCACTTCTGTCACTTGTTCAGGCTTTCCGCCGGCAGCCGCCAGTATGGCGCTGAATTTCCTCATGAACAGGCCAAATTTCTCCACAACAAAACCAAAGCCCATTATGGCTATGCTTGTGCGAATCCACGCAAGAAATGTCCTCTCATTCGCCATATGCGCCTGCGCCCGTGGATATTCATTAGTCTTTTCTTTCACAAACATTTAAACCTATAACAGCCTTCCAAGATTCATTAAAAAAAGAAGCCCGGTCAAAACAACCGAAAGCATTATCATAATGCCCGATATATACGTCGTAGCGTAAGTTTTGCTATCCATGTGTTTCAATCTTATCAGGTATTGAACAAAACCCAGCAGACCTACCAGCGCGCCTATTATCATTATGACAATTCCCTCGCTCTGTGAGCCGCTGCCGTAGCTGCATTTAACCCCAAGGTCTGCAAAGCTGTCATAACTAAATCTTGAAAGACTCTCGATAAAGACGCCAAATTTCTCAACGCCAAGGCCAAAGCCCAAAAGCGAAACGCTGGTCCTAAGCCATGCGAGGAAATTCCTGTCTAAGGCCGCGTACTCTCTTTTGGAATGGAGGCGTTCTTTCGATAATCCAAAAGTGAACATATTGCCAGCCGCTTCAGGGATAAATAAACGGACTATCGCGTAGTATCGAATCAAGCCTAAGCGGTGCGCCCGTAAACAGAAACATCGCAGTGCCCTTTTCCGTTATACTCTGTCCTGCATATTTCCACGTACCGTCCCATGATGTTGACACAACAATGCTGCCATCGTCTTTTATATCAACCCAGCGGGCGGCTAATTTCAGATCAGAGGAGTCAAATTTTCTCATTGTAGGGGTAATAGCCTTAAAGCCTTCCGGCGTCATCATTGACCTTAGCCCATCTACATCTTTTTTGACGTAAGCGTCCTTTAATTTCTGAAGCATCTCTACAACCGCCCTGGCCTTTTCAGACTCCATAGGCTGAACCTTCACTTCCTTCTTGCTGCAGGATGTTATGATAATTAAGGCAATTATCATAAGTGCCGCTCTTTTCATAAACAACTTCCTCCTCAAATTAACACACACTGCCAGAAACTACCTGAGCCTTTAGAGCGCACTCTATCAACTCCGAACCTGCAAAAAGACCTTCGCCTCTTCAACCTTCTCCGGCAGACACGACAGTATCTCAGCCTCATCCGACTTCTGGAGCTTGAGCCTGTTCCAATCATGGTCATCAGGCGGCTGCATCGCCATCATGCCGATCTCATCGCCAAATCCGTTGGTCTTGCAGTAAATATTTGATATATATATCGCCGCGGGCAAAAAAGATGTCTCATTTTTCACTACCTTTTCATGGTGCAAACGAATCGCCATAACAAGGTCTGGCGGCAACGCCCACTTCTCCGCTATCAGGGCACCAACCTCTGAGTGGTCCATTGTAAACAGCAGCCTCTCCTTATGGTTTAAGTTGTCGGCACTGCCTACTTTTTTCACCATAGATAGGTAATCACGCGCGAAATGTTTGATAAAAAATATCTTTCCAATGTCGTGAATCAGCCCTGTGATGAAATATTCCTCACGCTTGACAGGGTCTGCGATGATTCTTTTTGCTATTAACTTGGCAGAGATAGCGCAGGCAAGGCTGTGCTGCCAAAACTTGTCAACATTAAACAGCGCCCCCTTGGAAGGATTAAACGACGAGAGCACCTCGGCGCTCAGGGCCAGGTTTTTTATCGTATTCATGCCCAGCAGGATTATTGCCCTGTTTATGGAGGTGACCTCCTGAGGCATTCCAAAATAGGAGGAATTGATGAGATTCAGCACCTTAGCCGTAAGGGCAGGGTCTAGTTTAATCGCCTGCACAAGGTCAACCGCTGATGATGTGTCGTTGCTGGTCAGAGTTACGATTTTTGCAATCGTGGGCGATAGCGCCGGCACCTTCTCAATATATGATAATATTACCTTTTTCATACCAGCCTATGATAACACATAACGGCAACAAATTTGTATACACCTACGGGTTAAAGTATCCAGGACGCCAATTTTATTATCAAATAAACGCTGTCCTATAATGGCTTAATCCTCAAAAATTTTCTCTTTCCAACTTTTAATACATACTCCCCTGCCTTTAGCCTTTCGTCCTGGCCGTCCGGCCTTCTGTCGTCAATTTTAACACCGCCCTGGTTTATCAGGCGTATTGCCGCCCCAGTGCTTTCGCAAAGGCCGGTGTCTTTGAGTATCTTAGGCAGCCACACCTCAGGCTCTGTCCATTCGTATGCAAAGACGGCGATGTCGGCGGGGATTTCTTTAGAGCCGAATACTAAATTGAACTCTGCCTTTGCCTGTAAAGCGGCCTCTTTGCCGTGGTATCTTTGTGTAAGCTCAAAGGCAAGGTCTTCTTTTGCCTTTTTGGGGTGAACGTCACCGTTGGCAAGGCCATCCCGTGTTAATTTCAACTCCGCCCCGCTTATGTGGCTTAATAGCTCATAATATTTCAGCATCAGCTCATCGGTTATGGACATTAATTTCCCGTAGATTTCCTTAGCCGGTTCGTTGATACCTACGTAGTTGCCGAGGCTCTTGGACATCTTGTTTACGCCGTCAAGTCCCTCTAAAAGCGGCATCATGATGACAACCTGCTCAGGCATTGCATACTTTCTTTGAAGCGTTCTGCCCATCAGGAGATTAAACCTCTGGTCTGTGCCGCCAAGCTCTACATCGGCCTTAAGCGCCACCGAATCATAGCCCTGAAAGAGCGGGTAGTAAAACTCAAGCAGAGATATATCGCTATGTGCCTCGAAGCGTTTCTTGAAATCGTCTCTTTCTATCATCCTCGCAACGGTCATAAGCGCCCCCAGCCCGGCTATCTCATGGGCAGACATCTTAGAAAACCACTCACTGTTAAACACTACCTGAGTGCGTTTTGGGTCAAGTATTTTAAATATTTGCTCTTTATATGTCTGCGCGTTTAGCTCAACCTCTTCTTTTGAGAGTGTCTTACGAATTTCGTTTTTGCCGGTAGGGTCGCCTATCATGCCGGTGTAGTCGCCTATGAGAAATATTACCTCGTGGCCAAGTTCCTGAAAATGGCGCATCTTTTCAATCAGCACGGTATGTCCGAGGTGTATATCGGGGGCTGTAGGATCAAAACCTGCCTTTATTTTAAGAGGACGGTTTTCTTTCTGGGAATGTGAGAGCTTATTTAGCAGCTCCTCTTCGCTGATTATCTCTGTTACCCCGCGCTTGATTTCCTCTAATTGTTTTTTTGGGCTGTCAAACACCTTCAACCACCTTATCGCCTTTGTCGGCATCTGCCTTGTTATACAGATAAAATATAAAACCCGGCAGACTTGACGCCAGCACAGATAAATACCATCCAAATGAAATCGCAAGGGCTGTCTCCTCGGCAATCCCCGCCTTTTTGAAAAGCAGCACAAAGGCCCCTTCGCGAAGCCCCAGCCCTGAAATAGATATAGGGACCGCGGCAATCAATACTATCATAGGCACAAAGATTAAGAGGTCTAAGACACTGACCTTCACCCCAAGCCCAACGGCTGTCAAATATACGCAGCTAATTGCCGTCAGCTGTGCCGCCGTTGTCAGCATAAACGACAACGCTATTGCCTTATAGTTTCTCATATATAGATGAAAGTATTCGTAAAACTTCGCCACAGAGGCAAATCTGCCGCCCAGCCGAAACCCAAACACAATAAAACTCACCACAATAAACGCAGTCGTCACCATCGGAGTAAAATACTCCACGCCGGTGCCCGAAAGCCTGTCCATGCCGAACAGCATTGCCGCCATGCCAATGAATATGATATTGGCAAGCCCTATATATCTGTCCATAAACACCGACCCTGCGGCCATCAACCCATTGCCCGTCTTCTTGTAAACATAGTAAATCTTTACCGCATCGCCGCCAGTTGTCCCCGGCAGTATATTATTGAAAAATAGTCCTATCATGTTTAGCGAAAATAGTTTACTAAGGGTAATATCCCCTGAGATAAATAACTGCCATCTTTTAGAAATAAACAATATCGAGACAATGCCCATCAGCGCAGCTAGAAAGAAATACAATAGGTTGATATTTCTCAAAAGCGAAAAGACCTTATTCAGGTCAACCTTTGAAAGCAGGACAGATAAAATTGCCGCGCTGATAATGACTTTTGCGCTGGTGAACAAAATGCTTTTAAGTCTTTTATTCAATGATTCCTCACGCCTTAGATTAAATCAACAAGCAGACTGCTGTCAAGCGGTTACGGGCGTCAAACAGTACATGGAGGAGCCGCTGAACATTATAAAGCCTGGCGGCTCCTCTTTTATTTAATTACCGCGGTCCTGCTATCTTCCAGTTGTGAGAATAAATGAGGCTTAGGACAGGCTGCGTTTTTCGTTGAGATACTTAATGTGCTGCCGCTGAAGCAGGGCGAGTTCCTCGCGGTTATTTGTATTAAATGCCTTCTCAATTTTTTTGTTTAGCTCGAATATTTCCTTGTCCACCCACTTTTTTCTGAGATTTTTTATACAGTCCTCAATATTCCTTTCTACGTTTTCTGTCTCGACATTGGGGTTGACCATGAGACCGGCGATATAGGCTACCTCTTCCTCTGTGCATATTGAAGACAGCCCCTCAATCGTAGGCAAGACGCTGCCGTTTAAAAGCGAGACGAATATCCTTCTTATTAGTTTACTCTCTATCAGATCTAAAAGTTCTGCCAGTGGGCTGAACATCGCCGACAACTCAGGTGCGGTAAGATATAAACCAAGCAGAATCTGCTCGTCAAGCATCTTGCCGCGCGGCCTGACGGCAGCTGCGACACGGGCAGGCCTTGGGCCTCTGTTTAACTTTCCCACCAGCACAGACTCGGAGATGGACGCCTTGTTTGAAAGCTCCTCAACCAGTTTAGCCCGCAGCACCGTGTCCTCAACCGCCGCCAGGGTGTCGTAGATTTCCCTTAGATTATCCACGCCATAACCGCCGTTAGCGAGCATGAACTCCACGTATGAGACCGCCCCGGCAATCAGCCCTTTAAACTCCAACGCGCCGTGGTCTCTGAGAAAACTGTCCGGGTCGCTCTTGCAGGGAAGTACCAGGGCGCGTACGTCAAGGCCGCCTTTGAGAATTATTGGCATAGAGCGCCTTACCGCCCTTATGCCGGCCTCATCGCCGTCAAATATTACTACGGCCTGCTTAGCAAATCTCTTGAGCAGTTTTACGTGGTCCTCTGCCAGGGCAGTCCCCAGCGGGGCAACCGTGTTCGTAAAGCCATACTGGTGGCACATCGCCACATCGAGATAGCCCTCGACGATATTTATACATTTCGCAGCAGCAATGCCGGCCTTAGCCGCGTTAAGGCCAAAGACAACCCGCTTCTTGTGAAATATAATCGTCTCCGGAGAGTTTAAATACTTAGGCTCGACATTTTCTATCGCCCGACCGCCAAATGCCACAATGTCCCCGGCGGAATTAACAATGGGGAAGACTATTCTGTCTCGCTGAAAGTCGTAGCTGTTGTTTTCCCTATATGTGGCCAGCCCGGAAACTCTCAGGTGGCTGTCTCTGAAACCCTCTTTTTTCAAATAGCGAAGCAGACTGTCCCATCCCTCAGGGGCATATCCTATTGAAAACCGCTCAACTGACTCACCGCTGACCTGACGCCCCTTCAGATATTTTACCGCCTTGTCTGACTTTCTCAATTGCGCTTTATAAAATGCCGCAGCCGCCTTGTGAACTTGCAGGAGGGCCTCTCTTTCCTCTATGTTTTGAGGATTGACAGGTTCAAGCTTAATGCCTGCGCGCTCTGCAAGTTTCCTTACCGCCTCGTTGTAAGAAATCCCCTCTTCCTTCATGACAAACGTGATAACGTCGCCGCCCGTGCCGCAGCCAAAGCAATAAAAGACCTGTTTATCGGGGCTTACTACAAACGACGGCGTTTTTTCAGAGTGAAACGGACAGAGGCCCTTGAAGCGCGCCCCCGATTTTTTCAGCCCGACATAGTCCGAGATTATATCAACTATGTCTATGCGGGATTTTAACTCTTCGCGAATACCCTGAAAGTCCATTTAGACGGCGTTGGTGCGCGAGATACGCTTAAACCCTGAACAGCCCGTCAAAACGACGGCGCTTCCTTCGAATATCCTGTCAAACAACAGATTCATACCCAGATTGTCGCTTGATATGTGCCCTGCGATGACCACGTTGATATGATACTTTTCGGCCTCTTTTTTATGCTCTTCGCTAAGGTGCATACCTACGATTGTGTTAATGCCGCTGGATGAGAAGACCTGAAAGAGGTCCTTAGCGCCCTCTGTGCCGCCGGTCATGTCAACAAATATCTTGCCGGCCTTTCTCTGCGGCGCCCCAAGTAAAATGTTTGGCGGGCAGGAGGCCTTAGCTGCGTCCTTATATTCCTCTATCTCCATGAGCATATCGAGAATGTTAGTCAGGGCATATGGCCTGTTCTTGTCGAAAAGTCCCTGTAGATACGAGGCAACCATATTGTCTGCCGGCGTGTGCACACACATAAATGGAAATTCAAGCAGCCTGGCCGCGTCCACCGCCCGCGAGGTATTTACAGGCATAAGTTTTCTCTTCACCTCGCTAATCCGGCCTTCCATCAGGCCCTCGGCCACGTTTATAGGAACTCCGGCAGCCATTAATATGTCTGCCTGCATAGACATGACATCGTGCAGATTGGTATAGGGCATCCCCTCCGGGTGGTGGGCAATTATGGCGTCAACCCTTTTGCCTTTTGACCTTAAATTATCTGCAAGAAGGATTTCAGGGGTCTCTATGTCTATGCCGACAAGGGCGGCTGTGATTTCCTCTGTGCCTGTGCAGTTTAAGATGCGAGTGTCCGCATAGGGATTTGAGAGTGATTCCTGATCAAAAAACTCCTTCTCTTTATCTTTAAGACCGTCAAACTGTATTTTTCTGTCTTCAAGGTGGCGCACCACGGCCTCATTGCCACGCAGGTCGTGTTCTATCCCGTACTTTACCGCCCTTTTGTAGACTTCAGACAGCGTCATAGACACCGTGCCCCCTTAGCAAGCCCGTAAAAAGCCGTACCGCAACCCTTAAAAACTATAAAAGCTGCGGTACGTCGGGAACTGTGATGCATTATTGAGATAATGCTACACGCTTAGCCGCCTTTTTACGGGCTGCTATAATCTTCTTTTTCCTTTTTATACTAGGCTTCTCATAATGTTCTCTTCTTTTGATCTCAGACAGTATACCTTCTTTCTCGCACTGCTTTTTAAAGCGTTTAAGCGCAAGCTCGAAGGAATCGCTGTCCTTTACGCTGATCATGGGCATTCATACCCCTCCTCCCTGTTTTAGATTTAATTTATATAAAATTAATAACATTGGCTAATCTAACATTTTACTCTATCTTTGTCAAGACGGCAGCAGGCATTTTTCCAGTTGCTGCAATAGATTTGCGCCGAATCTGCGCATCGCCGCAACATATTGCCACCCAATCAGCCCATTGCAGTGCGCGACAAAGGCTATATATAAAATTATTTTATAAGTTAATAAATAATATCTATAAATGGCCGTACACGCCTCATATCTTCGCATCCTTCAGTGCCTGCCCGCAGGGGCAATTCCGTTGCGCCTGTATCAGAGACAGCGTCTTCAGCAGAAGTGCGTTTAGGGCAATCGAGGACTTATTCACTGTTTCTATGACCTCAGTTGTGGTCAGCTTCTCTGTGCTTATGCCGGCGGCGAGGTTTGTTACGGTTGCCACGGTACTGTAACATATCTCTGCCTCTTTTGCCAGGGCAGCCTCAGGCATTGCCGTCATGCCGACCATATCCGCCCCAACTGTTGCATAGTATTTTATTTCAGCCCTGGTTTCAAAGCGCGGTCCGTTTGTACACACATATGTACCGCGTGTCAGGACAGGAAGATTTATAGCCCGTGCCGCCTCTATGAAGGCCGACCTTAGCTCCGGACAGAACGGTTCGCTGAAATCAACATGATATACCTCGTCTATTTCATAAAACGTAGAGGCCCTGCCAGTTGTCATATCAATTATCTGGTCGGCAATCACTATGCTTCCTGGCAGGAGGAGTGGATTTATCCCGCCAACCGCCCCCAATGACAGCAGCCTTTCTACGCCGAGGGTCTTAAAACCCCATATATTGGCGCGGTAGTTGACCTTATGGGGGGCGATGGTGTGGCCGCTTCCGTGACGGGCCAAAAACACGGCCTCAACACCCGAAATCATTAATTGCTTATAAGAATCCGAGGGCGCGCCGTAAGGGGTGTCCACATTGCTCTGCCCTATCAGCTCCACATTTGGCATCTGATAAAAGCCGCTTCCTCCGATTATACCTAT
>JAKOEO010000010.1:0-3130 GCA_022321325.1 Candidatus Magnetominusculus sp. LBB02 | reverse complement strand
CTATCAGCTCCACATTTGGCATCTGATAAAAGCCGCTTCCTCCGATTATACCTATTGCCGGCATCTCTTTAAAACCCCCTGTTTGCTTTCCTGAAATCGTTCTTGTATAATGATTTTAAACCATATAACGCAGTAAATGCAAAGGAGCGCCATACAATGCTAAACGAAGAGATTTATAACAGCCTGATTAAAACCGCCATGTCCTCAGGCGGCAGCTACGGAGATATTTATATTGAGCATAGAGCGCCTGTTGTAATTCAAATGGAGGACGACAAGATTGAAAAGATCTCAACCGGCATAGAGCGGGGCGCCGGACTAAGAATTGTCTACTGCAATAAGACCGCATACGCCTATACGAACGACCTCACAGAAGACACGCTCCTTGAGACGGCCCGGTCATTAAGCACGGCGGTAAAAACAAACACTGTATATGCCCCGTTAAATCTTGAAAAAATCAGGCCAAAAACAGATTTTGTTATAAGAAAGAGGCCGGATGAGACTCCGATAGCCGAAAAAATCAAACTCATCAGGGCGGCAAACCAAATGGCGCGCGGCGTTGATAAGAGAATTCGTCAGGTAAGCGTAACATATAGCGATTTTGTTCAATATGTAACGATAGCCACGTCTGAGGGGAGGCTCATCGAAGACGAGAGGGTGCAGACCCTCATGGCGGTATCTGTCATTGCAGGGGATGGCGTGGCAGTACAGACGGGATATGAGGCGCTTGGCGGTTTTTCAGGTTTTGAGCTGTTTGAGGAAAATTCTGTAGAAGCGCTGGCCTTGCGTGCAGCGAAGAGGGCGATTTTAATGCTTGGGGCAAGGCGCATAAAGGGCGGGCGAATGCCTGTTGTCATATCATCCGAGGCCGGCGGCACGATGATACACGAGGCCATAGGGCATGGCCTTGAAGCCGACCTGGCGGGGCAGGGCCTGTCAGTCTATTCAAATAAGCTCGATATGCAAGTGGCCTCTGCCGCCGTTACCGTTATTGATGACGCAACCCTTGCCGGCAGACGCGGCTCATATAGAGTTGATGATGAAGGCACTGCCGCGCAAAGAAATGTCCTCGTTGAAAATGGAGTTCTCAAATCCTATATGTACGACAAGCTAAATGCCATAAAAGACGGCGTCAGCTCCACCGGCAACGGCAGACGAGAATCGTACCGCAGCCGTCCCATTCCAAGAATGACAAACACATTCCTTGCCCCCGGCAATGCCCGTGCTGACGACATACTGAGGGCCACCCATAGCGGCTTGTTCGTAAAGAAGATGGGAGGCGGGCAGGTCAACACCGTTACCGGAGACTTTGTCTTTGACGTCCAGGAAGGATACTTAATCAGAGACGGCCAGATATCTGACCCTGTCAGAGGGGCAACGCTCTGTGGAAACGGCCCTGAAGTGCTCAACGCCATAGATCTGATAGGCGGCGATATGGGCTTTGCAATAGGCACCTGTGGAAAGGATGGGCAGGGGGTGCCGGTGTCGGATGCCCTTCCTACAATAAGAATCCCGGACATAGTTGTAGGCGGTGAAGTTTAAACTGTGTCTTTTATACCACAAAGCATACTTTTTTTATACATATTATGAACTTGCATCCTTGATTTAAGCGGGATTTCTGCTGGCACATAATTTGCTAAAACAATATACGAGTCATGAGGTCACAACAGACGATAAAAGAACGTGTACACTTTGAGGGTGTCGGACTGCACACCGGCTCTTACTGCAAGGTTACCCTTCATCCTGCCCCTGTTGATACGGGGGTCGTGTTTTACAGGCCGTGCAAGAAGTCATCTATGGCTGTTAACATAAGTACAGTTGTTGATACCACCTATGCGACTACTATAGGAGGCGACAGGGTGCAGGTGAGGACAGTTGAGCACTTGCTTGCTGTAGTTTCGGCCCTTGGCATCACGAATTTGACGATTGAGGTTGAAGGGCCGGAGATACCCATACTTGACGGAAGCGCCTTTGAGATTGCGAGGCTTGTCATGGATGTCGGCATAAAAAAACAAAAAAAGGCGATGCCTTATATAAAAATTCATCAGCCCGTGGTTTTAGAGGATGAGCATGGCAAGGTGGCCGCATATCCATACGATGGAAGGAAGATAACCTTCAGGCTGTTCTTCAAAAATCACTTTCTTGGCGAGCAGTTGCTGTCTTTTGACCTTGACAGGGATTCGTTCGTCAACGAAATTGCGCCGGCAAGGACGTTTGGATTTCTCAGAGACATTGAGTATTTCAGGGCTAACGGGCTTGCTAAGGGCGGGTCGCTCGATAATGCGGTTATCTTCAGCGAAACTGCGGTTATGAACAGCTCAGGGCTTAGGTTTAAGGACGAGTGCGTCAGGCATAAAATTCTCGACAGCATAGGTGATTTCTCTCTTGTCGGCCTTCCTATTGAAGGCCATATAGTGGCAGACAAATCAGGTCATACGATGAACGTTAAGTTTTTAAACAAGCTGCTTGCGTGTTCCGACTGCTGGGAAGTTGTAAGCGGTCAGACGCAGCAGTCCCCTTATCCGGTTTTCAGCTACAGCTATACTTAGCCGCCGCCACTGCCGTCAAACCCTGCGCCACCGTTGAGCTCTGCGCCGCCGTCTTGCCATACTAACCTCAGTTTCTATCGTTAAGCCATACTAACCGCGTGCAGGTCTTGCCGCCTATACCGCTGTCTCATGGACAATCGATTTTTTTTAATAAATTATAACTGCCCTATTGATTTATCCCCTGTATTTCAGTTATACTGTTGTCATGGCAATATGTGGAACAAGTACGGTTACAGTTGATGGAAAGGCCTTTATAGTAGCGATACGAACAGATGCTGCAACATCAGGATTCAATGTTGAGTGCAGCGAACTTGGCGTGGTATCGCAGGGAAAGACTGTAAAGGGGTCGTTGATGGCGATTGCCGAGGCCATTGAGAAGCACTTGCGATCAGCCTCCGGTTAAGCGGCTAATCATAATATCAATGCCCTGACAGGACATTTTGGCAGGGCATGGTGACTCATTGATTTTATTACCTGTCATATGGCGGACTGTTAGCCGTTATGTGGCCGACTGTTGTGTGGCCGGGCGTTATATGGCGGGGTGGACGGGGCTCGAACCCGCGACCTCCGGCGTGACAGGCCGG
>JAKOEO010000109.1 GCA_022321325.1 Candidatus Magnetominusculus sp. LBB02 | reverse complement strand
CAAGCGGCGCAAGAAAGTATGCAAATCAGACGCTGCTCAGGTACATGGCCATGGGCGCCGTGCAGATGATGAAGGACATGGGCGGCAATATTCCCATTACACTGCACCTTGACCACGGCGACAGCTTTGAACTCTGCAAGTCCTGTATTGACACGGGGTTTTCGTCGGTTATGATAGACGGCTCTCACCTGCCGTATGACGAAAACGTTGCCCTTTCCAAGAAGGTTGTCGAGTATGCCCACGCGCATGACGTAACCGTAGAGGGAGAGCTTGGCGTCCTTGCCGGAATAGAAGACGACGTATCGCACGAGGTCAGCCACTACACGAAGCCTGAAGAGGTAGAGGATTTTGTAAAGAAGACCGGCGTTGACAGCCTTGCCATATCAATAGGCACATCGCACGGGGCGTACAAGTTTAAGGTAAAGCCGGGAGAGGAGCCGCCTCCTTTGAGATTTGACATTCTCGAAGAGGTAGAAAAGAGAATCCCGGGATTTCCTATAGTCCTTCACGGCGCGTCCTCGGTTGTGCCTGAGTATGTAGCGATGATAAACAAGTACGGCGGCAAGATGGACGACGCCGTAGGCGTATCGGAAAAGCAGCTTCGCAAGGCCGCCACCTCAGCCGTGTGCAAAATAAACATAGACACAGACGGCAGAATGGCAATGACGGCCACGATCAGAAAGATATTTGCCGAAAGCCCAAAGGAATTCGACCCGCGTAAGTATCTGGGACCTGCCCGCGACGAGCTTATCAAGATGATAAAATACAAAAACGAGACCGTACTGGGAAGCGCCGGAAAGGCCGTTTACTAAAAACTATAAGGCATGACATTAAAGGGGGTGCTTTAAAACACCCCCTTTGATTTTGTGAAGTCTAAGGGACTATTTTAACGCTTTGTAGATTTCGCCGTCGTTGCGTTTGCCTGCAAGCGCAACATAAACGCAGTTATTTTCCACCTTATAGATTATGCGGTAATGCCCGGCGTCCACACGTAGATAATCATATCCTTGCAGCTTCTTAGCGTCATTGGCAGTACCGTCTTCCAATAGAGAAAAAATCTTCCTTGTTATTTGAGCGTATTGTTTGGCATCGAGGGTTGCAAGGAAGTTCTTCACCTGCCTTGTGATGTACAGAGGCAGCACGTTAAGATTGTTTTCTCAGCGCAGCAATGGACTCTTCATGGGACAGGTAACCGTCCCTTTCGGCGTCAGCCGCCTTCGCTGCCCAATAGCTATCCTCAATGGCGATTAACCTTTCATACTCTTGCAGAGACATCAGGACGGCAACCTTTCTGCCGGACTTCTCTATGGTTACAGGGTCTTTAATGGAATCCTCAAGATATTTGCCGAAGTGCGTTTTTACTGCTGTTGCCTTTACCACCATTTCTTAACCTCCGCGATATGATTATTTTAACCAGTTTGATTAAAATATATCAACCACTAATTTGCACTTTATTTGACTTTGCAACCCCTCTTGCATTAATATCCATGTTATGCTGGTACAGGTTTCAGCAATTTTGCCCTATTACGAGAGGGACTACCAATGAATGACGGCTATTATGTTGATGTTGTAACCAAAAATATATTATCTGCCCTGTCTGAACACATATCTGACGCCATATCCGACCAGTTAATAGGTGTCGTGAAGAAGACCGCCGCACAGTTGGAGTCAAAGCTCACCTCAATGCTTGAGGGTGCGGGAAGCGGCGTTAACGCCGAACAAATCGAGGCAATTGCTAAGACCGTAGAGGGCGGCCTCGCCTCTATTGTCTCTGAAATAAAGACCTCTCTGGGGGAAAATAACAAAGAACAGATGGCCTCGCTAAAGGCGGAAATTGCTGGGATGGGGGCTAAGATAGGGCAAATTGAGGCTACGCTTGTTAAGCCGCTGCTCTCTATTCATGACAAGATAAGCAGCCTCGACGCTGAGTTTAAGACGATGGAGCGCCACCTATCCTCTGCAAAGGCAGACCAGACTGAAATCATCAGGATGATGCTTGAAGCAGAGCTTAGAAACGCCGAGGCAATGGCAGAGCGAGTTCACGGCAGCAAAGTTGAGATAGAAGAAAGGCTGAAGAGGCTCAACGGGTTTATTGAAACCTCCAAAGAGGGAAGGTAAGAGATGGAATCTGAAGATATTAAAATAAAAAATTTTCTTGCCCGTATCTCAGACATTATAAACCGCCTGAGAGTCCTTGGGCATGACCAATTCGCAAACAGAATAAAAAATCTTGAGGCCAACATAAAGGACTTCTCCGTCCATACTATTAAGAGCGGCCTTGTCGGCATTACCAGTTCCGGAAAGTCCTCAGTGATGAACATCCTGCTTGGCACAGGCACTCAAATCCTGAAAGAACAGAGCAAGGCAACTACCAATATGCTCGTCTTTTGCTCCAGATCAAAGGAGCAGCAGCTTGATATAATATATGAAGACGGCAGGCAGGAAAGAAAGACCGGCAAGGACGCCCTCGGCCAGTCCATCTGGAAATATACCTCAGAGGACGAAAACCCCGGAAATAAATACGGCGTTAAGTATCTGAAAATTGGCCTTCCCACGTTTATTATTGACGAGGATATGGAACTTGCCGACACGCCCGGCCTTGACGCCTTCGGTCACAAAGAACACGAAGACCTGACGCTGCGCGAGTTCCTGCCGCAGGCCGACCTGATAGTCTATCTGTCCTCGATACGCAGCCCGATGAAGGAGGCCGATAGAAAAATACTGAATAAGATAATGGACGCAGACCAGAAAATCATCTTCGTCCAGACCTGTAAGAGCGCAGTGGTGGAGAGTGGATTCGCAGAGGACGCAGACGCCTCTATTGAAAAACGCCTCGAAAAATACAAGGAGGAGTTTGAAAAGCTGATAAGCCCCTACTCGCGCCTCAAAGACGCCCCTATCGTTCAGGTTGAGACCACATCCGCCGTGCAGTATTTCAAGAACAACGACAAGGCGGCGTGGACTGAATCAGGCTTTGAAGAGCTTGTCCATGTGATTAAGAGCGTTACAAGGCAGCTACAATATGAATATACCATCAAGAATCTCAAAAAAATAGTTGACGGCGTCAATGCCCTGACAACCCTTCTGATAAGCGCCGTCAAAGAAGAGGCCGACAAGAAGACCAGTATCGAGCAGCTTATGAAGACGCTCGATAAGTTAAAGAAATACAATGAAAGGATTTTAAATACCAAGAATCAGGTAGTCTCCATATGGAAAAAGAAGATAGACCCGGCAGAGCTGTTTGGCGAGTTCCAGCACGAACTTGCAAGGACATATTCGTACCGCTATGAGTTTAACCCCAAACACGACACAGAGTTTATTCTCAAGGCAGACGCAATCGGCGAGAAGATGCACACGATAAAGTCCACTATGCTTGATAACCTCGATAACGCAAGAGACAAGTTCAAGGAATACTTTGACGATGTCGGCCTCGACATCAGGCGAACCGATATCCAGAGCGGTGCGGTGAAGAGTTTTTACATGCCAAATGTGCAAAAGAGAAGCATGTCAGGAAAATCGCTGCTTGGCGCCGCCAAAGACCTCTCTGTGGAATACATTGATAAGACCAAGTTTATCGAGGAGCTGAAAGAATCCATCGAGATGTTCTTAGGGCCGCTTGCCGGGCATCTGGAATGGTGGGATAAGACGATAACGTTTTCATTTGTCGAGCCTCTGACAAAAAAGATTGCCGCCTCCCTTGACGACATTCAAAACATAGAAAAGGGCGGCGACTATAACGAAGAGCAGTATAAGAGGCTCTCCGCCTTCAGCAAGGAGCTTCACTATAGCGTCAAAGAGGTCTCAGCCCTTTGCGATATGGAGTTCATAGAGCAGAGATTTCCCGTTTACGGCAAGAAGACTACCTTCAAGCGGGAAAAGTCCGGATTTATCAATATGTTCTTGCAGCTTAGCAGCCGCTACTATGAGGCGCTGTTTCATAACTACTATCTTGCAAAACTTACCCGGTACACTGGCAAAAGCCACAAGTCTGTCATCCTGATAGACCATAATTTTGACTCGCAGATTAATTTCATAAATAAACTAATGAGGCTTGAGCCTGAGACCTTGCAGCGTATGCGCGCTATGAAGCCGCCGTATGTGATAAACCCTCAAGGCGCTGACGCCCTGACAGAGCAGATTACTGTTGAGGGAGAGTTTTCAAATGCCCTGACATTTTACGTGCTTGGAAATGACGACGCCTCTTTTGAGGCGGCAGCGGCTCATCAACTGTTTGAGCGGGCTGACGTGATTCAGCTTATAATTGATGACCTGCACAGGGTCGGCTCGGCCCTGGTTGACGTGGTTGAGAGAAACAAATTTTTTGACAATATCATAAAAAGGCAGGACAAGCTGCTTTTGGCCTATCCCGGCGGCGCATACTTTCAGAAGGGCAGGCTGCACATTTTAGTAGATGAGGCAATACATGAGATGAACAAGATATTCTCAGCCCCCGGCGTAAGCTGGTTTATCTATGAGGGGTATGAGGTAAGATACAGCTATTTCTATGATATAGTGTCACAAGCGCTGGCTGATAACAAGCAGCCTGAGGATTGCGTGAGGCAGTGGAAAGATATGGGCATACCGCTTGACGAACCTTTCACCGAGGACATACTGCTTGGGCAGTTTGCAGAGATTGCTTAGGCCAATTACTACTAATAAATAGGGAGGCGAAACAATGGCAGAGATAGAGGGAACTGACGATTTCCAGCAGATGCTTTTTAAGTTAAAGCAACGGGTCAACAATATTTCGGCAGTAAAGACCGCAATCGTATCTCAGGACACAGGGGGCGATGTTAAGCAGATGCTGGCAAGTTTCACAGAGACGCTGAAGGCTGGCTTTGCAGCACTGCTTGACGACAAGACCGGAGAGCTACAGTTGCTTGGCAATGTGGCAGCCGAGGCAAAAAAGGCAGGGGATTCAACGACTGCCGAGCTGAAAAAGGAAATAAACGCCGCCTTAAACGCCATGCTGGCTGACCTGAAAGGCAGTACTGCCGAGACATCCTTGTCAGTTAAAAATGAAATCGCCTCTATTAAATCCTCTATGCCGTCTGTTGATATCAACGCCGTTGCCAATAAGCTAAACGACATAGGCGACGCGGTAGAAGCCCTTTCAAGCACGATGGGCAGTACCGTCAAACAACTATTGGACAAGGCCGCAGCGTCATCTATAGGGATGACCGAAGGCCGCTTAATGCAGGAAGTAGGACTTACCGTCGCAGCCGCAGTAACCACGCGGCTTGACGCAGCCCTCACCCCTCTTATAGGCGAGGTCTCAGCCCTCAAAGAAACAGTTGCAACGCTGAAAATAGAACATCCCGGCGCAGGGACAACTGACTTTACGAAAAGCTATATCGAGACAATCAGAAGCGAATTCAGCGGCGAGATAAAGGAAATCAGGACGCTCTTTGAAAAGGAAAACGCGGCGGTCAAGTCGCAGACCCTTGAATTTCTTAGCTTCATAACAGACAGATTAGTAAGCCTGCAGGGGAAGGTTGACAAGATAACACGCCCTGAGGGTACGGCGCTATTATCGGGCCATGAAGGGGCAGATGCGCTTTCGCCAGATGTAGCGGCAAGAATATCCGAAGGAATCACAACCGGCCTGCAACGGGAAATCGCCCCTGTTATGGACGGCCTCATTCACATAATAAGATTCCTCGTTGCCCTGTCAAAGCGGTAAACTAACCGCTATTTAATAGATGGCCGCGGTGCGGCTATTCCTCGATTATCTGCCCCTTCATACCGTCTGGGGCATAGACGCATATGGCGTCCATGTTGCCCGTGTCCGGGTAGTACATGCACCTGTATGAGGCCACTTTCCCGTAGTTGACCATGATCTGTTCCCATCCCTTTACGTAAAAGCTGCAATCGTCGTTA
>JAKOEO010000108.1 GCA_022321325.1 Candidatus Magnetominusculus sp. LBB02 | reverse complement strand
CCTTTAACTTTTCCTTGACCGCTTCCGCCGTTAGATGTGGTAATACTTTCGATTTCTTATTAGCCATTTCTGCCTCCTTTTTATATTGCAGAGATAGACTATCATATTTACTTATTAGATTGCTGCTTGGTATAAATATCAAATCAACAGAATTATCATCCATCCGGCTCAAATCATCTCTGCAGTCGCCGTGTATAAGATTGGTGAATGCTTCTGTAGCGTTTATTATATACATTCGACACGGCAACGTCAAATAATGGCGGCTAGGGCAACCGTTTTTCAAGCAGCGCCTTTACCTCCGCCGCGCTTATGTCATCGAGGCATTTGCTTTGCTTGGTTCCATTACAGCCGTCTCTGCCGCATGGGACACAGTCCCAGTCGCGCTGAATAACCGCATGGATTCCAGATGTTTGAATCCCGTTTCTCCTTGCATACGGCTGGGTTATTGTCTTTTCGTTGTCCCATGGCCCCCAGTTAAACGCACCCGACGGCCCAAAAATCGCCGTTACAGGCGTGTTCATAGCCGCGGCTATGTGCATTGGGGCAGAGTCCACTCCGAAAAACATCGCTGCCCCCTTTGATATCGCCCCAAGCGCCTTGATGGTCGTCTGCCCCATTAGGGCGATAAGGCCGCTGTGATTTTTCAACATCGCGGTAACTGCCATGGCCTTTTCAATCTCCTTTTTGTCGGGTGCTGCGGTCAGCACCACCTTCAGCCCCCGCCTTAGCAGCCAGCCGATTACCTCCGCCATATACTTGTCCTTCCAACACTTGAAAAACCATCTCGATGTAGGATGAACGTGGATGTATGAATCGGAGGGCATAATGCCCTGCGCTCTAAGGAGCTTGTCAACTGTGTCTGTAACCTCGTCAGGGATGTGCATCTCAACTCTGTAGCCGTCCGGCGTAATAGAGAGCTCTTGGAGAAGCTCCATGTTTTGCATGACGACATGGGTTGTGCCGTCAAGGACCGCTCGGTGCGTGTAGAGGAAGTTTTTGCCCCAGAGGCTTGCCTTTCCAGAGTATTTGGCAAGGCGCACACGGGCACCGCTTACATAGGATATTATCGCCCCGCGGTCGCCTCCTGTCATATCAATAGTCGTATCAAAGCAGCGCTGCCGTACGTCCTTTAAATTCCTCAGCTCGCCCATATATTTCTTAAACACAGGCAAGTCCTTTAGCCTTCTGTCAAATACCATCACCTCGTCAATGTTGGGATTCCCTGTCAGGGTCTCCTCTGACCCTGAGTTGACAATGGCGCTGATACGGGCCTGTGGGAATGCGCCTCTTAACGCCCTGTAAACAGGCGTAGTAAGCAGGACATCGCCAATGTGGCGCAGCTTTATGGCAAGTATATTGGTGGTGGGCTCGGCGTTCACAACCGTGAGTATTTGTAAAGCGCAGAGCCTCTTTTTTGACAGCGCCCGCTCATCCTACCCTTATCATGCACTTGCCGTCTTGTCTTTCAACCGAGTTTTTAAGCGCCGGGAGTGTTTCGCTGAAATCATAGTACGACGTAATAATGTCCTTTATCTGAAGCTTGCCGGTTGAAAGCAGACGTATGATATTGTTATATATGCCGTGGCCGGAGTGACCTCTGACGCCTATTATACTGTTAGCGCCTGAGACCAGAAGGTCAAGAGTGACCTCGGCGCTGGTTGCCGACCGTCCCAGATAGATTAACTTGCCATTGACGGCCAGTGAGTTTTCCATCTCCGGCACTGTTTTGCGTGCAGCGCCGGCTGCTTCTACTTGAAGCTCGGCGCCTGTGCCGTCAGTAAGCTCCATTATTTTTTCTCTTGGCAGTATGCCGGCTTTCTGTAATTCTTTTACGTTAAACACATAATCAGCCCCAAGTCCCCTGGCTATATCAAGCCGCTTATTATGAACATCGAAAGCTATTATCAGATTCGCCCCCGCAAGCCGTGAAAGCGCCACCGCGGCAAGCCCAATAGGCCCCGCCCCAAATACTACTACCGCAGAGCCTGGCTTTATCCCTCCACCGCCAATAAATATCCCGTTATACGCGCAGCCCACCGGCTCTATTAACGCCCCAAGGTCAAATATGTCGTCCTCCGGGTATATGCGTCTTAGACTGTTAATGTTCCAGCAGTGCCGCTCTTTGGCTGTAATGAACTCGGCAAGCGCCCCAGGGGCTGTTATCCCTATCAGCTCGACATTGGCGCATTGGTTAAACGCCCCGGACCTGCACGGCGTGCATGTCCCGCACCAGTTTATGCTTTCAACGGCTGCCATGTCGCCTTCTTTGAAGTTTCTTACGCCAGAGCCTTTTTTCACGACTACGCCGGAGTACTCGTGACCTATTACCTGCGGAAGGCTGACCGGCCCGGAAAACTGGATATAGCCGTCAGGGCTGGTTTCATACAGATGAGTATCAGAGCCGCAGATGCCGCACCTTTTTACCGCTATCAGAATCTCGTCGCTTTCGACAATGTTGGGTGTGGGGATATTTTTAAGTTCAAACGCGGGATTGCGCCAAACGCTGCTTCCTATAGATGCCCGCTTCTTTGCAATCTCCTCTTTCGTCGGCTTATAGCCGTCCCTAGGCGCCCACTGTCCATCGGCAACAAACGCCCTCATATAGGCTCAACCTTTGACGCCGCCGACTGTTTCAATTTCTTCTTGTCAATCTTTCCACTTCCTATTTTAGGCAGCTCTTCTACAATTGTCATCTTCCTCGGTATCATATAATGAGCCATGTGTTTATTGCAATAGCGTAAGATTTCATCCCCGGTAGCGGTCTCGTTTTCCTTCAGGACTACAAATGCGGCAGGAATGTCGCCTCTGAGCTTATCCTCGACCCCTATCACCGCGGCCTCTTTTATCGCAGGGTGTTTGAGCAGGGCAAGTTCTACCTGCATTGGATAGACCTTCAGACCGGCAACCTTCAAAAGTCCGCTCTTCCTGTCAGTAAAGTAGAAAAAGCCGTCTGCATCCTTGTAACCAAGGTCGCCGCTGTGATACCAGCCGTCATTTAATAAAAACTCATCGTTTTCGATATATCCTGAAATCACAGCAGGCCCCTTAAAGACCAGTTCCCCGGTTTGGCCCGGTTTGGCCTCAGAGCCGTCTTCGTTTATTACCTTTACTTCGTAATATGGGCATGAACGCCCCATCGAGCCATCCATACGGAAGGACATGGGCGTATTGGCAATAGCCACGCCTGTGGTCTCAGTGCTTCCCCACACAGATAATATTGGAACCCCGAAGGCATTATAAAATTTAGCAGATATATCCGGCCTCGTGTACATGCCGCCGCTTTCAGCAATTCTCAGGGTATCTAATTTAGCCGTACCAGCGTGCGAAAAGAGCATGTCATAAAGCGGGGCCAGCCCCATTACAGCCGTAACCTTCAAAGAGCGTATCGCAGCGGCCATAGTCTTTGGGTTAATCTCCTCAAGCAGCGCAATAGAAGCACCGGTGTATAAGGCACGGGCAAACAGCTCATGAGGATGGGCAAAGGACGAAAACATGCACATATGCACATCGTCGGCGCTAAATCCCATAGCCTCAACGGCAGAGGCCGTATTGTAATAGACGTTTTCATGCGTGGCCAGAGCGCCCTTAGGGGTTGACGTGGTGCCGGTCGTGTAGTTCAGATAGGCAAGGGGCTGCCCGCAAACGCGCGTTACATTGTTAGACGGGTAACAGGCGCTGCCCCATGGGATGAGCGGTACCTGGCGGTTCAATTCTTTACCGGCTTTAGCGTTTATTATAATTGTTGTCTTGCATACCGCTCCAAGTATTTCCAGATCAACGCTGTGAAGCAATTTCTCATGGATGATAGTTGCAGCCGGTTTGACCCCCTGAATAAAAGAGGCTGTATCAGCCTTTCCAAGTGTGAAGTTAATCGGTACGGCAAGAGCTCCAATACGTACTGAGGCTAAAAAGGCTATAATAAGCTCCGGCACGCGAGGCAGCGCCATGCAGACCTTACTGCCTTTTTTAACGCCTGCCGCCATTAAAAACTCGGCCAAACCATTGACAAGCCTATAGATATCGCCATAGGTAAACGTATCTGCCCTATGAGCGATAAACTGCCTCTGTGGATTATTTGCCCAATTCAACTCAAGGGCATCGTCTATGGACATAGCTTTCAGCAAGAACCCTTTCTCCTGAGAACCGCCCCTATGGTCAGAAATAATATCCTAAGGTCAAGCAGCAACGATTGATTTTCGACATATTTTATGTCATAATTTATCCAATCTTTGAATTTTCCGGTATCTCTGCCCATTACCTGCCAAAGGCCGGTTAGGCCGGGTTTAACGCGCAGCCTGACTGCCTTCCAGTTTTCGTCACCTGCCATTTCGTTTATCTCAAGCGGGCGCGGACCTACAAGCGACATATCGCCCTTGAGGACATTGAACAACTGCGGTACCTCGTCAATGCTCCATTTCCTTAAAAACCTGCCTACGCGGGTAATCCTTGGGTCATTTATTACCTTAAACACAGAGCCTTCGACCTCGTTAGCGAGGCTGGTTTTGATTTCCTCCGCGTTTTTTACCATTGTGCGAAATTTATACATAGCAAAGTCCACACCGTTTTTGCCGCAGCGCCGCTGCGAAAACAAGGCCCCGCCCTCCGTCTCTATAACTATCAACACAGCAATAAAGGCCATATACGGCGCGAACATTATAAGCAGCAATAGACTCCCTGCAATATCTATCAATCTCTTAATTATTCCGCTCATTATAATTTCATATACATGTGATATTGAATACATGCCCCCTGGCGTACGAAGTCTACTTTAACATATGTCCGATGCCGTTTACAACGTGATGGCGGCAGAGAAAAGGCTCAGGATGCGCTTTTCCTTTTGTCTTTTATCAGATAGAGCAGCGCTTCGAAGGCGTCAACAAATTGTCTAAGCCCGTCGTCCTCAAGCGTCTGTGCAACTGTCTCCATGTTAATATTCAGGTCGGCGATGGAATCCAGCGTCTGTTCAACATCCCTGAGGTCAGCGTCTATAGTCCTCCGTACCTTGCCGTGGTCTTTGAATGCCGCTACGGTTTCCACCGGCATCGTGTTGATTGTGTTGGGGCCTATCAGCGAGTCTACGTAGAGGCAGTCGTGATAAGCAGGGTTTTTTGTGCTTGTGCTTGCCCAGAGCAGGCGTTGAGGCTTGCCGCCCTTATGCTTGAGTTCGATAAACTTATCTGACGAAAACAGCAGAATCATCGTCTGGTAGGCAGCCTTTGCACATGCGATAGCCGTCTTTCCCCTGAGCGATGCCGCCCAGTCCCGTTCGTCGTCGTTTAAGGCATGTTCAACTCTTTTGTCGAGGATTTTATCAACGGCAGTATCAATGCGGCTGATAAAGAAGCTGGCCACTGAGGCTATGGAGTCAATTGATCTACCTGAATCAAGGCATTTTTTCAGGCCGTCTAAGTATGCGTTTGCCACCTCGGCGTAGCGTACGACAGAAAACAAGAGCGTTGCGTTTACGTTAACGCCCTCGGCAGTCAACTGCGTAATGGCCTTAAGGCCGTCCTTTGTTGCCGGTACCTTTATCATAATATTTGGCCTTGAGATGAGTTTGATTATCTCTCTGGCCTCTGAGACGGTCTTGTCCGGGTTATGGGCAAAGCGCGGGTCAACCTCTATGCTGACATAGCCGTCAACGCGGTTTGACTGTTCGTAGATGGGAAAGAGCGCGTCTGCAGCAGCGGCGATGTCTGCTATCTGGAGCTTATAGAGTATCTCCTTTTCTGTAAGAACCGTGTATTTAAACAGTTCAGTTAACTGTTGTCCATAGTCGTCACCGTCTTTAATTGCCTTATAGAAAATGCTTGGATTAGAGGTTATTCCTCTGACGCCGTCCTGATCTATCAATTGTTTCAGCGTTCCAGAGTTGATAAGCCCTCTGCTTATATTGTCATACCAGAAGCTCTG
>JAKOEO010000107.1 GCA_022321325.1 Candidatus Magnetominusculus sp. LBB02 | reverse complement strand
CCTTCACCAACCCGCTCTGTCTCAGTGTCAGCATGCCAAGCTTAACTGCCTCATTTTTCAACTCCGAGACGGTTGCCCCGCTGAGAATTAGTTCTTTGAGTTCGCTCTTTACGGGCATTACCTCGTACAAGGCGATTCTTCCTTTATAGCCTGTCTGATTGCAGGCCTCGCAGCCAGCCCCTGAAAATGTCTTAAAATTTGGCAGGTCATCTTTGGAAACCCCTACCTGAGTGAGAATCTTTTCAGATACCGTAATCGGAGCCTTACACTTTTCACATATCTTTCTGGCAAGCCTCTGCGCAAGCACCAGGATTACTGACGACGATACAAGAAACGGCTCTATCCCCATGTTCATAAGCCTTGTTATCGTGCTTGGCGCGTCGTTTGTGTGAAGCGTGCTAAGCACCATATGACCGGTAAGGGCGGCTTTCACCGCGATTTCAGCAGTCTCATGGTCTCTTATCTCTCCAACCATTATTACATCAGGGTCCTGCCTTAAGAACGACCTCAGCGCGGCTGCAAATGTCAGGCCGACCTCCTGCTTTATCTGAACCTGATTTATGCCTACAAGATTATACTCAACAGGGTCCTCGGCGGTCATGATGTTGACGTCAGGTTCGTTTACAGACTGAAGGCCGCTATAGAGCGTGGTTGTCTTGCCGCTTCCCGTAGGGCCGGTAACTAGCAGCATTCCATATGGCTTGCTTAGCGCTTCCTGGAAGTCATCAAGCTGTTTCTGGCCAAAACCCAGTTTTGTCAGGTCAAGCTGAAGGTTTGACTTGTCAAGAAGACGCATAACGATCTTCTCGCCCCAAATGGTAGGCAGCGTAGAGACGCGAAAATCTATCTCGCCCCCTTCGTATTTGAGCTTTATTCTGCCGTCCTGCGGAATTCGCCGTTCAGCTATGTCAAGGCGCGACATTATCTTAATTCTCGATGTCAGGGCGTTTTTGATTGAACCGGGAAGCGGCATTATCAGCTTCAACACGCCGTCCATTCTGTAGCGCAGGATTACCTCTTTTTCTGTCGGCTCAATATGAATATCGCTTGCCCTGTCGCTTACCGCGTTAATCAGAATACCGTTTACCAGCGTGATTATGGGGGCGGCCTCGGCGTCTTTTAATGAGACGCGCTCCTCCTTGTCCTCAAGAATCGTAACATTCTTTGACGCCCTGCCAATCAGCTTATTAATCTCTTCCATGCCTAAGGAGACCTTCGACGCGGCAGACGGCGTATTGCCGTCCAGGGCCACCTTCGTTTTATCAGCCTTAGGGTAATACTCGTCAATTGCCTTTATGATTGACGCCTCTGTGGTAACATAGAGGGTTATTTTCATCTTTGTAATAAACTGAACCTCTTCAACCGCCGGCCTGTTAGACGGGTCAGCGATGGCCACCTTCAGGGATGAGCCTTCCTTAGAGACCGGTATCAGCATATTCTTTTTGGCCTTTTCATATGGGTAGATTTTCATAAGCGTGGTGTCAATCTGATACTTAGTCAGGTCAATGAGCGGCGTGTTGTACTGCTTGCTAAGGAAATCCATAAGGGCGTCTTCCTTAACATGCCCCAGCCTTACGAGGGCAGTCCCAAGCCTCACATTGTCTGTCTTCTGAACGACAAGCGCCTCTTCCACCTGCTTTTCGGTAACAAGCGCTGCCTTAACTAACTGCTGCCCCAGTAATGTTAATGCTGCCATCTTCTAATATCCCCTATACCGCAAATTTAATTGTCTGTTGAAATCACTAATACTACGACCTGTCTATTATGTCACAAAAACACCTGTTTGTGCAATGCCGAAAAATGCAGTTTTTTTCAGTTTTTTTTCTTGACAATTTGTTGATATGTGTGTTACATATACATGTTGGCGCACATGGCGTTGTGTTGATATGATTTGAAATTGTGAGCGCGCGTGGGAAAACACGTGCATAAATGTTAACAATAGGAGGAATGATGCAGAACATGAAGACGGGTACGAGGTTGGCGATGGCGTTTGGCATCGTCGTGGTGTTGCTGTTAGCGGTAGCTTTTACAGGGATAAACAGTCTTGGGAGTCTTAACGGTAATATGACTGATATTGTCAAGGTAGAATATCCAAAGGTAGTGCTGTGCAGTGACCTGCATGATAGTATTAACCAGATAGCGCGCTCTTTGAGAAATATAATCCTATTTGATGATAAGGAAACTGTACGTAAGGAACTAGACAAGATTAAGGAGTCAAGAAAGAACATTACTACTGCTATAGATAGTCTGACGCAGGCGGTGAAATCTGATAAGGGCAAGGCGCTGTTGAAGGCCATTACAGATGCAAGGACAGCATATGTTCCGTCTCAGGATGACATTATCAGGCTTGTGGAAGAAGGGAAAAAGGATGAGGCGAAAGACCACCTCATTACTAAAGTCAGGTCTCTTCAGGCTGCCTATATGGACGCTATTGAAAAGCTGAACAAGCACCAGGAAGAACACATGGATGAGGCGGCTAAAGCGGCCACCGAGGCGTATAAAAGCTCACGTTCAATGATCATTGCCTTATCTGTAATAGCCGTAGTGCTGTCAATAGTGATAGCGTTTTGGATAACGATGAGTTTATTAAGGCAGCTTGGCGGCGAGCCTCATTATATAGCGCACATTGCGCAGAGCGTTGCCGATGGGGATTTGACGATGAGATTCGACTCCGGCAGGAAGTCTGAGGTCGGCATATTGCTGGCAATGAAGACGATGGTGGAGAAATTGAAGGAAATTGTCTCAAGCGTACGCACGGCGGCAGACAACGTAGCTGCGGGAAGCAGCGAACTATCCTCAGGCGCCCAGCAGCTATCAGAAGGCGCTACCGAACAGGCGGCCTCTGTAGAGGAGACATCCTCGTCAATGGAGCAGATGACCTCAAACATCAGGCAGACCACAGACAACTCAAAGCAGACAGAGGCAATATCAACAACGGCGGCAAAAGACGCCCTCGAAAGCGGCAAGGCCGTATCAGAGGCCGTTACCGCGATGAAGGAGATAGCGAGCAAGATTTCCATAATAGAGGAAATTGCAAGGCAAACCAATCTGCTGGCACTAAACGCTGCAATCGAGGCGGCAAGGGCTGGGGAGCACGGCAAGGGCTTTGCGGTTGTGGCCTCAGAGGTTAGAAAACTCGCCGAAAGAAGCCAAAAGGCGGCTGGAGAGATAAGCGGCCTATCCTCCTCGAGCGTAAATATAGCGGAGCAGGCCGGCACGATGCTCAATAAATTAGTACCTGATATAAGAAAAACGGCAGACCTAGTGCAGGAGATAACCGCGGCCAGCAACGAACAAAACGCAGGGGCCGAGCAGATAAACAAGGCCATTCAGCAATTAGACCAAGTCATCCAGCAAAACGCCTCGGCGGCGGAGCAGATGGCCTCCACGTCTGAGGAGTTGTCATCGCAGTCCGAGCAGCTCCAAGGCACGATTGCATACTTTAAGACCGGCGAAAGCGCGATGAGAACTCAGCCTAAGCTCAAGCGTAAGCAAACGGTATTAGCGCACGCAGATGTTCATAGCAGGCCAAAGGCAGCGGCTGCCGCACCGGCGCGCACGCCTGCAAAAGGAAAGGTAATTAATCTGGAAGACAGCGGCAGCCACTCTGACGACAGCGATTTTGAAAAGTACTAAGGGGGTGTGCAATGGCCATAGCGACAGAGACGATGCAGTACCTGACGTTTATCCTCAATGGCGAGACCTTTGCGGTAGACATATCGAAGGTCAGAGAAGTGCTCGAATATCCAATGGTAACAAAGGTGCCGCAGATGCCGTCATACGTTGACGGGGTTATAGATATACGAGGAAGCGGCGTGCCGGTTGTGGATTTAAGAGTGAAGTTCGGTATGTACGAAGGGGAGAAGACGGTCAATACGTGTGTAGTAATCGTCGAGGTAATGATTGCCAACCGGCAGACCGTCATTGGTGCGGTGGTGGATTCAGTTCAGGAAGTGATGGAACTTGATTCTAACAAAATAGAGCCTCCACCAACCCTTGGCATCTCAATTAACTCCAGCTATATCAAAGGGATGGGCAAGCGCGGCGAACGCTTCACGATGATTCTCGATATAGACAAGGTGTTCGCATCAGACGATATGTCGTTCATGCACGACGGGCACGAGGACAACTCAGAAGGTGTAGATTTAATCCTTAATTAGAAACATGGTAACGGAGGGGGGCAGCCCCCTCCCTTCTATCAAGTTCCCCAGCCCTGCTACAATCAGACCAGACGCGCTATGCGTATTTACCTGTCGTTCCTAATAATGCGGCTCTCATAGAATCAATCTTCAATACCAAGAAACAAAAATACCAAGAAACAAACATAGGTGTAAAGATATTTCAAAATTCAGTCATTTCGGGTGTCTGCAGATAGTCATAATAACGTAAGTATTTCCATCAATGCTAAAATAAGCACGATATTCTCTATTTATGCGAATCTGCCAAATGTCATGGCTTTCACTATACTTCTTAGCTCGCAGAGATGGATAACGAATATCCCTCAACAAGGCATCCAATTGTTTATCAACCAAGACTTGCAGCTTTCCTTCCAGTGAATCATAATCTTTGATGGCTTTGTCGGTAAATAATAGCTTCATCTCTTATGTAGAGCAGCCTTAAACTCCTCAACGCTTTCAAATGGACCAAATACCCGGCCTTCTTCGTAATCTTTTAACCCCTCGGCAATTGAGGCTTCGACGTCTGATGCGACCTTGGGCTTGAACACGATTGCCTTGTCCTTAAATATTACTTCTAAAATATCCCCTTCTTTTATATGAGCCTGCCGTCGAATGTCATTTGGAATAGTAACTTGAAATTTATTTTTTACCTTTACAAGGGACATGTTATTTTCTCCTATATCTCCTTATGGTTGAAAGTTGAAAAACACAACAATTATACACCTATTATAGCACGAAATCTCGATTTATCAACAGGGCCCAAATCAGGGCAAACGCATTAATGAAACTATCATTACTTTTAGCTCTTAAGCGATGCCTTTCTGTATTCCAGCTTCCGCTGGAATACAGAGGACGAAATAGCTATTGATATTGTCAAATGCGTTTGCCATTAAAAAATATAGCGTTAACCTGTGCATTTATGTTATACTGTCTCCAACAGGAGGTGTTAGATGGAAATTGACGAGACCGTAACGCCGCAAGAGACCGACGCGGAGTTGTATAACGAGATTAAAGACCTTATTCGCGCAGTTGCCAGGCTTAAAGAGACTAAGACCGCGCTTGAAAATGAGGCCGCCGCGCTTCGTAATGATATGGACGCCCTGAACTCTGAGCTAAAAGGCATGGATGTTGTCATCGCCGCCACAGAAAGTGAGATTCAGTCAAGCGAATATCGCTCTAAAGGATTTCTTGATTCCATTGAACGCCTTCTTCAGACGAAAGAACGCCTGATTGACGATATAAACGGTATGCAGTTCAGCGTCAAGGGCATTACCGGCGACGTTAACAACTGTCTTACCCTGAAGAGCCACCTTGAGCAGGAACTCACCGACATTAGCAAAGAAAAGATCCTTGTCATGAACAAGCTCAAAGGCATGGAAGACGGCGTAAAGGAAATCGCCAGGAAAAAGGCCGAAAAACTGCCCCATCTCAAGACCTTCGACGTGGTCTTAAAGAGCATTCACAACGAGCTAAAGGCAATCGAAAACAGGATGGATGTATCGCTGAAGTTCGTTCAGCACAGCCAGTACTGAAAGCGGCTGCGGTCGGCTGATATTTATAAATGACGCGGCCAATTACTGCGAGGCGGATAGTTGCTGAAAAGCGGCCAATTAATGGGAGACGGCGGTGTGCGGCGGACTGCGGCATTGAGTTTACGCGGCTTGCCGTGTTATCATACACCTATAGATAATTATGGAATTTGGAATCATTTTCATTGAAAGCCTCGCCGCTATCAGAAAAAATACCATCATCATGGCGCCCACGATTATTGCATCGTTGATTATGCTCATAGCGACAAGCGTGTTTCTGGGCGGCAGACTCTCTTCTATTGACGAGACCAACCCTGAAAAGGCGGTTGAGATAATCAAGGCAGTTGCCCCGGACTTGTTAATTATTACCGCCATAAATTATTTCCTGCAGGTCTTCGCCCACTGCGTAACCATCGTTATGGCAAAAGATATACTAAGCAAGGGGTCATGCAACGTGTTTGACGCTTATTTTGTGGTATTGCGTAAGCTGTTCAATATATTGCCGGCCTCGCTTCTGGTTCTTATTTCACTGACGCTTGGCCTCATGCTGTTAATACTGCCTGCCCTATATGTCTGCTTTGCCTTCTTGCTGACATTTGTAATCATTATGACCGAAGACATTGACCCAGTTATGGCAATGAAGAAAAGTTACCACACCATGAAAGCCAACTTTAGCAGCTCTATTGTCCTGTTTTTTTTCCTGTTGTCCATTGGGATAACTGTAAATATATTACATCTGCTCGTTGGCCAGATGCTCTATGTGGGGGTTATGCTGTCTCTGATATTGTCAGGTGCGTTTATGTCCTTTGCCGCGTTAACTCTACT
>JAKOEO010000106.1:1818-6811 GCA_022321325.1 Candidatus Magnetominusculus sp. LBB02 | reverse complement strand
ATGATTTTATTGTGTTTTTAGCAAATTCTCAATTCAACAACGGGACACCAGTGATTATTTTACAACATTTTCACGGAAAAACCTGGCTGCATCAGCTTTACCCACCATTCCCTCAGCGACTAAACGTACAATTTTCTCAAAACTCTCCTCGTCTGCATTAATCTCTATTTCATTCAATGTAAGAAAAATGACAGCGGCCACTGCTCCTGTACGCTTGTTGCCATCAATAAAAGGGTGATTTTTTACAATGTGAAATAGATAAGCCCCAGCCATCTCAAATATATCCTCATGAAGGTATTGTCCATCATACGTGGTCTGTGGCATAGATACAGCAGACTGTAGCAGATCCATGTCGCGGATATCTGAAGCACCGCCGTATCTCTTTATCTGGTCTTGATGGATTTCAATAACCTCTTCCAGTTCGAGAAAAACAATCTCCATATCACTGAGCCAGATTTCTCAAAGCCTTGCTGAACTTATTGTTGGTCTTTTCCAGTGCTTCTTCGAATTTCTTACGATGGGTCTCGTCTCTCACGGGAGAAACAATGAGTACCTTCCCATCGGTTGAAATATTCAGAGGTGTCTTGTCGTCTATGTTTAGAATATCCAGCACGCCTTTTTCTATTACAAGAGCAAGGCTGTTTCCATGCTTTGTAAGTTTCTTTATCACAATCTGCCTCCTCTTATAGTCATACCGTGTAATTACATTGTACAACTTTTGTGTTGAGTCGTCAATGCTTAGAGTAATATTCACAGTATGGAACCTCAGTAATGATGCCGTCTGAGGCAGGTATGGGTTCAGGCAATAGTCAGGTATAAAATAAACCTATCTATTGCTTACATCGACTTCTCCGCCACTCCCCTAAAATTGTATAATTACAGAAAGTATATGAGATTGGAGGTATTGAAATGGCATTGAGTGAGAAACAAAGACAGAAGAAGCTCGCCAAGAAAACAGCGAAGCGCAAGGAACGGTTATCGGAAAAGAAATCTACTGGTAACTTGGGTGCAAATATAAAGCAATCCAGCATCACATCATCACCCATCCATGAATGTCTTATTTCTGAAACCCTTTTCGATATGGGAATGGGCCATGTAATCATAGGGAGAATGGTTTCAGGTGATAGGATTGGCTTGTGCATGTTTTTATTAGATATTTACTGCCTTGGGGTTAAAGATGCCTTTTCTTCTACAGTAACTATGGCTGAATATGAAAGGAAGATAGTTCAGAATGGAACCAGTCAGTTTGTAGATATCCATCCCGCTTGTGCCGTAAAATTAGTGGAGGAAGCTGTTGCCTATGCGAAGGGTTTAGGGTTTTTACCACATAAGGATTATGGTGTCGCCCAAAGGATATTTGGAGACATAAATCCTAAAGATTGCTCTACTGAATATACGTTTGGGAAAGACGGTAAGCCATACTTCATTGCTGGCCCCCATGATACACAGGCGAAATGTAAAAAGATACTGGAAACACTGACGCAAAGTTGTGGGTCAGGTGGGTTTCATTTTACGGAGCCGGTGTTTGAAGGGTGAGTGGCGTATTTTAACACAGTATGTTAGCTGCTAATGCAAGTCAGAGAACAGGAGCATGAAAACTATCTACTTGGCTGGCCCCCTATTCTCCAAAGGGGAGAGAACGTGGATCAATTCAATAAAACGCCGCATCAAAAGACTCGCCACCGATAAAGGCTTGGATATTAAGACAATAAACCCCCAAGAATTGATAACTGACAAGGAAATAGCGGCATTGGGTGATAACGCCAAGCATGAAATCTTCAATCGCTGTAAGTCCCACCTTGATAGCGTGGATATCTTGGTAGCGATTCTGGACGGAAGTCAGGTGGACGACGGCACAGCTTGGGAGATTGGGTATTTCTTTAGGAACAAGGGGCATAAGCAGAAGATTTTGGGGATCAGGACAGACGTTAGAAAAGCTGGGGAGAGTTCTGGTGCTGTTGTTAATGCAATGATAGAATGCTCTTGTGATGTAATAGTAGATTCTATTGAGAAGATGGTGGAGGTGCTGGATGGTTGGCTTGGCTGTGTTGGTGAGGGGATAGATGGTTGATATGGCTGTGAAAAGCCATTTTTTTTTACTAATGCCAGTTAGGTATAAATAATACCTAACTGGGCTGATAGTCAGTCGTTTTTCTTTTACGCTTCTAACGCCAAAAATTTATGTATGTCACCGATACCCTAAAAATAGTTGGTGACGGTTTGGTGACGGTATTTTTGATGTGTTTTAGAATTATTATCCTTATAAAACAAGGGGTTAGATATTGCCGGTGGGGGGAGTCGAACCCCCACGAAGTTGCCTTCAACGGATTTTGAGTCCGTCGCGTCTGCCAATTCCACCACACCGGCGAGTTACACTGCCAACCACCCTCCATTATAACATTATTCCCTACATTTAAACATAGCTGCGCTGGTAGCGAAGTCGAAATACTTTTGTCCTGATTTGCCAGTATTTACAAAACAATATTGATACTGTTATGCTTGGTATATCAACAATCCGTGATTCTCTAATCAGAGAAAATTTTTAACGTATGAGGTGGATTATGTCCAAAATAATGACTGTTGATTTTAGTGGAAGACTTTGCGCCGTGGCATTTGCGATGATTGCAGCGATTTGTTCATTTGCAGGTTATGCAGAGGCCGACGTATGTTCGGACAATAGCAGCAAGCCGTTTTCTTTTATTGTCTTTGGCGATAGCCGCGGTTCTGACTCAGGAATAAGTCCCGTGCTGGAAAAACTTGCCAATACAATGGCGGCTCATGTTGACAGCGATAAGCCCGCGCCGTCTTTTGCTGTGTTTTTGGGGGATGCGGCATCAACCGGCGGCCTCGACAATCTTAATTTATGGGATAATGCCATAAGTGCCCTTCAGACAAAAATCCCTGTCCTATTTGTCAAAGGAAACCATGATATTTACAACGATAAGAAAGCCTTCACCCGCGACAGCGATTTTCAGGATTTTCAAAGAAAGAGATTAGAAAGCCGCGCATCTATTAACAGCGGCTGCGTTGAAAGGCCCATCGGCAGCCCCAATTATTCAGCCTTTTCTTTCATGTGGGACGGTTCGCTTTTCGTGATTCTGGATACGTATGATGTACCGCAACCAGATGGTCAATACAACGGGTGGATCAGTTCGCGGCAGATGGGCTTGCTTAAGAAAGCCCTTGATAGTTCCAATGCCCGGCATAAGTTCGTATTTGCCCACACCCCTGCATTTGACAACGGCGTTCACGGCAACGCCGCTAAGCCTCAATACCTCGGCTCGTGGAGTTCTGATTTTATGGAAATGTGGAAGATTATAGACAGAAATAAGGTAGATACCGTCTTCAACGGCCATGATCACTTCTATGCACGCAAAAAGATTGATAATAGACTCAGTTCAGAGTGGAACAACGGCGTCCTTGAGGTCATCTCAGGTGGTGCGGGCGCGCCGTTCAACGACCCTGAAAGTTGTGTCGGCGCCGCCACGACATGTCTGAAGTACGACAATCCCGCTAATACTATTAAAACTAACCACTTTATTATTGTAACCGTTGACGCCGCGGCAGTTTCCTACACGGTATATGACGTCAATGATAAGCAGATTGACCAATATGTCGTATCAACAAACTAAGCCGATGAGATATACCGTTAACCCGGAAGAAGGCCAATGATAAATATGAGCGCTATATGGGTGCACCTGCACCTGCTTGCAGACCATATTCCTATGTTGTGGGCGGTGTTTGCATTTGCGCTCTATTACTATGGGACAATAAAGAAAAATTGCGACATACAGGAGGCCGCACTACTGGGCTTTGCTGTAACCTCAGCCATTACATGGTTTGTACTTCGGTCAGGCGAACATGCAGCAAGATATGTGCCGGGACTGCCCCTGATATCCCTGGATTACCTCTACGAACATGAACAATGGGCGAAGAAGTCAGTCCTTGCCATATATGCCGCCGGGGCAGTTGCCTTTGCCGGTGCGGTAAAGTTGTGGCTGCGAAGACCGCTTCATGGGTTATTTTTCATTGTGTTTTCAGTAGCTGCAGCGTCTGCTATATCATTGGCGGCGATAACGTCTGATATCGGCGCAAAAGTCGCTAACCCGGCAGTCAGGCCGCAATCGGCAATAACCAAGTCAACTCAGTACGAGAGATACAAATATCAGAGGGAAAAGGGCAATACGCCGCCCTCAGATAAGACGCCGGTAGCCAATGTCATCCCCCCTAGGCCTGCCGACAATGCAACGCCTGCAATGCCGGTAACACAGGCAAATTAAATCGCTGTAAATCTGCGCCCTCTCTGGCAAGATGCGACAATGTCAGACTGCTGAAAGATATTGCTGATGATAATCAACATACTCGCGGGCTGCCTGCCATGGATATACTGTGGGGTGACAATATGCTTATGAAAAAGATAACCTTTATATTTTATAAAATTGAATCAGACCTCGACGGTTTGTTAAAGCCATTAAAGACGCCATGTCAGATTCTGACTTCGTCAAGCCCAGACCGCAGCGCGCCTTAATATGGCCTGCTGCAATGCAGCAATATTTTCCGACTGGACATTTATGCCGTTTTTTTGACGCTGCCTGATGTCGTCAAACCCTGTAAAACTGCCTCTTATCCTTACAATATCTGATATCATGCGTCTGGCATATAAATTGCAATGATAGTGTCGAATTACTGAAGAGACATTGGAGGTACAGGATAATGAGAGTTAGGAATTTGACAGTGACGTGTGCAGTTAGCCTTGTAGCCGCGCTTGTCGTTTATTCCGTGTTCAAGGGGATGGCGGTTAATGTAATTTTTAACGCAGATGCGCTTATTATCGTAGTTGGAGGCACGATTATCGGGATGTTGTTAGGATTCCCGATTGATAGGCTGAAATCAACATTCAGAGATATCGTTAAGTCTTTTAAAGACAAGTCCACTAAGGAATCCTTGATGGATGAGATCCTTCATCTGGCGCGGGTATACAGGAACTCCGGCA
>JAKOEO010000106.1:0-1808 GCA_022321325.1 Candidatus Magnetominusculus sp. LBB02 | reverse complement strand
GAATCCTTGATGGATGAGATCCTTCATCTGGCGCGGGTATACAGGAACTCCGGCATTCGGGCGCTTGAGAACGGCCTTGAGGATATTGAAGACGATTTCCTTAAATTCGGCGCGAATCTCGTCATCAACAACTATAACGAAAAGACAATCAGAGAGATAATGGAGCGGCAGATGAGCGCTCGCATCATTAACCAGAGTTTCAGTCAAAATGCGCTGAAAACACTGGCGCGTCTCATGCCGTCTTTGGGGCTTGCCGGGACAGTGGTTAGCCTTATAAAGATGTTTAAGGATTTTAATTCAGTGGAGACGCTTGCGCCTCTTATGGCAGTTGCCCTGATGTCAACATTTTATGGCGTGGTGCTGGCAAATCTGGCAGCCCTTCCACTTTGCGCCAAACTAAAGGAGGATTCCATAAAGTCAGCCTCGCTGATGATAATAGCAATTGAAGGCATTGCGGCTGTGTCCAATATGGAACATCCAATGAGAATTGAACAACGTCTCAATGGATATGAACAGACCAAGGATATCTCGTTATCAGTTGAAGCGCAGAGCGCATTTGCAGGGCAGACAGTACAGGCGGACGGCGGCATACGGTAATGAGCGATTTATACAAAAAAATAGCTGAACAGTCCCATCCGCAGGCTGAGGACAATCTGTGGCTCATCACGATGACAGATTTGATGTCGCTTCTGTTAGTCTGTTTTTTGATGTTTTTTGTGATGACAAAAAGACAGGAAAATATAGCCTCAAAGGCTCAGCAACAGGCTGCCGCTGCCAAGAGCCAAACAATTGACAGCAAGCAGATGGAAGCGCCTGCCACTGTGGCTAACGCTCCGACAGCCGCGCCCGAAAATAACGTCACAGCGGCGGCTGAGATACAAGGCCAGCCGGCAGAGAGCCAGATTATTGACAGGGAAGCAACATCGGTAGATTCTACGGCTTTGGAAAACGCCCAACAAGCGGATGGTCCGGCAGTTGACCAGTTAAAATCTCTGCCTGTAACAAACCCTGCTGCCGAGCTTGAAGCGGTGGTCAGGAAACAACTGCTTGAAAACGACATAACTGTTGACAGTGCTGAAAACGGTATTGTGATTACAATGAGAGAAAGGGTGTCCTTTAAGCCCGGCAGCGCTGACATCTTAAAAAATACCGCTCCTGTTTTGGATAAAGTAGCCGAGATGATTAAACGTCATCCTTCATATGTTTTAGAGATAGACGGGCACACTGACAACTCCCCAATACACTCGGCGCAATATCCCTCAAACTGGGAACTATCCACAGCGAGGGCAACATCCGTCTTACAGTATTTTATAAACGTAAGCGGGATAGACACATCCGGCTTTACAGTGAAAGGAAATGGCGACAGCCTACCGATAGCGCCAAACGACACCCTGCAGCATAGGGGTCAGAACAGGCGCGTAGAGATAAGGATTAAAGAAAAAACATCATAATTATTAGGAGGAAACGAAAGTTATGGCGGTATGTATTGAAAAGATAACATCAAAATCTATTTTGACTAAAAGCGGCATTGAAGGCATTGACTACTGCGTAAACCCGTACATGGGCTGCATGCACGGCTGCCTGTATTGCTACGCGATGTTTATGAAGAAGTACACGGGACACGGCGAGGACTGGGGTTCATTTGTGGACATAAAGACCAATGCCGCCGAGGTGCTGAGAAGGCAGCTTAAGACCGCCAAACGCGGCAGCGTCATCATCAGTTCTGTAACAGACCCATACCAGCCGGTTGAGGCCAGATACAAGGTGACGAGGCAGTGTCTTGAGGCGTTGCTTGAGCACCAGTACCC
>JAKOEO010000105.1 GCA_022321325.1 Candidatus Magnetominusculus sp. LBB02 | reverse complement strand
GATTCCGGACAAGCCGGAATGACGACATTAAGAGAAAATTTATGGTGCAATTCTCAAATGCGTTTGCCCTGCAGGTTCGCTAACAACACGCTAATTAATCCTTATGACCTGCGCGCCTCCAATGAAGCCATCGTCAGTGGATACTCTTGCATGGCCGCCTGTGTATGGTATAGACGCCTGGTCTTCTCTCAGATAGAATACGATGTAGTAGTATCCCTTTCTCTCTGTCTTTATGGAGATAGAGAACTCTCCGCTTCCCCTGTCATAGCGGCTGCCGTCTTTGTTGAAATCCCACGGGGGCGCAATGGCCGCCTTCTCTGTCCCTGCATCTTTGTATGATGACGGCTGCAACTTTGGGTTGGGCGGGGGGATTAATGCCGCGTCATACGTTACAGAAACCATGTACAGCCCATATTGGCCGGGGTTTATTACCTTGCCTGTAATGTTAACTTTGCCCACAGCGGGGATAGTCTTTTGCGGCGGGCCTGTTATCTCGATATATTTATCTAAGAACTCTTCGCAATACGTAAAGCTGCCGCCTTTGAGGAAAACCCCAAGACCGACGTAATTGTGGCGTCTGTCAAGGATAGTACGCCTGTGGCCGTCATCGGGCGCAACCTCGGCCATGAACATGCCGTGTCCCTTTGCCGAAAGCTCCGTAATATTTTTCTCATCGGAGGAAATGACCGCGCTGCTCTTAAACAGGCAGACATTCTCGGCGACATGGCCATAGCCTCCCTCATCCAGATTATAGCGGTGAAAGGGCAGCGAACCGCTTAACCCAATATGGCCAAAGAAATCCCCCGCAGCCATCGCCTCGCAGTGCCTCTGGGCAGCCATAGAGGCTGTGTCGTCAAGGCTCACCGGAGCAAGACCGTTTTCACTGCGGGATTTGTTTATCAGCTCAAGCTGCCGCCGTCTCACGTTACCAAGCATTGCCGCGCTAAATTCTATGGCCGACTGTCGGCTCACATCTGACTGCGGCTGGGACTCAACGGCGCTATCTTCCTCTGGCTCCGGCCTCTGTGGGGCGTGATTATGCCGCACGTAAACAAACACAAGCGAAGCAAATAGTACAATCAGGAGCCACTTTCTCATCAGGCGTTTAACTTTTTGATAAGCTCAGATAGTTTGCGAACTCGTGCTCAAAATTATCGCTCAATATGCCCTTGCCGAGCGTTTCCTTTATTTCGTTCAGGTCCCAGTAGCGTACCTCATCTATCTCATCAGTATTAAACACTACATCGGCGTTGTGTATGTACGAGTACGAATGTACAAGTTCTGACTCTATTTGGTTTGAATGAATATATTTGTACATAAATCTCGGTTGGGTGCAGCTGCATGGCGGCCCTTCACTGCTATACTCTGGGACAGGCAGCGTAACTCCAAGTTCTTCGCTCATCTCCCGCAACACTGCCGCCTCTATTGTCTCTCCCAGGTCTACATGGCCGCCCACCGATGTATCCCACACGCCGGGGGCTACATCTTTTTTCATTGATCGCTTTTGAAGCAGCAGCTTCCCTTCAGGATTAAAAACGAATACATGCACCACGCGGTGGAGCAATTTGTTATTGCCGTGTACCTCATTCCTTCTGGCCTGCCCTATGACCTGCCCTTCAGGGTTTACTATATCAAGCAGTTCAGCGCCTTCACTGCTCATCCCAGCAGCCTTTTCAATATCTCGTTGACGGCCTTTGGATTGGCCTTGCCCCTGGTCTTTTTCATTACCTCGCCAACGAAAAATCCTGTCAGTTTAGTCTCGCCGGCCTTGTAGCGTGCAGTTTCATTTGGGCTTTCAGCAATGACCTGCTCAACGGTTTTCTCGAGTTCGCCGACATCTGAAATCTGTACAAGGCCCTTTTCTTTTACTAACTCCCCGGCGGTCTTGCCCGTGTTAAACATGTCCTCAAAGACGGTCTTTGCTATTTTAAGATTTATCGTGCCGTCTGAAACCAGTTTTATCAGGCCGCACAGATGGACGGGTGTAAGCTGGGATGCCTCAATGGCTATGGCCTTTTCGTTTAACAGCCTCATCAGCTCGCCCATCATCCAGTTGCTTATGTCCTTTGGGTTAGCGCCCAGGCTAACGGCCTCTTCAAACCACGCCGCCGTCTGCTTCTCGGAGGCCAACAAATCAGCGTCGTAGGCGGGAAGTTTAAACTCTTCGATATACCTTCGTATCTTATCGTCGGGAAGTTCAGGGATTCCCTTTTTTATCTCTGAAATCCAGCCGTCATCCACCATAAGCGGCACAAGGTCTGGCTCCGGGAAATATCTATAGTCGTGAGCCTCTTCCTTTGAGCGCATGGACTCGGTAACTCCTGCAGATGTGTTCCAAAGCCGTGTCTCCTGAATAATGCGCCCGCCCTCGCTGAGTACGCGCCTCTGCCTTTCGATTTCATACTCCAGCGCCTTTTCTATGAACTTAAAAGAGTTGATGTTTTTAATCTCTGTCTTTACGCCAAGGGCCTCAGTGCCGCGCGGCCTGATAGAAACATTAGCGTCGCAGCGCAGCGAACCTTCTTCCATGTTGCCGTCGCATACGTCGAGATATCTCAATATCGTCCTTAGTTTGCGCACATAGGCAGCCGCCTCTTTCGGCGTCCTGATCTCAGGTTCTGAGACTATCTCCATGAGCGGCACACCGGCGCGATTGAGGTCAACATGGCTTCCCGCACCATCGTGGATATTCTTGCCCGCATCCTCCTCCATATGAATTCTTGTGAGATTAATGCGTCTTTCTGCCCCATCCACATTAAGCATAACAAAACCGCCCTCGCATATGGGCAGCTCATATTGACTAATCTGATAGCCCTTTGGCAGGTCTGGATAGAAATAATTCTTGCGGGCAAAGCGGCTGAAGGGCGATATGCGGCAGCTCAGGGCAAGCCCCGTCTTAATCGTGAACTCAAGCGCAGTCTTGTTTATGACAGGCAGTACGCCCGGCATCCCTATACACACCGGACAGGTCTGCGTATTCGGCTCAGAGCCAAACGTGGTAGGACAGCCGCAGAACATCTTGGAGTGCGTCCTCATCTGGGCATGAATCTCAAGCCCTATGACCGTTTCATAATCGTTGTAGTCTTTCATATGGACGGCCTCCTTTTATACCAACCGGCGTGGCGTTCATATGCGTGGCCGGCCTGTAATATCGCCGCCTCATTGAAATGTCTTCCAATGAGCTGAAGCCCTATGGGCAAGTTGGCAGAGTCAAAACCGCACGGGATTGAAATAGCCGGAACGCCGGCAAGATTTACTGAAATGGTGAAGATATCGCTAAGGTACATCTGGAGCGGGTCGTCGGTCTTTTCGCCTATCTTAAAGGCCGTTGTCGGCGATGTCGGCGTGGCGATAACGTCAACCAGTTTAAACGCCTCATCGAAGTCCCTCTTTATAAGCGTACGCACCTGCTGCGCCTTCTTGTAATAGGCGTCGTAGTAGCCGGAGGACAGGGCGTATGTGCCAAGCATAATTCTTCGCTTAACCTCCTGGCCAAATCCCCTTGCGCGCGTCTCTTTGTACGTGTCTATCAGATCGCTGCCGCTAACGCGCAGACCATACTTTACGCCGTCATAGCGGGCCAAATTGGAACTTGCCTCGCTTGTGGCGATTATGTAATATGCGGCCACGGCATAGGCGGTGTGGGGAAGTTTGATAGAAACAACCTCTGCGCCTAACTTTTCCATTTCAGCTATCGCAGCCCTCACCACCGTCTCAACCTCTTTGTCCATGCCGTCAATGAAATACTCCTGTGGAATGCCTATCTTCATACCCTTTAAATCGCCTGTTAGAGAGGCTGCGTAATTGGGGATGTCCGTATGGGCGGATGTCGAGTCCTTGTGGTCGCCGCCTGCGATGACGCTTAATACAATGGCGGCGTCTTCAACAGTCTTAGTGATTGGGCCAATCTGGTCAAGCGATGAGGCAAAGGCCACAAGGCCGAATCTCGATACGAGGCCATATGTAGGTTTAAGTCCAACGACGCCACAAAACGAGGCCGGTTGACGAATGGAGCCTCCAGTGTCTGAGCCAATTGCCGCAATGCACATATCTGCCGCCACAGCTGCGGCTGACCCGCCGCTGCTGCCACCGGGGGCGCGGCTTAGGTCCCACGGGTTTTTCGTCGTAAAGTACCCTGAATTTTCTGTTGACGAACCCATAGCAAACTCATCGAGATTAGTCTTGCCGGTGAGAATGTATCCGGCCTCATCAAGCTTATTTGTAACCGTGCTGTCATATGGCGGTATGAACTTCTCAAGTATCTTAGAGGCGCATGTTGTACGTACGCCCTTTATGCACATATTATCTTTTATGGCCATTGGGACGCCGTAAAGGGGTCTATCGCTCTGGCCGCCAGTCAATAAACGCCCTGCCTGTTCCATCGCAAGGTCTTTAGCTTTGACTGTGATATATGCCCCGACCTTGCCGTCAATGGCCTCTATACGGGTGAAAACTGACTCTGCGAGGGCCGCAGGGGCCAGTTCATTTTTTGCAATCGCCGCTGCTGCCTCTGCTATTGTAAGCCTAAAGGGTTCCAAATATTTAAGTACCTCCCGCTATTCTTTAAGTACAGAGATTCTATCACTATTAGGGCGTCAAGTGCAAGCGCAGGGGTCACTTTAAAAAGGGAAGTTCGTCAAGGTAATCAGGCAATACGAGATAGTCAGCGCACGCCATCTTCAGCCCGGCAGCTCATCATGTCAACCGCCACAAGCAGCGGAGCCTCTGTTATTTCCCAAATGGACAGACCGGGTATCTGCACTCCTTGCAGTTCATACAGAGACCACCATGTCCCATCTCGGCAAGGGCGCGCCTGTCTATATGCTCACCCGCAAGGACGCGTGGAAGCAGCAGATCAAATACCGTTATCTTATGATACATGCCGCATGCCGGCATACATAGTATTGGAATCGTGTCGTCAGAGCCGGGCCTCTTCATATACGCAATCAAAAACATCGCCCCCGGCAGTACCGCCGTGCCGTAAAACACATCGGTGACCGGCAGCCGTGCAATCGCTGAACTGGTAACATCGTCAGGGTCAACTGAAAGCCCCCCCGTGGTGATAAGTAAATCCGCTCCCTGATGGGCCAGCTCCATTAGTCTTTCTGCAATGAAGGTTTCGTCATCCGGGGCGAAATACTGTCCTATGATTACGCCGTTAAAACGATTAATCTTCTTTCTTACAACCGGCAAAAAAGAATCCTGAATCTTTCCCGTATAGACCTCGCTTCCCGTTATGACAACGCCGGCCTTTGGCGCCCTGACTGCCAATACCGAAAGTGCCGGCTGATGATGCCCGTCCTGATTAATCACCGCATTTAGAGCCATGTCAATCAACGCCTTTTTGACCAACAGCGGTATTGTGCGCACGCCTCCTACGGTCTGGCCTTTAGCTACTACGGTGTTAGTGTGCAGGGTTGCGCACATCACCTCGCCAAGCATATTGAACGCCATGAGCGCGTCCTTGTTTACTTTAAACAGGCCGTCCCTCCCTGCTATAAGCGTAATCTTGCCTTCCTTAGGCTCTGGTTCAAAAGATACGCCGCCTGCCTGATTATTTGTCAGGGCGTTTGCCATCAGCAGGGCCGCGTCGTTTTCGTGGAGTTCGTCATCAGCTATTTCAAGCAGATATAAGTGTTCCTTTCCAAGCCTCAGCAGGTGCTCTATGTCCTGTTCGGTTACAATGTGACCTTTTTTAAATGCCCTTCCCTTAAACTCTCCCGGTCTGACCTCAGTTATATCGTGGGCAAGGATAAGGCCCACAGCCTCCTGCACAGGCACCACTTTCTGCCCTTTATTCATGGTCTTTTCTCCTGTAAATACTAACGTAATATCCTGACTGCGGGTTATAGTTTAATGCCTCTGCGTCAAATTTGTACACAGTATGGTTGTAATAAATTATGTCTACGACGCCGGTGAGGATATAATTTTTATCAATATAATCTTTAGCCCAATCAAAAATATAAAGTGGAGAGTTCTCAAGAGGAAGCCATGATGTGGGAATATTGGCGAAGACTATAAAAGCGGGGCGGCCTTTTTCAATCTCAGCCGACATTTCATGCTGCATTTGCAGATTATACGGCTGGTCTTCCATAAGTCCATACATATATATATAGCCGGTAACAGAACGCATACCTGAGTAAAATAATATCTGCGGCTCCGAACCCAATACGGCAATCCTATCGCCCTTTGCGGCATGGCTCTTAAGATACTGCGCTATTTTCACTGATTGGACAAATGGATTCAGTCCGTAGATATCAGTGGAGACATCATCAGGCGGCAGCTTGAAATATAATCTGCCCTGAGCTGTAAATGTAAATATCAGACTCAATATTAACAGTGAAATGGGAAGCCACCTTCCACCTTTGAATCTTTTACTCATAGCATTTGCCAAAAGCTCCGAACAATATGCGGCCAGTATTGAAAGCGCCGGGATAACCAGCACAAAGTAATGTTCTCTGAAATACAGTCCGGGCAGTATGGACAAAAAAGAAAACAGTGAAAAGAGCATGAGGAAACGTCGTTTATGTGTCTCATCAGGCTGTATTCCAAATTGAATAAGCAAAAAGAAACCTATAATGCCTGAAATCCAGAAAACGGTAAAATGGCCCATCATCTTTAAGGCCATTCTATTAAATCTCGCCAGACCGTCCATCAACAACACACTTGTCACATATTTGCCTGAATAGGTAAAACACCAAAACCAAAAATTAGAAAGAGCGCCGCCCCTGTATATAGTAAATAAGATAACGGCAAACGGCAGAGCCGCCGAGGCTGTAATAACGATGACTTTGTATAAGAAATCCCTGAAGCCGCCGCGAGTAAGATAGAGGTAAGCCACGGCAAAAAAGAGAAAAAATATACCATGCTGTTTCATCACAAAAGCCATGCCCAGACACAGGCCGGAGACCGCCAAAAGCAAAACCTTATTCCTCTGAATGGCCACATACAGAAGGAAAACGCCCCAAACGGCAAAAAAGACA
>JAKOEO010000104.1:3716-7575 GCA_022321325.1 Candidatus Magnetominusculus sp. LBB02 | reverse complement strand
GACGAGCCTGTCGTGGTAGTGGACTTTCGTGATTTATTGGTGACGTAACGGCCCGTATAGAGGTGGTCGAAACTTTATCAGGTAACCGAGGGAGTGTGCGATTTTGTATAACGCAAATTATTGACAGGACGAGGTCAGTGAAATAAGGCAGAGCGGCAGATTACGCGGTGTTGCGGCCTAATGTCAAAACCATAGGAGGTAATTGGGAAATGTCAAAAAAGGGGAAAGATGAAAGTGCGATGGATTTTATTGAAGCAAGGGCGGCTATGAAAAGTTTTGATGCCCCCGATGAGATCAGACTCTTTCATAAAGGGAAACTGGAGATGGTCAACATTGGAGGCATAAGAGTACGGCGCGCTACGTTTGAGCCGGGGTGGGAATCAACTGACTCCATGGAATCAATCTTAGAGGCTATGAGCGGCGGCTGCCCGCATCTGCAATACCATATGTCGGGAAGGTTAATGTTTTCAACCGATGACGGCAAGGAATTTGAGTGCAAGGCAGGCGATGTTTCTTATTTGCCGGTTGGGCATGACGCATGGGTGGTTGGGGATGAGCCTGTGGTGGTAGTGGACTTTCGTGATTTGTTGGCGACGTAACGGACTGTGGTTGCAGTTAGTAAAAAACTTTAGGAGGAGATGACAATGTCAGAGAAGGAGAAAAGCTTGTTTTGTGGAATGAACAGGGCTATCAACGCAGATAACTTAACTGAAATGGAGAAGAAACACGTCCCTGTCATCGAATGTCCGGACGAGGTAAAGTCCGGTGAGCCGTTTAAGGTCAAGGTTAAAGTCGGCGACCAGCCCCATGTCATGATTGAGGGGCACTTTATCCAGTGGGTAGAGGTCTTTTTTGGGGACAATTTTTATGTGAGAGTGGAACTAACGCCTGTTGTAACCCTGCCAGACTTTACTATTACCTTGGTAAAGGGCGGGAAACACAGGAAGTCCACACTGCGTGTGGTGGAAAGGTGCAACCTTCACGGACAGTGGGAGGCGATGAAGGAGATTACGGTAAACGAGTGAAGGGCTGCTAACGCATCCATCCCTGATGGGGTGGATGCCTTCCTCACAAGGGATGATTAGCAGGGGGGAGAGGGATTGCGCTGACAATCAACACCCCTTCACTCGCAGCGCAGAAATGTCTTATGCCTATACCAAGTGGCAGTCTGTAGAGTAATTCTGTCATTGCAGCCTGCGAGCTGCAATGACAGAGCCTGAAAAATCTTGTTACTTTTATGAAACCAGCTTAGTATTAAACTATTACAATATGGGGGTACGTAATTGCTAAACGTGATCGCGTTATATTATAATAGTGAATAATTATGGCGGTACTATAGGGTGGGCAGACGTGTCTATCAGGAATAAGCTCATAATAGCGATGCTGTCAATGTCGCTTGTCCCTCTTCTGCTAAGCGGATTGATTATTTATCGCTATTCTAAAGACACCTTGTTTGATGTCATTGAAGATAAGCTAAAGAAAACATTGTCGGTTCAGACCTCCAGACTTTCGGTGATGATTGACAGAAATATAGATATCATGAAAATGCTGGCAAACAGGCCGACATTGAAAACTAATCTTGAGTTATATAACAGGACGGCAGACGTAAATGCCCTGAGGTATATAGACGAAGCAATAGGGCAAATCAGAGAAAGCATTCCATTGTTTCATGAAATATCTATTCTCAATGTCAACAGAGAGGTTGTCTCATCTTCTAACCATTCAAATGTCGGCATGATATTTAATGAAAGTGAAGTTTTACCCGAACAATACAGTAACTGTGGATATGTTGACGTATCTAAAGGCGAAGATAAATTTCCTGACCTTAGATTTTCCTGCCATCTCAAACTAAAAGACAAAATAGTAGGCTATGTTACCGCGGTAGTGCATGGAGGATTTCTAAATGAAGTTACCGGCGACTACACTAATCTTGGGAAGACCGGCGAAATGGTTTTGGCAAAGAAGGATGAGGACGGCAATGCCTTATTTATAGTGCCGTTGAGATTTGACGGTAACGCGGCCTTTACCCGTAAAGTATCAAAGGACGACACCAATATTCTTATTACTCATGCGTTACAGAGAAAGAAATATTTGTTTAGAGAATATAAGGATTACAATGGAGTGCCCGTTTATGGCGTTACCGGTTATTTAGAGAAGACCGGATGGGGTATTGTAGTTAAGATGTACAAATCCGAGCTGATGGAACCTTTGGTGCGGCTAAAACAAATTCTGATTTTAAGTTATTTATTAACCATGGGAATTCTTATTACTGTCGCTGTCATCATATCCAGAAACCTTACCTCTACGTTGACGAAGCTGACAAATGCGGCAGTACAAGTAGGCAAGGGTATTTATGCAAATAAAATAACGCACACAGCAGATGATGAGACAGGCGTTTTAGTAAAGATGTTTAACCAGATGATTGATTTGCTTGCAGCCAGAGACAGCCAGTTATCTAAGCACAGACAATCCCTTGAGAACCTTGTTCATGAGCGGACAGTCGCTCTTAGAGCTGCTAATGAGCACTTGCAGGCCGAGGCCGCTATGCGCAAAACATTGTCACTGCGTCTGATGGATACTAATAATAAGCTAAACAGCCTTATTGAATATATTCCGGATTTGGTTATTTTTAAAGATGTACAGAAGAAATATCAATTAGTCAACTTGGCATTTGAAACAATAACCGGTTTAAGCAGGGAATCTGTTATTGGAAAACAAGCGGATGATGTCTTTCCCGCCGAAATAGCGGCTGCAATCACATTGGAAGATGAGGCGGTTATAACGACAAAAAAAACTATTCGTAGTGTTATAATGTTAAACGGAAGCGGCAAAGACATCTATGTAGATATTATTAACGCCCCAATTTTAAATAACTATGGCGGTCTCATAGGGATTGTCATAATAGGCAGGGATATAACGCAAATGAGGCTCCTGACAAGTGACCTTAGTGAAAGCGCAGAGAAATACCGCGCCATCGTAGAAAACAGCCCCGATATTATCTCCCGCGTGGATAAAGACCACCGGTGTCTGCTCATCAATAGCGCCATAAGCAATTTCTTAGATTTGCAACCGGGGGATTTAATTGGCAAGACCAATTATGAGACAGGCATTGATAGGTTTCATAATAGTGCTTTATGGCAAGACTCAGTGCAACAGGTCTTTGACTGTCGTTGTCCACAGGAAATAGATATTGAATTGAACGGGCGAAGTGGATTGCTTTATTTCACTTGCCAGCTCATCCCTGAATTTGACGCCGCAGGCGCCGTGAAAACCGTTGTGACAGTCTCGCGGGATATAACGAGGCGCGTAGAGCTGGAACGTAAGTTGATTGAAAAGAACGAACTGCTTGATGACATTGTGAGACAACGCACCAGAAAGCTGCTTGAGTCCAACGATAGTCTTCTGGAAGAGATGCGCCAGCGCAACGCAATAGAAACTCAGCTTGTAAGAGAGAAAAGTCTCTCAGATACCATAATTAACACAATGCCTGAGGTCTTCTGCCTTATTAATGAAAAAGGCAAGTTATTATTATGGAATAAAAACCTTGAGGCCGTTACGCAGTACTCAAACGAAGAGACGGCACAGATGAGTTTATTTGACTTCCTTTGCAAAGAGGCTGTCCGATCTGAAATTAACGATATATTTTTACGCAGAAAAGGAGACTATGAGGAGCACATTTGTTGCAAAGACGGGAACAAGATCCTGTTCTATTTCGTAGGTTCTGTAGTAGATTTAGACGGGGCGCCTTATGTAACGCTTGTAGGCATAGACATAACTGAGCGCAAGAAAATGGAAAATGAGCTTGAAACGTCAAGGCAGATGCTGCGCCTGAGCGCTATTCACCTGCAAAATACGATTG
>JAKOEO010000104.1:0-3706 GCA_022321325.1 Candidatus Magnetominusculus sp. LBB02 | reverse complement strand
GAAACGTCAAGGCAGATGCTGCGCCTGAGCGCTATTCACCTGCAAAATACGATTGAGGAAGACAGAAGAAAGATAGCAAGAGAGCTGCACGATGACATGAGCCAGTCACTGACGGTATTAAAAATTGAAATTACAGACATTGGAAAGTCAGCCGACATCAAACACCTTGTAGGCGATAAAATTAAAAGCTGCACAGATATCGTTGATGACATTATTGACAACATGCACAGCCTTGTGATGTCGTTAAGGCCGACTGTGCTGGATGACTTTGGCCTGATACCGGCCATTGAGTGGCAAATCAATGAATTGCACAGACGCACAGGGACAGTCTTTGAGTTTAACTCCGAGCTTGATGACCATACATATTTGGAGAAACTTGACAGAGAACACGCTACCATTTTATACCGCGTTTTTCAGGAGTCGGTAACAAACGTAATACGACATGCCGAGGCCGAAAAGGTCAGAATAAGGCTTCGTGACGAGGGGCAGAGCATTATCATGGAAGTGGAAGACAATGGAAAGGGGATTGACGAGGAGCATATGTATGAGTCTAAGTCCCTAGGGCTGATAGGGATGAGAGAGCGCGTTTCATTGGTTGGAGGGTCGCTGGACATCAATAGGCTGCCTTCCGGTTCGGGGACGAAGATTACCGTGTCTATTCCACTGAAGAAAGAGGAGAAGGTGTACCTATGATCAAAATTATGTTGGTTGACGACCATCCCATTGTGAGGTCAGGCATTGTTAAAGTCCTCTCGGAAGACCCTAATATGTCAGTAGTAGCCGAGGCGCAATCGGCTAAACAGGCCATGGAAAAATTAGATGAGATAACCCCGGACGTAGTTGTGTTAGACATCACCCTGCCGGATGAGAGCGGCCTGAGGGTGCTTGAGAAGATACGGCTGAAATATCCCAAACTGCCGGTTCTTATGCTTAGCATGCATCCTGAGGAACAGTATGCCCTGATGGCCTTAAAGCTCGGCGCCTCTGGATATTTGACGAAGAAGTCTCTGCCTGAAGAACTCATAAACGCCATTCGCAAGGTAGTTAGCAGGGGAAGGTATATAACTGAAAGCCTGGCTGAAAAACTTGCCGATGGAGTTGACGCCACCAATGCCGAGAAGCTGCCGCATGAGGCGTTGGCTGCCAGAGAGTTTCAGGTAATGTTGATGATGGCCTCAGGCTCCGCCCCTAAAGAAATCGCGGCCCAACTCTGCGTAAGCGTAAAGACTATTAATACGTACAGAAATAATATCCTGACAAAGATGAGTTTCAGCAGCAATGCCGATATTATCAAATATGCCGTTAAATACAATCTGCTTGCCCAGGATGAGTAGCTGCAGATTGCAACGACAGCGGAAGGCATAGGTAATTTCCCTATGCGCATTGTAAATAATCCCACATAAAAACATTCTCTTTACCGATTGTATAATAATTTCATTCATGTATAATATATGACATGTCGGTGCGGCGCAGAGCAATGGCGTAGTTCAGCCCGATATTAATCGGATGGAGGTGGAAGATGTCAGAACAGGCAAGCTTAAAATCAAATGAAAAGGATTATACGCCGTTTGGCGGCTTTAAAAATGGCGCTGAGAGCGATGATTTTAATGATATGCTCAAGTCTATGATAAGCTATCTCGACAAACAATGCAGCGGCGGCAGTGCGGCATTAGAGGCCGGCAGGGAGGCTCTTCTTGCCAACATGGCAGATTATGTCAAGTCGCAGGCAGATCTCAAAAAAAAGCTTCTGCAAATTGGAATAGCCCTCTCGGCAGAGAAAAACATAGACGCCCTGCTTGAGATGATTGTATCGGAGGCGATGAGTTTCACTAACGCCGACGGAGGTACGCTATATATCATGTCGCCTGATGAGAAAAGCCTGTTATTTAAGATAATTCGGAATAATTCGTTAAACGTGAAAATAGGCGGACTAAGCGCGGAGCCTATCACATTCCCGGCAGTGCCGCTTTACAAGGACGACGGCACAAAAAACACCCAAAACGTCTCAGCTTATGCTGCGCTGACTGGTGAAACTATAAACTTCCCCGACGTATATGAGGTTGAAGGGTTTGACTTTAAGGGGACAAAGGAATACGATAAACATAACGGTTACCGCTCTGTTTCAATGATTGTTACCCCTATGAAAAACCACGAAGGCGAGATAATCGGAGTCTTACAGCTTATAAATGCCGGAGATGGCAAAGGGCAGGTGATAACGTTTTCCGAGGAGAATCATTTTTTGATAGACTCTCTGGCCTCGCAGGCGGCAATTGCCATCACAAACGCCACCCTTATCAGAGACCTGAATGCCCTGTGGGATTCCTTTATCAAGGTAATAGCAGCGGCTATTGATGAGAAATCGCCATATACCGGCGGACATATCAAGCGTGTTGCGGAGCTGACGATGAGCATTGCGCAGGGTCTTAATAACGCGCAGGATGAGAGGTGGAATGGGTTTAGCTTTTCTGCCGACGAGCTGAAAGAACTAAAGACAGCCGCGTGGCTGCACGACATAGGAAAAATAACCACGCCGGAATACGTAGTTGATAAGTCCAGCAAACTGGAGACTATTTATGACCGCGTCAATACGGTAGATATGAGAATTGAGGTATTGAAAAGGGATATCGAAAACGAATATCTGAAAAAGAAGGTTGGGCTTATGGTCTGCCATGGCGAAGAGGCCAGCAGCGCCCTTAAGAAACTTGATGATGAGCTTGCAGAGACAATTGCGGGATTGGACGATGATATAGCCTTTTTAAAGACGACCAACATAGGCGGCGAGTTTACCACGGATGATAAAATCGAAAGAGTACGCAAAATAGCCTCACACAATATTGTTGTGGAGGGCAAGCCGGAGCCTGTTTTAACCGGCGAAGAGGTGATGAACTTGAGCATACAAAGAGGCACGTTAACCGAGGATGAGCGCAAAATAATAATGAACCATGTCGTGATGTCATATAAGATTCTTGACCAGCTGCCGTGGCCTAAAAAGATGAGTAACGTGCCTACATACGCTGGACAACATCACGAAAAACTTGACGGTACGGGCTATCCCAACGGCGTGCCAGAGGAGAGGCTTTCAATCCAGTCAAGGATAATGGCAATAGCCGATATATTTGAGGCTCTATCAGCGGCTGACAGGCCATACAGGCCGGGCAAGAAGCTCTCTGACTGTGTCAAAATACTCTCATTCATGGTAAAAGACAGGCATGTTGACAAAGAACTGGTTGATTTTTTCATAACGTCAGGGATACTGACTGACTATGCGAAAAGAGAAATGAGGCAATATCAGTTGGATAATTTTGTCTATAACGGCAAAGAGTATGCATGTTCATGATGACAGCCATAGAACAGCCTGATAAATTGTTCACACGCCCTATGCGCCGGTTAATCCAATATTTCTGTTTGGCGACAGACAGCTATTGTGTATGTCAAAACCGGCGATATAGGTAATTTCCCTATATATAAGTCTTAATAACCCTATTAATAAACCAGCCTTCTACCGATTGTATCAAAAATTCATTAATGCGATAATAAATTAAGTTAAGTTGCAGTCTTGCTTATGAGAAGAGGGCAGATTGCCGGTGGAGGATCGAAATGTCAGAACATAAAAATATGGGATTGAGATATGAAATGTCCTTATATTAAAAAACATATGTGCACTAAGATTGTTTCCTGTAATTATTCTCCAAGCTTCTTTCAATTG
>JAKOEO010000103.1 GCA_022321325.1 Candidatus Magnetominusculus sp. LBB02 | reverse complement strand
CCTTTGAGTGTGTTCTCGGCATTTCTGGCGTTATTTTCAGCCTCTAAAAGCGCCTCTTCCCTTACTGCCGTCTCGGCCAGCGCCGCATAAATCTCCACAGGGGCGGCCATGCCGGAGGCAATGCGGGCCTTGACCTCGTCGCAGGTCTTTAAGGCCAGGGTAAGGGCAGTTTTGGCCGCTTCGATGTTCTTTCTCGCCGTAACAAGGTCCCAATAGTCCTTGACGGCGTCAGATACCTTTTTAACAACGACTGCGCTGTAATCATATTTCCTCATCTGAACAGTATTTTTGGCTGCATTGAGGTTTGTTAGTTGGATGTCCACGCCAAAACCCTTCAATAGCGGCTGCGTTAATGTCAGCGACAGCCCCGATGAGTAATATGAATAGAGGTTCAGAAACGGAGAGTTGCCATTGTATCTGTAATTTTGCCATTTCAACTCATACGAAGTGCCTGTTATTGCCTTGCCGGCTAATGACACGTTATAGTTTATCTGCCCCTCCGCCGTACTGTTTATATCGAGGGATTGTTTCTGCCTGTCATAGGTTTCGTCTAAACCTAAATTCAAAGATGGGTCAAACTCCCCTTTATTGATAAGGACGTCGGCCTCGGAGATTTTAGGATTATAACTTTGGGCCTCAACATCCGTATTGTTTTCTATTGTCTTTCTTATAACATCGTCAACGGTGAGGGGCAGCGGCTCTCCTGCAAAGACGGGTAAACCGGCGGTTAACATTATAACCATGGAATATAAAACAATGGCGGCCAAATTGCTTACGCGATATGCCATGCCCGGAGAACCGGTGACTCTGCAACGCCGGCTCAAAGCCCCGCAGCCAGCAATTTTATATATTTCTTCAAGCCCTCGGCAAACTCAGGCCGCTTCAGAGACAGCTCTATAGTTGCCCTAAGGAAGCCGAACTTATCTCCGGCGTCGTAGTGGCTGCCCTTAAACTGGTAACCGTAAACGACACGGTTTGAAAGCAGCAGGTTAAGGGCGTCAGTGAGCTGGTATTCGCCGCCTCTGCCGGGCTTAATTTTCTCAAGCGCGCCAAAGATGTCGGCGGTCAGAATATACCTGCCTATAACGGCAAGATTAGATGGGGCGTCCTCATATTTTGGTTTTTCCACAAGCCCGCTTATCTTATAAAGAGGCCGCTCTATATTATCAGAGCCAACATACTGTACAGCCTTTCCAGCTATTACGCCGTATTTTGGAATATCCTCATCAGGTACCTCCTTCAGAGCAATCACAGGGGCGCGGAATTTCATGTATATCTCTATCATTTCCTTCAGAAGCGTCTCCTCAGGGTCTATGATGTCATCGCCAAGCAGCACGGCAAATGGCTCGTCTTTAACGAATGCCTTCGCGCACAGGATGGCGTGGCCAAGTCCGAGGGGTTTGCTCTGCCTGATAAAGGCAAAGTATGAGTCATCATGCCTATGGATCTCTTCGATTACCTTATCGAGGCCTTTTTGTTTTAATACCTCGTCAAGTTCGGGAAATTGGTCGAAATGGTCTTCAATGGCACGTTTGTTTTTACCCGTGATGATGATAAATTCCCTTATGCCGCAACGTTCGCATTCCTCTACAGAGTATTGAATGAGCGGCTTGTCAACGATTGGCAGCATCTCCTTAGGCGACGCCTTTGTAACTGGCAAAAAGCGCGTCCCCAGCCCTGCGGCAGGGATTATGGCCTTTCTTATCATAGCGGCTATGATAACACAGTTAGATGGGTTATTGAAATAAGAAAAATGGCAGCAAACTAAACCGATGCCGATAAGTTGTCATGCTATCACAATGAGGCGTTCTCTGATTGCAATTTGCTGTCAGAGTATGCAAGCCCGACTGGCGTATTCGTTAAATAGCAGAGCCAGCCCCCCTACAACTTTAAGCGTAACTGAAGCGAAAGGATATATCCCATTGCGCTGTTATTGACAGCAAGATCCCTAAATAATCAACATACACAGCGGCCTTAGAGCCTAACCCCACCCTAACAGACGGGCCTGGCTGTTATTTCAGCACATCGGAACCTTGCCGTGTCACACCGTTTATGACATCCGCGCTGCCGTATATCTGATTTAAATGCATACCTATCAGGAAATCGGGGTTCACAAAATAGCCAATTAACTCCTCGAATACCACTTCATTTCCCTTCGTGAGGCCGGTATCAACATTCTTTGTATAAATGTTGTATTTTGCCGTCAGCTCAAGGTCAAAACCTGCTAACAACTGTGCAAAGACTGTAGGGGCAAAGTACCAGCCCTATCCACCGGGAATGTTCTCTAACGGCCCAACTGCCCAGCTCTGTCCTGCTGACATTAGCAATATCATTATGACAACAATGATTGAGACGTGATTTTTATCATATCATCTCCTTTATATACTGCACGGGCAGCATTACCGTAAATGTAGAGCCGCGCCCCTGTACGCTTGACAAGTATACCGTGCCGCTGTGCATTTGTGCAATATGTTTTACGAGGTAGAGGCCAAGCCCCGCCCCACCCTTTTTGACAGTGGATATGCCGCGGTAAAATCTATCGAAAATGCGCTCAATACTCTGCTGCTCTATGCCGACGCCTGAGTCGCTGACCTCAAGGCAGAGCGTGCCTTTATCTGCCATCCATCCTCTTACGCGTACATCTGTCTCTGCGGGTGAATACTTCAGGGCATTTTCAAGCAGATTATTTAACAGTACTTTCAAGAGCACCCTGTCACAGACAAACGTATCCGGCAATGCGGCTATATCGCATTGGATATTGCGTCCTACAGCGTACAATTGTGCATCTGCAATACAGTCGTTTATCAGCTCTTTCATGTTTTCAGGAGCTGGGTTTAGGGCGTTAGCTCCTGAGGCGATACGCTCGTCTGTAAGAAAATTATTGAGAAGGGCGCTGACCATTTTCATGGCGGAGAGAATTCTCTTGACCTGAAAGTCGTCCTCGGCTCTTAGTCCTCCCGACAATACCAGAAGCTGAGCAGAGCCGTCAATTATTGAAAGCGGCGTACGGAGTTCATGCGCGATAAGGTCCATAAACTGCCGCTGCTCCTCAATGGTCTTGCGCTCTACAATCAGCGTTGCCTCCGCCTTGTCCTTTTGTTCTTTTATACTTGTCAGCTTGTTTGCAACAACAATGTTTAAGAGTATTATATGTGGTAAAAAGACAAATGGCGAGGGTGAAACGTGCCCGGCGACTCTGCTAATAAGACCAAACCCCATAAAAGGAATCTGCACAAAAGAGAATAAAAATGGACTGAAGGCAAGTAGATATAGACCGCTGCCAGGCACCCGCAGAGTTAACAATCTCACGGCTATGACAATTGTTGACAGAGCGCAGATAAGAGTCATCACCAACATGACAGGCGCAAACTCAGTATGCACGCCAAGCAATACCGCGACAATGCCGACAGCGCTGGTAACAAGGAAAGTACGCCGGTAAATAGCGCCCAGCCGCGGCATGTAGCGGTCAAGGTCAGTCAGCACGGACAAAAGTCCCGGTATTACAACAAGTAAGACCGCAAGAGAGGCTCTCATAACGGCAACTGCAAGACTAGGGTAAGTGTGGATAAAGAATTGTTCTAAATCACCAGTCATTTCCAAAAAAATTATTGAGCCAGAAATAACGTACCCTAAGTAATAGCCGCTGATTCTTTCCCTGATACGTAACCAGCAGATGACATTGAAAATAATAAGCATAGATAACAGCCCCAAATATACCGCTTGAATGTAGGAACTGGATAAGTCTTTTTTGAAATACAGTGCGGACGGCCATATTGCAAAAGATGCGTAAATGGTCTTCCTGCATGCAATCCTGACGTAGTAGGTCTGCGGGGTATCAGCGGGGATATGAAGATGAAAGTAGGCCGCCCTGTCTGCATTATCTCGCTCTACTGGCGGCACAAGCACACCCTCTTTCTTCACAATAAATCCATGCGGCCCCCGCAGCTCAAAGAAATAAATATAATCGCGGGAAGGAGGGTCAACCTCAAGTAACCATGCCGAGGGGGCGGACGCGGTGCGAGTAACGGTAAACCTTACCCATACGGCACCATGTGGCATATATCCCGCGGCCAGATCCCCTTTCATCTCCTCAAAGCGCGACTCATAGGCGGCGGAGGCGACATCCTCAATGGTGAGTGAGCCATTGCCGTCTCGCAGCATCTGCATGTGGCCCGATAGTGGGAAGCTCACCTGTTCCTGCGTTAAAAGAAGAGCAGAGGCGGTAAGCGAAACAGGAAAACAGGCTATGAATAAGGCGGCAAGCAGTACAGAATAAGCCTTCTGCTTTGCAGCATCAGTCGTCATAATCAACCAATCTCATCAAGAAAGGCGTAGCCCTGGCTATGTCTGGCATGAACTGGAAGGCGGCTACCGGGGTCGGCCTCGTGTACCTTGGAGCGCAGACGGCTGATAAGGGCCTCTAAGCGCAAGTTGGAGGAATGGTCGTCCAAATAGTCCAGTTTTTCAAAAAACTGCTTCCGTTGGATATTTATACCAGGGTTTGCCGCGAACAAGGACAAAACGATGCACTCGTTGGCAGTAAGGGGCAGCTCTACGCCGCTTGGCGTCATCAGCAGGGATTTCTTCTCGATAAACATCCATTTGGCATGAGCCACAGGGGCAAGCCGCTGTCCAAGATTAGTAATCACCGCTGCCAGTTCCCTCAGATCAACCGGTTTTACAAAGTAGTGGTCAGCCCCCTGCCTAAGCCCCTTCAGGCGGTCATCAAGACGTCCGCGTGCCGTTACTACTACGACGCCGCAGTCAGAGGTCTTTCTCAACCGGACGATAATCTCAATTCCATCCTCACCGGGAAGACCCAGGTCAAGCACTACTACATCGGGCGATACATCAGCCATAGCCGCATCCAACGCCTTGCCATCCCCTACGCCAATGACATCAAAGCCCAGATATGTCAGTCCTGTAACCATGATATCACATAGCTGTACGTCATCCTCAACAACAATGACGCGCAGGGACTCAGAAGACGTCTGTCTTATATCGTGCTCATCTCTCATCGTTTAACTCATCAGTGTGCTCACTGCGGCCGCCATAAGAGCATACCTAAACTAAATTAAATATATCAAGGGGTTGTGCGGCACTCTGAATATATATATATTTGCTGTCAGAACTTGTCAGGTTTTGTCAGATAAAATACGTGGATATATTGATACGCATTGGGTATCATAAGTCACAACAGATCAAATAGCGAAACTGATGGGGGTTAAGATGACAACGGGAAGTAAGACTGTCCAGATAGGAGTGTTACACTCCCTGACCGGTAGGATGGCAATTAATGAGGCACCGCTTGTTGACGCAATATTGATGGCAGTTGATGAGATAAACGCATCAGGCGGTCTGTTGGGATATAGGATTGAGCCGCTAACTGAGGACGGGGCGTCATCACCATCTGTTTTTAAAGATAAAGCACAGAGGCTCTTCGACAGACATAAAGTAAGCAATGTCTTCGGATGTTGGCAGTCATCCGAACGTAAGACTATAAAGCCAATAGTCGAGGCGCATGATGGCTTGTTGTGGTATCCTGCCCAGTATGAAGGGCTGGAGGAATCTTTAAACATTGTCTATAGCGGCGGCTGCCTGAATCAACTGATAGAGCCTGCTATTGAATGGGCGTTTATGAATAAATGCACAAGTTTTTTTTTGATTGGCTCTGACAATGTTTTCCCGCACACAGCAAATCTGCTAGCCAGAACTATAGTTGAAGAAAGAGGCGGCAAGATAGTGCAAGAACAATACACAGCCACCGGCAATACTGACTTTACGGCAGCGATAAAGCAGATTCAGGACATTAAACCTGATATCATATTAAACACCTTAAACGGGCAGAGCAATATTTCTTTCTACAAGCAGTATAGCGAGGCGGGGGGTTCTATTCCTGCTTTGGCTCTAAACATCTCTGATGTGCAAGTGCTGGAAAGGACAGAGTATGCCCGCGGACACTATGCCTGCTGCGGTTATTTTCAAAGCCTGAATATTAATGAAAACCATATATTCATAGATAAATTCAGGACTAAATATGGCGGGATTATATCAGACGCCGTTATCTCAGCCTATTCACAAGTATATCTATGGAAGCAGGCTGTTGAGACGGCCATGTCTTTTGATACACGGCAAGTACGCGCACATCTGCACGGTCAGCGTTTCCTTAGCCCGGGCGGCGATATACAGGTTGAGCCGAATAATCACATAAGAAAAAAGGCTTACATTGGACTATTAGACAATAACGGGCAGTTTCAGATTGTATGGGACAGTGTAACCGCTATTAAACCAAAGCCCTGGCTTGGGATAGAACAGGCAGCGGCAATGCCGTCAAAGAATTTAATCAAGAATGTGCTATGCAAGCTTCCACAGCTAATCCATGACAAAATAGGCTTGGAAGAAAGAGCTGCGGATGACCTTAGAAAGAAGGAACAGCTGCTAATCCAGAAGTCAAAACTCTCATCATTGGGAGAAAATATTAACAACATTGTCCACCAGTGGAAGCAGCCCTTAAATGCTATTGCCCTAAAAATTCAGGATATTACCGATGCCTACGCATGTGGCGAACTGGACGATATGTACCTTAATGATTTGGTTGAAACTACTATGCAGCAGATCCATTTTATGTCAAAAACGATGGAAGATTTCAGAAATTTCTCGCTGCCGTCAAAGATAAAAAAGAGGTTTGATGTGAAATCTGCCATAGATGAGCTGCTGTCAATGTTTTTAAATGTTTATCGCATGCATAATATAGATGTATCCTTAAATGTTGAACAGGGCTCAGCACTGATTACAAAAGGCTGTCCAAACGAGTTTAAACAGGTGGTACTTAATCTTCTAAACAACTCTAAGGATGCCGTTGTCTCAAGAATTAAATCCGGCTGCGGTGTCAAGGGACATATAGACATTAATATTGCTAATTCTGATGACAAATCATATGTTTTAATCTCTGTACGCGACAACGGCGGTGGAATTGCCGCCAATGTGGCAGGACACATCTTTGAACCATATGTTACAACCAAAAAAGACAATGAAGGCACTGGAATTGGCCTCTACATGTCAAAAACCATAGTTGAGACAAACATGGGCGGCACTCTGACTGGCCGCAACATCACCAACGGCGCAGAGTTTGTGATAATGCTCAATACAAGCATTACGACACCTTTCGCAGGGTCAACTGTATCTGCCAAGGTGCTGTGAGTCTTCAGCAGCTACTGACATTGCATAAATCTGGCCTGATTCCGGCCATTGGCCTTTGATTCATAAAGCGCAAGGTCGGCAATCTCTATCAGCTTTAAACTATTGCCTGAAACCAGATGATTTGCCGTGGTAACCCCAATGCTTATAGTTATGTGCCCTGCCGCATCAGAAAACTCATGCGGTATCTGAAGGGCGTTTACTGTGCTTAAAAGCCGCTTTGAAACCTCCATAGCGCCTGCTTGCCCGGTGTCGGGAAGCAGACAGGCAAACTCCTCGCCGCCATATCTGGCAACAAAGTCCACTGACCGCGGCATTGCACCTTTTAACGCGCGCGCCACCTTCCTAAGGCAGTCATCTCCGGCACCGTGACCGTAGTTATCGTTATACTTCTTAAAAAAATCTACGTCCATCAACATGAGTGACAGCGGGGTCTTTCTACGCTCAATCGCATTGCATTGAAACTCTAAGTACTCGTCAAATTTCCTGCGGTTTGGGATGCAGGTCAGTCCGTCCTCCATTGCCAGCACCTCGCAGGCGTCTCGTT
>JAKOEO010000102.1 GCA_022321325.1 Candidatus Magnetominusculus sp. LBB02 | reverse complement strand
TTGTTTTTACAACGGATTTTAGCCTTGTTTAATTACGACTGTCGAAGGTGAGTTTATCATCAAGGAGGTCAAAACGGCATATCATGTGACTCACAAGAAAAAGGTGATAGAACTTTTGATCAGGAATTATTAGGCAACACCAGAAATCAAACAAAGTTTGGCCTGGTCAAACTAAAGCGCTTTGAAGATATTCGCATTTTTCGGCAAACATTTTCGCAGCGCTCTATTAAAGAATGGAAACGCAATATCCTGAAACTCTCAATGGGAATATGAGTTACGGGTCTCTCGAGCATAAGCGCCGCTTCACTTTGTCCATCATATTTTCAACTGATTAATTGCGGTTTCTGGGATGAGACAAATATCGTTTAAAGTGCATATTGAAATTATTCGGCCAGCATGCTGACATGCGCTTACAGGTAATACCGCAGAGTCATAGCCGCCGCCGTTGAAATCATCACAACCGTCAAATAACATGACATTATGATGCCAAAGAGCCGCCTGTCTGTGTCTATATTAATTTTGTTGTTGTGCAATAAGATAAATATCGCGGGCGACAGCGGGATTAAATACCTGCCTGTGATACCCATTATGAAACTTCTGGCAACAGGCGTCCACGTCAGATACTGCGAGAGGGCTATAATAAATGTGATAGCGGCAACGGCGGCAATAACGACAACCTTGTCTTTGGCGCTTACCGTAACGCCGTCTCTGCTTTTCCCAACTGCCGTCAATATCAGCGCTGCCCAGTATGTCTTGTGAACATAGCCCGGCAGCTCCGTATCCAGCCAGCCCAGCTTGCCTATGAACTCCTCAAGCCACTCATGCCAATGCGCAATCAGCGTATTGGCCATCACCACGGCATAATCAAGCGGATGGCTCGTGATAAATGCCCACTGCTCTTCAGGCGATACCACAATATCAAACCGCATGGGGGCGGCCAGCCCCCTCATAAACAAAGACCAACCCACGGCTGCCGCAATATTGACGGCAAAAAACAAGACCGCAACGGCCGAATATCGCCCAAACTTTCGCGCCGGTATCAGAAAGAAAAGCAATATAAGCGGCGCATAGACCTGCTTAGACAGGGTAAGGATAATTGAGACTACTATCAGGACGGCAAGCTCCCAATACGGCACCTTTTCTGAATTGCCGTAGGCCGCCCTGAAAATCAACGCGCAAAATACAAACGCGATGGCATTAGTAAAGGTATCAGCTGAGAACGAGGCAGCCAAAAACAACGACATCGGCATGAGCGCCAACAGCGTAAAGAGCCACTTACACACCGGCACGGCATGTATCGCTGCTGCAATCAACAAAAGCCATACGGCCAGATTGACGGCTCTGCCTAAGTACATTAGCGCAATAGGCGGCAGGCATAACAGCCTTCCAATGGCAATGCCGACCACCTGCGGTACATACATAACAGGGGCATATCTGGCCGTATTGGGGAAATGGTAAAACTTCACATTCTCAGGTGCCAGCTCTATTGCAAGGGTATTATTAAGCTCCACCAGCCTTTGTTCGTATTGAGGATGTTGAAGTATGTTTTTCGATACGCTAAGCACAGTCTGACCGAGGCTCGAAGGAAGTACCCCGCCGGCAATGCCCTCCGATACTTCCGGCTGAATTGCGCCCGTTGATATCTGATAGGCGCGAAACATGTGGTGATACTCATCAGGGGCTTGAAACGGCGGCGTGACAATTATAAACATTGCGCCGAAAACAAGGCCAATTATCAGAAATACCCTCACAGGCGAGATACGCCCGATATCATCGTTTATTTTCACAGATAATAACGCAGTATCATAGCCGCCACCGTGGAAATCATCACAACCGCAAGATATGACATTATCGCCACGCCAAAGAGCCGCCCGCCCATGTCTACGTGGAATTTATTGTTGTAAAATAACATAAATAACGCAGGCGACACCGGTATAAAATACCTGCCCGTAAGACCCTCTACTATGTCTTTGTCAACCACAGTCCATGTCAGGTACTGCGAGACGACTATCAGAAAAGTTACGCACACAAAGACGGCAGCCGCTACGGCCTTGTCCTTCCGTCTGATTACAATTGCGCCGTTATTTTCACAAACGGCAATGAAAATCAAAAGCCCCCAAAACGTTATGTGAATATAGGAGGGAAGCTCCGTATCAAGCCATCCGAGTTTCCCTATGAAGTCAGTGAGCACGTCAGCCCAGTATTTAAGCAGCGTGTTTTTCATTGCAATCACAAAGTCCAGAGGATGGTGAGTGATGCTGTAGAGCTGTCTCTCCGGGGATATGTCAAGCCCGTTTCTAAGCGGTACGAGCAGGTCTTTTGACAAGAAAAACCATGAAAAAGCGGCGGCGGCGTTAAAGATGAAAAATGAGAGAGCGCTTAGTATGTAATTTTTAAGGCCGCCAAAGCGGCTGACGGGTATAATCAGAAAAAGCAGCATCACAGGGGCATAGACCTGCTTGGACAGAGATAGCATTGCCCCAAGCAGAAAAATCAGCGCAAGTTCCCCTGTTGATACCGCGTCGTTGCCGCCCCCAAAGGCCATCCTGAAAATTACCGCGGCAAAGACAAAGGCCACGGCATTAGTAAAGGCGTCTGCCGAGAGCGACGCCCCCAGAAAGAGAGACATCGGCATCAGCGCCAATAATGCAAAGAGCCACTTATACACGGGCGTTATGCCTATTGCAATATAGATTAACGTTATCCAGAAGGCAAGATTTGAAACCCTGCCCATGTACATAATATAAACCGGAGCTAAATTAAGATGCCTTCCCACAAATATCCCCAAGGCTTGCGGCAAGTACATCACAGGGGCATAGCGGGCAGTATTTGGAAAGAAGTAAAACACTGTCCTATATGGCGCCAGAGGAAAGTGCATAACGCGCCCGAGGTCTGAGAGTTTTTGTTTATTGCTCGGGTGCTGGGAAAGATTTGTTGATACCTGTACGACCGTCTCGCCAATGCTTGCCGGCAGCTCCGCCCCCGATATGCCTCCTGCCTTTGACGAAACCAACCCGCCCAGCGATACATGGTAGGCGCGAAACATGTGGCTATACTCGTCGGGGGCCTGAAAGGGCGGCGTTATGAATACGAAGACATAGCCAAATATCACGCCTATGAATAAGAATACCCATTGAGGGGAAATGATCTCAGCTTTCTGCTTGTCCACTGTCAATCCCCATGTGCGTGGCGGTGGACATGACTGATAGTGCCGCCAGCGCCCCTGTGGCGGTGGAAATGTTCATGGGTCAGGTTTACGCGAAGGAGCATGTCCTCGTCGCCTAAAATGTCATCTGCACTTCCCACTTTTTCAATCGTGTGCCCTTCTGTGAGGACAGCCGTTTCGGCCTGCAATTCCTCGACAAGTGCAAGGTCATGCGAACAGAGCACAATAGTCTTGCCGGCGTCGTTAAGGGTAAACAGCAGCTCTACAAGAAACGCCTGTGTTCGCGGGTCAAGCCCGCTCGTAGGCTCATCAAGCAGTATAACCTCCGGATTCATAGTAAGCACAGCCCCAAGCGCCGCCTTCTTCTTCTGCCCGCCGGAAAGCATATAGGGCGGCCTGTCTCTGATGGCCTCTATATCGAGCATCTTCATAATCTCATCGGCGCGTCCTGCCGCCTCCGCCTCGTCCATTCCCATCTGAAGCGGCCCGAATATCAGCTCGTCATACACGGTAGGGCAAAATAGCTGCACATCTGAGTCCTGAAACACATAACCGACATATGTCCTGAAATGCCTCAGAAACTCCGCATCCTTAAATGATTTCTCTGTAAATGGCACACCCTTAAAGAACGCCTGCCCGCTTTGTGGAAATATCAATCCGGCAAGGACTTGCAGCAGAGATGACTTGCCGCTTCCATTTGCCCCTATTACCGCTACCCTCTTTCCGCTTCCAATGGACAGGGTCACGCCGTCAAGAGCGGTGATTTTGTCGTAATATCTATATGTCGCCCCATTCAGGGCAAGTACCGTTTCCATCGAACCTGTATAATTTTATATGATTAATATAAAAAACCACAATGTCAAAAACATTGCCCCGTATATGATGTCTACGGGGGTCATCGCCCGCAGGGAGGCTAATTTTACCTGTCCTGTGAAGCCGCGCCCTGTCATCGCCTTATGTACATCATCGCAGCGCTGCTGAGTCTTTTTGAATACGTAGGCAAGTCTGCCCGCTATCCAGTCTGCCGCGTCAGGGCGGCCTATGAGGCGCGCCTTTTTTGCCGTGTGCATGTCGGCAAGCATTTTCAAAAATATAAACGCATACTTTTGCGCAAGACTGAGTATCATAAGAAAATACTCCGGCACTCTAAGGGTGCTCAGTGCCTTGACCAGCTCCGCAAAAGGCGTCGTACACACCACCAGAAGCGTAATCGAAACCGAATTGGCCACACGAGAGGTAAGCGTCATGGCAGACAAAATCCCCTCGCGCGTTACCGCAATGGTCTGCGGCACATGGTATATCCAGAGTTCGTACGGCTGATCGAGTTCAATAACTCTATAGACCGGCTCCCCCGGCATTATCACGTTTAACACGGCGGGAAGGCCCGGCAGGAGGCCAAAAAAGAATCCCGCTATTAACGTCTTTCTATAAAAACTGAGTATTCCAATTTTCGACAGCACGACAAACGGCATTATAAATATGGCTATCAATATGTCCGATGACACGTCTTTTTTTATGCTGACGGCAAAGACAAACAATACCAGAAACAGGAGCTTTGTCCTTGCGTTTAGTCTCTGAAACAGGCCATCCTTTCGGGCAGTCTCCCAATTTGTGAAGACTGTCTCATAGAATTCAGAGATATGCCCGACTGCCTTGTCTATGAATAACGTCTTGACTGTCACTGTGCGGGAATGAGGGTACGGCTTGTTTTCGAGCAGGAAAGCGGGTATTTTATTATTCATGTTCTTGCGGTCTTGCAACAGGCTTCGATAAGAATTTAGATAAAATATAGACGGCAGCGCCTACAATTGCGCCACCTATAACGCCGGCGGCAAGATATGAAAGCGGTCGGCTTCTGACCATGACTATATCGTAATCGCCAAACGGGGCATTCCACATTCCTGCATAGCGCCTGAGCCCATCGGGAAGAAAGCCCAGCATTTGGCCAAGTGTGGCGGCGTCCCACTCTCCCCATGCCCCGCCAGAGCCGAACACCTGCGGCACGACAATGCCAAGCGGTACAAGAAACGCCATAATCGCAAGCCCTATCCATAATGTTCTTTGCATCATAACGCCTCCGCCTCTTTTAACATACCGGGGTCGTGCCTGTAAAAATATCTCAATAGCAGCATCGTTACCATGCCCTCCACAATACATAGTAAAAACATATGGCCAATGAGTATCGCTGGCACCGTGACAGAAAGCGGATATGGGGCGAAAAGCGGTCTGCCGTCTGTGGAGACGGCGATTATTGGTTGAATCCCCAGCTCAACCGCCGTTGCCAGGGCTGCGGCAAGAAGCCCCACATAACCTGACAGGAAGGCCGCCAGAGAGAGCCTCTGCCCGCCTTGACCTCTGAAAAGCCTGAACACCCACGAAGCCACAAAAGGCATTATCACTGCCATGTTGAAACAATTAGCGCCAAGGGCGGTTATTCCCCCGTCGCCAAAAACCAGGGCCTGAATAATCAGCACCACAGAGACCGCGAAGACGGCAGTCCACGGCCCAAGAAGCAGGGCAACTATGGCGGCCCCGACGGCATGTCCTGTGGTACCGCCGGGAACAGGGATATTAAACATCATTATAAGAAATGAAAACACCGCGGCCATCGCAAGATAGGGAATCTGCTTTGCATGCAGCTGGGTCTTTAATTTCCTCAGCGCCCCGGCCCAAAACGCCCCAGTAACGGCAAACATCGGAATATACGTCTGAGGGCTGAGATAGCCGTCCGGTATATGCATCTGTGCCTCTGCCAAACTTAAAAAAATTTGTACAACCTAAGCGGCATGAGTAAGACTCAAAGCCGCAAAGGCAGCCCAAAATCGCCCGGTACACGCTTTTTAGAATATACCGGCTGTCGCATCTGCCTTCGCGGCTTTTACATAAGACCTTCGCGGCCTTCCAATTCTTAGGTAGTATAACATTATAGTGGACCCGTTTATCAAGACAAAAATATGCCGGGGGTCTGCGTCAAAAAAAAGGGTTAAGCTGTAGAGTTTTTATCTTTGGGCATGTTATTGCAGAAATAAATCTACAATAAGAGGTAAAGATGGATAGAATAGAGGAGATTGAAAATAGGCGTAAGGGGGTATTGTCTGAAATGGATGGAATTCGTTCAATGAAACGGGGAACTATTAACAAACAGTATCTAAAAGTACCGGTAAAGGGAGCAGACGAGCCAAAAGTACGCGGGCCATACTACGTATTATCTCGTCGTGAAGGAAGCCTCACGGTGAGCGAGCGGTTGACTAACGCAGAGCAATTGGAGCAAGCCCGCAGAGATATCGCTGCTCATCATAAGTTTACGGATTTATGTAAGGAGTATGAAGTATTAACAGAAAAACTGGGAGTATTAGAACGTAATGGTAATGTGAAAAAAAACGACGGAAATCATCTTAGAGAGAAACTGAGGTAAGATGGGAAAAGTGGACACCAAAATAGGGTAAAATAAGAAACTCAATGGATGTGTCAGATGGAAAGGATCCCGAATGGGAAGTACACGAAGGGGTTTAGAGAAGAGGCGGCGAAGTTAGTAATAGAGGGTGGATTATCGGTACCTGAGGTTAGCAGGAGGCTATCGGTGCCGCCATCAAGCATAGGCAACTGGGTAAAGGCATATAAAAACGGGAAGCTCGGAGATGTTGGCGAAAAGCATCGGGTGTTGAGTGAAGGAGAGATGGAGCTGGCGCGGCTGAAGCGTGAGCTTGCCGAGGTAAAGATGGAGCGAGAAATATTAAAAAAAGCTGCAGCGTACTTTGCGAAGGAGTTGCAGCGAGGTGCGCGATGATAGAGAAATTGCGGCTCCGGTATCCAGTGCCTTTTCTTAGGCGGGTGTTGAAAGTATCAGCCAGTGGATATTACGCTCGGCTTGACAGGGGGCCTTCGATGCGTGCAAAGGAGGAGGCCGTACAGGAGATATATACTGGCGGCGCACAAGCAGACAAGGGGTACATACGGACCTAAGCGCCTGAAAGATAACCTGTCGAATAATGGAGTTAAGGTTGGGATATGCCGAGTTAGGCGCATTCGTAAAAAACTCGGCATAAGATGTAAACAGAAGAGGAGATTTAAAGCCACGATAGATTCCAAGCATAAGCTGCCTGTGGCAGAAAATCTTCTTAATCAGTGTTTTGAGGCAGCTGCGCTAAATCAGGTATGGCTCTCTGATATAACCTATATACGGACTGATGAGGGGTGGTTGTACCTTGCAGGGCATAAGGATATATGCAGCGGCAGGATTGTAGGGTATGCCATGTCGGATTGCATGAAAAAGGAGTTTGTCCATCATTCTGACCGTGGAAGTCAGTACTGCGCACATGAATACAGAAAGCTGCTTGAGCAGTTAGGCATAGTGGCGTCTATGAGCAGAAAGGGCAATTGCCATGACAATGCGCCAATGGAAAGCTTCAAGGGAACGCTTAAGAATGAACTCGTTTATCATCGTCATTACAAGACCAGGCAAGAAGCGATTGATGACATCACTGAGTACATAGAGGTTTTCTATAACCATCAGAGAACTCAGGCAAGGCTCGGATTCCTATCCCCTGCCGCTTACGAAAAACAGCTCTATGAAAAAAAGGATGCGGCATGAACTATTTAGTGTCCACTATTGACATCACAGCTCATATCATCCCCTATCTGATGGCTCA
>JAKOEO010000101.1 GCA_022321325.1 Candidatus Magnetominusculus sp. LBB02 | reverse complement strand
TTATATAGCGAGTGTCAAAATGAAATTCCATAAAGAATAATACTAAGCAGCAACCATATGAGTAATTTTGTCATTGCGGCTTGTTCGGAATCTGTCATAGGCCCTGATATCCCCCTAAAAAAGATTTTTGTCGGCAGTTCCCTGTTTATGTTATACTAAAAATTATGCACGTAATGGTTGATGAGGATACTTGTATAGGGTGCGGCAGGTGTGAAGAGATATGCCCGGCGGTCTTCTTTGTTGATGAGGCCATCGGCAAGTCTCAGGTCATTGACCCTGATGCCTGTGACTACGCCGGCTGCTGCGAAGCGGCAGAGGAAAACTGCCCCGTACATGCCATTCACCTGTAATCAGAGCCTGTATTTCAGAAAGTCCATCGCCCTGCCGTAGTCCCTGAACAGCCTCTCTCGGAGTTTAAAATCCCTGCCGTGTATTGTGCGTCTGCCGTTTTTTACCCTTATGCCTATGGCCGCATGAAGCATTTCATGATATACTATATACTCGATGAAAAATCGCGGCACGGCAGGCTTATCGAGGGCCGGGTGTATGCGAATAAGACTTCCGGCAGCGTCATAGCTTCCCAGTCGTCTCTTTCGATAAACTCCGCGCGTCTGTCTTCTGCCCCATGTGATGTCAACGGAAAGGCTGCCATCGAAATATTCTTCGTTCAGGGAGCTATAAATGGCCATGAGGTCGTGATACTTGCCCTGCGGGTTAATGGCTGCCGCCCTTTTAGGTCGTTTTTTAAGGACGCTTTTATTTTCTCTGATAAATTGGCGAGTTAGCGGGGTCTGTTTTTTTCTCTGTCTAACAAATGCGGCGATCTCTTCGATGACCTCCGCCCCGGCGTTTAAAAACATTCGATGAGCGCGTATAGATATCTTTCCATCAGGGGCTCGGCGTACCGATAACATGCTTGAAGAGTTATCTGTAAGCGTAAGGCCAACAGGAACTCCAGCAGCCATATAATGTCTCAGGCGCTCTGCAAGTTCGGCTTCAGGGGGAAGATTCATGCCGCAGAGACCCCCAGTCAAAGTCTGCCTGAGCGCAGTATGGATATAATAAGCCATAGCCCCAGGAAAAAGGCAATTGTAAAGCCAAGCGTACCAAATGCCGGTATGTCAAATATTTTTGCGCCCGTCCCTGAGAGCGTCAAGATAGAGGAACTCATTATAATTGCGGCAATTACTATGCTGAATGACAGCCTGTTCGAGGACTTTTCTATATCGCGCGTCAGACGGTCTATGCCAACAATGTTAGATTTTATTGTGAAGTCGCCGGTTATCATCCTCCTAAGAAGGACGCGAATTTTTTTGGGCGTGTCTATTAATGAATCGGCCAGCCCGCTAAGGTGTCTTTCAACCTTGTCAAACACCCTCTTTGGCCCGTACTTCTTCATCATCAAAGTAGAGGTATAGGGCGTAGCCGCCGTAATGAAGTTAAACGAAGGCGCAAGCTCCCGTACCGTATTATCTACGATTAACATGCACTTGTCTATGAGCAGCATAGAGGACGGCACCTTGAGCTTATGCTTAATTGCAAGCTGCGTTACCGTGTTCAGGTACTCGGCAAAATTTATCTCCGCAAGGGCGCTGTCATAAAGCGGCAACAACAACTCCATCATGTCGGACAAGAACTCCTGCCTGAAACTGCCTATGTCCATTTCGTCAGTTATCATTCCAAGCTCTACAAACTGGTCTATCAACGACTCAAAATCCTTATGCACGAGGGCAATGAGCAAGGCGGCGATGCTCTCCATCACAACCGGGGACAACCAGCCGGCCATTCCGAAATCCACAATGGCCACACGCCCGTCGTAGAGAATGAAGAGATTGCCGGGGTGCGGGTCGGCATGGAAAAAGCCATCGTCAAGTATCATCTTAAAATACGCGTCTACCAGCGTAGCCGCTATCTCGTTCCTGTCAAGCCCTGCCTTATCTATGGCGTCCACATCAGTAATGCGCATTCCCTTGATTCTTTCCATTACAAGTACGCGCTCAGACGTAAAGGCCGGGTATAGAACGGGGATTTTTATGGCCTTGACGTTTTTGAAATTTTTAGAAAAGCGCTCAATGTTTTTGGCCTCTTCACAGAAATTCAGCTCTTTTTTTATCGTCTTGGAAAACTCCGCGATTATCCCCATTGGGTTAAAGACTTCCGTCTCAGGTATATATTTCAGCATCAGAGTGGATAACATCTTCATTATGCTGATGTCAGTCTCGATTATCTCCTTAATCTTTGGGCGTTGGACTTTCACTACCACTTTGGAGCCGTCTTTGAGCGTTGCCTTGTGTACCTGAGAGATAGATGCGGCGGCTATCGGGATTTTCTCTATCTCTTGAAAAATCTCCCCTATGGGTCTGCCAAGCTCTGCCTCGATTATCTCCTTAGCGTGCTCAAATGGAAACGGCGGCACCTCATCCTGAAGTTTTTCAAACTCCATCGCATACTTTTCAGTTATCAGATCCGGACGGGACGACAGTATCTGCGCAAGTTTTATAAAGGACGAGCCAAGTTCCTCAAATACCTGCCTAAGGCTTGCAGGCACTGAGGACTCTATGACGACCCCGCCCGCTATGAGCTTAATACGTTTTCTGAATGGAATAAGCCTGTGGAGATTCAACTGCTCAATAAACTGCCCGAAGCCATGTTTTACCAGAACATTGAGAATTTGCGTTATCCGGTTTATATTTCTGTATGTCTTTCTTATCTTGAGAAGCTCGCTAAACATGCTATTTGTCGCTGCCCGCCTCCGAGCGGCTGTCTTCGCAGGCGGCGATTCTTTGTGAGAGGGCGCTAAGTCTCTTGTTAATCTTCTCTATGTCGTCCTTTGTAGCAAGACTCATCTTGGCGAGGGCCATATCCATAATTTCAGAGAGGTTGATGCCTGCCCCGGCGTTGTTAATTTTCTCCTTCCATTCGTTTAACATACCCCTGCCCTGCTGCTCGCTCAACTGCCCTTTTGCCACCAGAGCGTCTATGAACTCCTTGAGCATCTCCTGCGCCCCGAGGGCGGCCATCATGGCGTTTTTTATTATCTCAAATATCATCGTGCCTCCTTTGATGTATCACATACCGCATTCTAACATAAACAAACAGTTTAACGCCAAATGCGCCGACAACATGCAGCAGGGTAAGGGTTTACGCTCCTGAGTTATTACGGCTGATGTCGCTTGATAAGAATAAGTTCCTTGCCTGCCGGGGCTATTATTTCAACAGAGTTACGGTCTTTAATCTCTATTATTTTCTCGCCCTCTCTGGTCAGGTTTTGGCAGACATATATATCGCGCCCATGGCTGAAAAGCCCAAACGGTATCATTGCCTCTAATATCGCGCGCGAGCTGTTTTGCTTATCGCAGAGTACTACCGCCTTTTGGCATTGAAGGACTTCCTCAACCTCCTCTATCTGCCGCCCGTGAAACGAAAACACGCGCACATCCAGCCACGACTCCCTGATTTTGGCAAACGCAGCCTGTATGGATGACACGCCGGGCACTACATCCAAAACGGAGTCCTTGCCGTAGCGGTCATAAATCTTCTGTGACAGGCTGAAAATGCCGGCGTCTCCTGTTACTAAAACCCCTACGGTTTTGTCCTCGCAGCGGCCAATCAGATTAAGTATCTCTTCTATCCTGTTTTCTTCGATTGCACACTCAGACGGGGCAATATCGAGGGCGGCAAGCTGCCCGCGCGTCCCTATTAATATATCACACTCCCGCGCCCTCTTAACTGCCGCATAGGTCATATATTCAGCCGCGCCGGGGCCTGCGCTTATCACCATTATCTTATACATACAGCCCTTCCTATTAGTTGTTTTTTCATATTAAACAGCAATGTCTCAACAGACGAAAAACTGAATTGCGAATTAATTTTTGCGGCTATGTCGTGAGCCAAAACGTTGAACTTATCTCTGTTTTTTACATATTCAATAATCTCTTCAACCGTGATAAATTGTCCTTCGAGGCCGAACAGTTTGGCTACAAAGCCCGCTGCCTGCGGCGAGTTCTTTGAATGAGTGTCGTAATAGCCCATCAGGAGCTTTGCAAGTTTCCCCGGATGCCCGCCTACTACGACCTCTTTGAAACCCTTCTTCTTTGCATAGAGAAGGGCGTCCCCTATGAAATTGCTCATCTGAACGACATGAACGCCGGGGAAAACCGCCTTTAGCGCGTCCTCCCCTATTTTGCCGGGTGACAGATAGACCCTTGAGGAGTTTTCCTCATACGCAACGTCAAGCTCGCAGGCAACTGCCGCCTTAACGGCCTCCATGCTCATAGGCTCAACAATTCCCGTAGTGCCGATTATCGAGATGCCGCCAATGATACCAAGCCTGCTATTGAATGTCTTTGCGGCAGCAGCTTCGCCATCAGGCACGATTATCTCTACTTCAACAAGCCCCGTTGGGACGGCCTCTCTGACAGCGGCACGTATCATCGAGCGAGGGACGGGATTAAGGGCATGAGTGCCGACAGGGATTTGAAGGCCGGGCTTTGTTACCATGCCCACGCCCTTGCCGCCTTTAATCGTGACCTCTGTGCCGCCATTGTTTATGAATCTTACAGCGGCGATTATCTCAAGGCCGTGTGTGGCGTCAGGGTCGTCGCCGCCGTCTTTGATTACGGAGGCGGCGAAGCCGCTCTGATGGCGGCGGCTTGCCGGACGTGTCTTTATATCAAGCACTGTGAGGCCGTCTGGCAGCGTTATGCTGACATTATCTGAAAGTGTGCCGGTGGCCGCAAACATGGAGGCGGCCTTTGCCGCCGCGGCTGCCGCCGTGCCGGTAGTGAACCCTTTTCGCAGTTCGGTTTTCACTTAAGGCGCTTTCTCTTCACTATAGCTATGGAAAGATATAGCGGCTCCTGTGGCAGCGGTTCATTCAGCAAATCAAAGCTCATCTGCCCGTCAAGCGTTACCCTGTTTACAAGATATGCGGCGGCAGGCGGCTGTGCCTGTATCGCCTCTATGAGCACAGGCAGCTTTTTATTTACCTTCATAAATACTGAAGTTTCGTGCATTTGAATTAATTCAACCGTCCTTTGGACATCCTCCGGCAGTTCAAAAACCCCGAAATCCCCGCCCTTGCTGGTCAATGGTATGCCAAGCAGCGCCGCTGAGGCATTGATGGAGCTTATACCCGGCACATGCGTTACGGCGACACCTATGGCAAGCAGCGCTTCGGTCAGATAGTTTGACGTGCTGTATATGGTGGGGTCTCCCATCGAGACGTAGGAGACTTTGCGCCCTGCGGCAACGAGGGCCTTAATTTTCTCTGCAAGTTCAGTGTATCGCCGCTTGAGCTCATCCCTGTTATTGTTCATCGGGAAGTAGTACATGGTAATCTTTGAGGAGTTCACATAGTGGACGATTATGTCTTTGGCAATGCTCCTGCCGAGGGCGTCAGACTGCGGGACGATTACATCGTCAGACGCTTCAAGAATGAGCTTTGCCTTAATCGTCACAAGCTCAGGGTCGCCAGGACCCAATCCTATAGAGTGGACAACATTCATAGTCATGCCTCAACGCTTCTCAACGCCCAAAGCGACGTCAGAAAGAACATTATACAATAAAACGCCATAAGACCGACATATAAAATATTCACCTCGCCGCCTGTCAGCGCCGCCCGTATAACCTTGGTCGAGTACGTAAGCGGAAACACATATACCAGCAGCTTAAAGGCATATGGCAGCTTGTCAATGGGATAGAACGTGCCGCAGAGAAATATCATCGGCGTAATTACAAAGTTATTGACCAGGGCCTGCCCCGAATGGTCTTTGACAATCATCGAAGTCGTTACGGCAAGCAGTGAAAAAATAAACGTATGAAGGACTATCGCTATGAGAAAAATTGGATTAAAAAACAGTGTCACCTTAAAAATGAGGGCATAGATAAAGATAATCACCGCCGCCAAAAGACCGCGAAATACGCCAAACAACGCCTCGCCAACCACTATACCGGCGTGTGAGACGGGCGCTATGAGATATTCGTCAAATGTGTGAAAGTAAAAGCGCGATATGTTTATCTCCGCCGATATGGCAAAACTCTGATTCAAGCTGTTCATTGTAATAAGGCCGGGAATCAGAAAAGATATATATGGCAAGCCGCCAACGGTAACGCCGCTGCCAAAGCCCCAGCCGAATGCGATTAAAAACAGAAGCGGCGAAAGCGATGAGGACAGTATCTGCTTAATTGCCCGCTTTCGATAAATTGACAGCTCCCTGTAGAGCACCGCATAAATCCCGTTAAACATTAATTCGCCTTCCAGTAAGCCTCAAAAACACATCCTCAAGCGTTACGCCTCGTACCTTGCAGGTATAGGTGGAATTATGGAGGGCTGCAAGGGCCTCATCTCGGGTGTCAAAGAATTCCTCTTCAATACTGTCGTCCTTATGGATTTCGAGCACGAAGCGTCCAATGCCGTCTTTTAAGGTCTCCGGGTCGCCGTCAGTGATAATGGAGCCGTCGTTGATGACCAGCACCCGTTTGCAGAGCCTCTCGGCCTCTTCAATATAGTGGGTGGTTAATAAAATGGTGGTATTTTTCACGCGGTTAATCTTGACGATGAAATCCCAGATGACGCGCCTTATTTGGGGGTCAAGACCGACGGTAGGCTCATCGAGAAATAGTATCTTTGGCTCATGCAGGAGGGCGCGAAGGATGACGAGCCTGCGCATCGTGCCGCCCGAAAATTGCTTGACCTGCCTGTTGCGATAGTCCGCAAGACCTGAGAAATCAAGCAGTTCGTCAATCCTTTGCGTCCTAACCCCGTTAGGAATGCCGTAGAGAATGGCGTGCAGGTAGAGGTTTTCATAGGCGGTTAAATCACGGTCGAGATTGTTCTGCTGAGGCACGACGCCGATGAGCGCCTTAGAGGTTTGAGACTGCTGCCTGAAGTCGCTGCCGTAGTAGTGAATAGTACCGGCAGAGGGCCTGATCAGACCGGTGAGCATCTTAATCGTGGTGGTCTTGCCGGCACCGTTTGGGCCTAAAAGACCGACAAACTCGCCCGTTGAAAAGGCAAAGCTGACGCCATTGACGGCGGCCTTGTCCTTATATTTTTTCCTCAGTCCGGCAACTGTGAGTACATTATTATCGTTCATTTGAATTTGCTATACAAGAGTGCGGGCAGCTTATACCGCTAATTGTCAATCTCTTCTTGTGAGCTTCCCTCATTCATAGAGAATCACTTCACAAAGAATTTAAACATTGCAACCATTACAGCCGTTTGGCCTATCCAAAAGAGAAACATCCACTTGATTATATCGGCCTTGACGTTGGCAGTCTCAACGCGTAGTTTAGCCGCTTCTTCTGAGATATGTTCATTGACTTTAGCTATTTCAACTGATAAATCAGCTTTTGTAGCCAGTTCTTTGGAGAGTTCAGCCTTAATTTTTGAGGAGTCAGGTTCAACCTTATTAAAGACCTCCACAAGGGCCTCCGTGGCCTCTTCCCCCAGTTTTTCTCTTAACACCCGCGGTATCGTTATCACGTTCATGCCTTTAGACTACCACAAAAACAATTTTCTGTCAATCCACTTGAGACGCAGAGACAGGGCAAACGCATTAGACAATTGCACCATAAATTTTCTCTTAATATCGTCATTCCGGCTTGCAGACTGTGTCATAATAGAAGAGAAGACCCTGTGCGAGTATATGATGAGTTTATAGAGATGATAGATATGAGGGAATTGGGGATAGAGGTAATAAGGGATCAAGTAGGCAATCCACAGTATGACCCTAAGACGATGTTGAAGTTAATAGTATATGCGTATGGGTGGAGGAGTTCAAGGAAAATAGAGAGGGCGTTATATCATAATTTAACCCAGAAAGCGCAATAGGGTCAATTTTCTAATGCGGCGCAATAGAAAATAAGA
>JAKOEO010000100.1 GCA_022321325.1 Candidatus Magnetominusculus sp. LBB02 | reverse complement strand
ACATTCTATGCGGGTCTTCGAAGATTTATTTGCCTATGACTGTCGAAGTTAAGTGAAGCTGTGCTTTAGTTTGTCCCAGTCTATGGATACCTTATTATTCGGAACCGGCACAAGTATATATATCGGGGATTTCCCTTCCGGGGCAAGCGTGGAATCTGTAACCGCCGGGTTGTGAACATAGACCAGAGACTGTGCAGACGGTCTCTTTGTCATCGTTATCTCATCCATGTAGTCTTTGAAATGCTCGCCGAAGATTAGATTGTGATGAGGCATGTCATATTTTTTCTTAACGCCAAGGTATAACATAAATGTGGAGCAGGAATATTTCCGTCTTTTCAGGTCGGCGTCAGTGTATTTTCTCTTTGTCTGAATAAGATTTGACATCGCATAGGCAAAGTCGGCGTTTATGATGACATAGTCCGATTCTATCGTTCTGCCGTCTTCAAGGGCGATGCCTACGGCCTTTTTCCCCTTTGAGATAATGTGTCTGACCTTTGTGGATGTGTGAACTCTGCCGCCTAAGCCCGCCACAACCTTAGACATTGCCAACGTAAGCCGGTTAAGGCCGCCTGTGACGTGGTGAATTCCCCACTGATACTCTATATAAGAGATCAACGAATAAGCAGAGGGTGCCTGCCACGGTGACATCCCTATGTACTTTGTCTGAAATGTCATGGCAAGCCGCATCTTTTCGTCCGAGAAGTATTTCTGAAGCCTGCCTTGAAGGCTGCCGCTAACATCCATTTGCGGCAGCGCCTCTATAAATGCCGGCCTTAAAAAATCATATAAACTGCAATAGGGAATTTTGAAACTCCTCTCAATACGATTAAACCTGTAGCTTTCGTCATGCCTGAATCTGAGGTAGTTATCAAGTTCGCCAGGCATAACCCTTTTTATTTCAGTCATGGTCTTCTGCATATCCGGCGATGGATTAAACTCTGTGCCATCGTCATAGCTTAGCCTGTAGAGCGGGTCAAGCGGGGTAACTTCCACATAATCATGGATATTCCTGCCAGCCAGCCTGAAGATTTCCTCAATATACCCGGGAAGCATCAGAAAGGTCGGCCCTATGTCAAATAAGTAATCGCCAAGCAGGAATCGCCCCGTTCTACCGCCAACTGCCGGGTCCTTTTCATATATGTCCACCTCATAGCCCCTGCTCAACAAAAGCATTGCAGAGGTGAGGCCGCCCGGGCCTGCCCCTATTATGGCAACTTTCTTTTTCACGTTATGGCAGCCGCCGCCCGTATAATCTCCTCAGTTGAGGGGGTGTCAGATATATTAGAGGCATAATGCGCATATCTGACAACCATATTGCTATCAATAATAAAAATACCTGACAGTTGAAATATATCCCCTGAAGGAAGACCCGGCAGATGCCCGCGCCCCAATGCCCCAATGCCCCGTATAATAGTCATGGGCGACACAATGCCCGTTATTCCCGCCTCTATAAGTCCGTATGCCTTATAGAGGATTTTGCGTGGGTCGCAAATGATCGTAAAAGAGAGGTCGTGATTTTTGCGAAACGCCTCAGCCTGTTTGGGGCTTCCCATCCCAACAAGTATTATCCTGATTCCAAGTGCGTCAAATCTGGCCTTGTCTCTGTGCAACTGCACAGCCAATTCTTTGCAAAACGGTCAGCCAAAGTGCCGTAGGAATACGACCATCGTTCTGCCCTGACGAAGCAGCACGCTAAGGGCAACCTCAGTGCCGTCTGAAAGACGCACCTCTGAGTCAATTGCCATGTCATTTGGTTTCAGCATTTAACATCCTCCCATATTATTGTCGAGCACTTACGCCTGATTGGTCTAAAAACCCATGTCTGACTACGCTAAACGCTCCGGTCTCTGTATCTACCTCATAAATGTCGAAGTTGTCCTGAAGTGAAAATCCTGCCTCATGCACTGCGAAATTTAACGAAAGCGAACCATTAAACCCGCTTGACACCCTATGAAACACGCCCGGCGGCCATGATAAAATGGCAGGGGCCTCTATAACCAGTTCGCCGTTGTGTTTGATCCAGTCAGGGGTTACCTCTAGTGTTTCCACCTTTCCATGCGTCGGGGTATAGAGATATGTCGTTCTGGCGCCAAGAAAAACCAGAAGATTATCGGTCTGCGCCTTGTGATAATACCAGAATTGCCCTGTGCGTCCGGCAACGGTTGGCGAAACGGCACTTGAGCCGTGCTCAACCCTATCCACCGAGTCTATGCGGGGGATCTTTTTCTCCGGCAAGGTATGGAACTTTACGCTTGGCGTATTTCTGAACTCCACAAGCGGGATTATTGTAAACAGACCTTCAATAGATAGTGTTTTCACTCAACCTCCAAGCCCATTCTTTGTGCAATTCTTTTTACGAAGCCTTCGCAAAGGAAGACTATGGATTCGACATCTAAGAACATGTCTGCCGAGGCGTCAAAGACCGCCTTAAAGCGCGCCGGAAACTCTGTATCGGCAGGCCAATAAAGCGCGAGCATAGGTATTTTGGGCATCAGATGACACCGCCATGCCATCTCCGAGGCCTGGCCCGAAACCAGCTCAGCCCCCAAACTCTCAATGGCGGCTATTGCCTGCTTCGGATTTTTGTTAAAGAGTTCTGACATCGGCTCTTCAAACTCCTTTCTAATTGCCTCGACCTTCACGCCCCCGCCCCTTAGTTCGCTGAAGGAGACCCAGCGCATGGCAGGCTCCCCCTTTCCCCCTGTCTTAATATATAACAGAAGGAGAATCTCTTCCCACGGCGTTACCTGCCCGTCAGAGGTAATCTTCCTGTCGCTTCCAACAATGAAATCCCTGCCGAGGCTGCGTATCGTTATACCTGTATCATGCGCCGCCGCTCCAAGGGCTGCGGCAATACCATGTAAGTCTACATCCTTTATGTCTTCCCACAGGGACTTGATGATATTTAAACGCCAGTCAACGGTTACTATGTTAGCAGCAATTCTCTGAGCCTTTTCGTTGTCCAGATGCGGACAGTTTGCAATCTTGAGGTCGCCCTTGGAAACTCCTATGGCAAAGGCCATGCAGGTTTTTTCGTTGCAGTCTGAGCAATTGCTCTTGGGCAATTCCTTGTATATCTCTATAGGTTTCACAGCACCCTTACCCCCACGCATGTTAATTCTGGCGCGAGCGTGTGGGAATCAAACCCACACGCACCCTACCCCAGATCCATCACAGCTGCCAAATAAATGATAAACCAAATCGAGGCTGTCTCTTAGATCACCTACTGCTGCTGCCTCTTTCTTTGCCACATCCTCAGCCATCGGTTACTAAATAGTGCATCAGAAAGATGGCACTGTGCCATTCGCTGGTGTATCTTTCCAATGACTATACGTCAAATGTAAGCGTATTATGGGTTTCCCTAAGGAGCTCAGCAACCGGCAGTCCGTATGGACATGCACCAGCACACGCGGCGGTCTTGCACGTAAGGCACACATCAGCCATAGTCCGGCGCAGTGTCAAAATAATTTATTCCCCTGTCTATTGCCCTTAACATAAGGGATGGCGATGGAAGGCTGCCGCAGCCGCAGGAAATATCGCTCATCTTCAGTCCGGTCTTACCGATTTCGCTATATCGTTTAACCGATGCGGCACTCTCCTCTGCTGCAGCACATGAATCCACTTTTGCAGATGCAAGGACAGATGCTGCAATTGCTCCTACTTTTAAGAAGTCTCGCCTTTTCATAGCAACCCCTCTTACAACTAAATTGCAAGATGATATTCCCTGCCGCTGAGACACGCTTAAATCCATCTGCAGAGATTCACATCTTCACCTGCACACCCCTTAGTCTATAGGAATTATTACTGTTCTGTCAAATTGTGAATTAACTCATGTATAGAGGGTAAATCTTTCTATCCGTGATAATTATTCCACTATAGGAATTATTTTTTCTGCTTTCGCTGTAGAGGCTGCAAAGTCCCAGTGGCGGCAGCGCCACCGATTTCAATTTGCAGGCTTGACAATGCTGCCATCATAGTATTACGGTAAATATCAGGATGGTTTTATAAGAGCCGATAGTATCAAAGTTGAAGAAGATGGGTGTGTACAGCCTGATACGCTTATCTTCTCTGTTGATTCCTATACGGCGGAGAAAAACTCACTACAGGAGATAGTTTATGGAGGGTCAGAAATTGAATAAACTTTCAGTGATAGAAATGGCAATGGTGTTTGTACTCAGTGTTGTACTGGCTGCTTACGCTGACGATGCACCGTCAGAAAAAGCTCAGGTAAATAAGGGAAACACCAAAATAACTGTTGGTGCAGAGGTAACGTTCAGGGGTGAATATACTCATAACAGGTATGACCAATTAAATGATGGCACTCAATACACAAGCACCACCGTTATAACGACAAACAACACGAATGGAAAATCATCGAAAAGAGATGCCGAGAAATGAACCATGTTGTCAGTGGTGGGTAACTAAAGTGGTTCCCAATGTCAATACCACTTTTTAGTGGATTTAAGATTAATCTGCCGACAGCACTCTGGCTGTTTACCTTTCAATGTACGGTCACAAAGTCCTGCTGATCAATAAAGAACCTTTCCCGATGGAAAAAGTCCGCGGCGATATTCCATACAAACCGGCAGCTTGACGCGATCAGGATAACAAGTTGACAAAAACACTGCAAAGGGTTATATTAACAGTGTTAACATATAATATCAGCGTTAAGGAATTAATATTAATGGGTATCAAGGAAAAGAGAGCGCACTATAAAGAAGAGTTCCGCAGAGAGATTCTTAATGCTGCCCGTGAGCTTTTCATTAAAGAGGGTTGCGAGAAATTTTCAATGCGTAAATTTGCAGACAAAATAGGCTATTCGCCGACTACCATCTATCTTTATTTTAAGAACAAGGATGAGTTGCTTCTTGCCATCTGCGAGGAGGTCTCCGAGGAGTTTCTAACCAACCTGAGACATATAAGGGCGAGTCAGAGCAATCCGCTTGATGCTCTTCGTCAGGCCTTGCTTGATTTCATAGACTTCGGGTTTGAAAATCCTAATGAATATAAGGTATTTTTTTTCACGAGGCTCAATGTCTATAGTGCACCGAAAGAGTTTATGGAAAAAAAGTCAATGAGGCGTGATTCATATTTAGAATTCAGAGCAATAGTGGAGGATTGTGTCGAAGCTGGAAAACTTCGTCGTATGGATATAGACATATTAACGCAGGTATTTGCAATATCAATTCACGGCCTGCTATCTATGACTATCTATAATATCAGTTTTCCATGGGCAGAACGACAAGTCCTTTCTGTTGCATTGGTTGATGGCTTATTAAGGGGCTACCGGACGTGATTTATTTTATCTGTCAGCGCAATACCGCTAAATACAATGTTTATATAACGTTATCATAGATGTTTTGCAGAGATGGGAGGAAACAAATATGAAGTTCGTAGAGATTTTCATAATGTATAAAAGGGCTGTCGGGATAATTACCGTCGTTGGACTGCTTGCCGGATACCTTATTGTGGTCGGTTGCTCAAAACAGACCGCCGCAGTTGCAGAGGCGCCAAATATGCCGCCGGAAGTTGGAGTTGTTGTGATACAGCCACAGCGCGTGGCGCTTACCACTGTGCTTTCTGGCCGCACTTCTGCTCACCTCATTGCCGAGGTGAGACCTCAGGTAGGCGGCATTATTCAGAAACGCCTGTTTACTGAAGGGGCGGATGTCAAAGCGGCTGACGTGCTATATCAGATAGACCCGGCTGTTTATCAGGCAGCCTACGGCAGTGCAAAGGCCGCACTTGCGAAGGCTGAGGCCAATCTCATTCCAGCCCGGCTCAAGGCTGACCGCTATCAGGAGCTTGTAAAAATAAACGCGGTTAGTCAGCAGGACTATGACGATGCAAACGCAGCCTTTAAGCTGGCTTTGGCTGATGTCGACTCTGGTAAGGCAGCGCTGGAGACAGCAAGGATAAACCTCGCATATACCAAAGTAACTGCCCCTATTTCAGGACGAATTGGACGGTCATCGGTAACCAACGGCGCTTTAGTAACCGCAAGCCAGCCTGCCGCGCTGGCCACAATCCAGGACATTAGCTCCATTTATGTGGATGTGACGCAGTCCAGCGCCGAGATGCTGCGCCTGAAGCAGAACCTGGCCAGCGGTCTTCTAAAGAGCAATGGCCAGGCACAGGTTAAGTTGCTGTTGGAAGACGGCAGCAGCTATCCCCCTCTGGGCACACTGAAGTTCTCTGAAGTTACAGTTGACCAGAGTACCGGCTCCATTACACTGCGGGCAATATTTCCGAATCCTAAACAAACGCTGCTGCCAGGTATGTTTGTCCAGGCTATTGTGGAAGAAGGGGTAAGCGAACACGCTATCCTGGTTGCTCAGAGGGGCGTTACACGCAGTCCTGCCGGCAACGCTACGGTAATGGTCGTAGGAAGCGAAGAGAAGGTGGAAGTCCGGCCTATTAAGGTCGTTCGTACTGTGGGGGATAACTGGCTGGTGAGCGAAGGGTTAAAAGCAGGCGACCGAGTCATCATGGAAGGTCTGCAGAAGGTGCGTCCAGAAACTGTGGTTAAGGCGGTGCCGTTTTCCAGCAAGTCTGATGGAGTGTCGGCTAATGATCCTAAAGCGATTGGAACAAACAAATAAGGGAGAATATTCATGCCTATATTTTTTATAAATCGTCCTATCTTTGCCTGGGTGATTGCCATAATGATTATGCTTGCTGGTCTTCTGGCAATCAAAACACTTCCAGTCTCACAGTATCCGCCTATTGCTCCACCCCAGATCACTATTAACGCCACATATCCAGGCGCCTCGGCCCAGACTGTCCAGGATACGGTTACCCAAGTCGTAGAACAAAAACTTAATGGCATTGACAACCTCATCTATATGTCATCCACCAGTGACTCTGCGGGGGCAGTCGCTATCAATCTGACTTTTAAGGCAGGCACTGACCCGAACATTGCCCAGGTACAAGTACAAAATAAGCTGCAACTGGCCATGCCGCTTCTACCTCAGGTTGTGCAGAGACAAGGTGTTTCAGTGCTCAAATCCACCAGAAATTATCTGATGGTGGTTGGGCTTGTCTCCGAGGACAGCTCAATGGACAGGAACTCCCTGACCGATTATCTGGTATCAAACATTCAGGATATCGTAAGCCGCCTTCAAGGTGTGGGTGAACTTCAGACATTCGGCTTTCAAAACGCCATGCGTATATGGTTGAACCCCGCCAAGCTCAATAACTACAAACTGACCTCAAATGATGTTACTGCCGCACTTCAGGCCCAGAGTGTTCAGATCTCAGCCGGTCAATTCGGCGGTACCCCAGCGGCGCCGGGGCAACAACTCAACGCCACCATCACTGCGCGCACCCTGTTCCGAACCACAGAGCAGTTCGAGCAGATCATCCTGCGCACAAATAGCGATGGTTCCACTGTTAAACTGAGGGATGTGGCAGAGTGTAAGATAGGCACTGAAAACTATAATATTCAGTCCTTCTATAGAGGAAAACCGGTAGGCGCCATGGCCATCAGGCTGGCAGCCGGCGCCAACGCTCTGGATACCGGCAACAGAGTCAAGGCAAAGATGAAAGAGCTGTCCAGATACTTTCCTCCAAGCGTCAAGGTTGTCTACCCCTATGACACTACCCCCTTTGTCAAGATCTCTATTGATGAGGTGGTCAAGACCTTGCTTGAGGCCATCTTCCTTGTTTTTGTAATAATGTTCCTTTTCCTTCAGAATTTCAGGGCAACGTTAATTCCCACCATAGCTGTGCCGGTGGTGCTTCTGGGCACATTCGGGATTCTGTCTGCCAGTGGTTTTTCCATCAATACCCTGACCATGTTTGCCATGGTGATAGTCATCGGGCTGCTGGTTGACGATGCAATAGTTGTCGTTGAAAATGTGGAACGCATCATGAGTGAGGAGGGGTTGTCCCCGAAGGAGGCGACTATCAAGTCTATGGGGCAGATTACCGGCGCTCTCTGGGGCATTGTCACAGTCCTATCGGCGGTTTTTGTGCCGATGGCATTTTTTGGCGGTTCTACCGGTGTAATCTACCGCCAATTTTCCATCACTGTCATCTCTGCTATGGTACTCTCAGTCGTGCTTGCCATGACCCTTACCCCGGCAATGTGCGCTACCATACTCAAGCCGGTAGCGAAAGGACATCAGGCAGGTGAGGCCGGTTGGTTTAAGGGGTTCTTTCGTTGGTTTAATCACTGGTTTGACCGCCGCAGGACTCAGTATGAAGGCATTGTTGGCAGATCATTCGGCAAACCTGTGCGCTATCTGCTTATTTACGGTGCAGTTGTCG